>JALYHO010000055.1 GCA_030776545.1 Pseudomonadota bacterium | reverse complement strand
GCAGTGCGGGGGGCAATGCGTCGGTGGCCTGGCAGCGGTCGAGCAGCGCCGCCGACGAATGCGGCAGGTCGCGGCGGTTGGGACGCGCTTGCAATGTTTCCGCCAGGCCCGCGCCGACTCTCGATGCCAGGAGGGGGAGCGCTGCGCCCAAGGCACCGTCGAACGGGAGGGCGGGGTCGGCCAGAGCGGGTGGCTGAGTCATGTTGAAAATGATCGCTAACGAGCCGTCAGCATAGGCACGCGATCGATTCAAAGAAAGTAACCCAGCGCCCGATCTGCGCAATCGGTCGCTGCATCCGGGAACAAATGCCGCGCAAACACAACGTCGCGACAATTGATCACTTTTCTTGGCCCGTTGTATCTAACGTTCCGTGATCGGTTTCACGCGCTCCATGTTGCATACCCCCTCATCCGTGGGGCTAGCTTTTTACGCCTCGAGTCGATACTGCATCCCGTCAAATGACAACTTTCCTACCGTCGAGGTTTTTCATCATGTATCGCCTGTTTTTCAGCACCGCCGCACTTCTCGTTTCTTTCGGGTCCGCCCACGCCAGCAACATCGTCGTCGACGGTGGCTTCGAAGACGTCAATCAGCCCTATCACAGCTGGAGCGTCTACAACAACATCAAGGGGTGGACCACGGTCAGCGGCAGCGGCATCGAGGTCCGCAACCATGCCTCCGGCAATGCTTACGAAGGCAAGAACTTCGTCGAACTCGACTCCTACCGCAACAGCGCGATGGCGCAGACCCTGGCCACCGCGGCGGGAACCACCTACACCCTGTCTTTCGAATACTCCGCGCGCAGCGGCGTCGCAGCGGACAGCAACCCGATCAGCGTGTACTGGAACGGCCAGCTTCTCGGCACGCCCATGCTCGACGGCACCCACCAGGTCGGCAATGTCTGGCACCTCTACGACTACACGGTCGTCGGCACGGGCTCGGACGTTCTGGAGTTCAAGGCCGTCGGCAAGAGCGACAGCACCGGCGGGTCGCTCGACGCCATTTGCGTCACGGCCGTCCCCGAACCCGCGACCGCGGCGCTGATGGTCGGCGGGTTGGCACTCATGGGCGTCTCGCTCGGTCGTCGCCGCCAGCGCTGAGCCCCCCTTCGGTCATTGCGGGGCAGCGCGTTCAACCGAGCGCGCGCTCGATCGCCTGGGCGACCCAGGCATTCACGCCCCCCTCGTGCCCCGCAGCCCGTTCGTTCAAGCGGCCGACCAGGTCCGCAGGCAGTTTGCAAGCGAACGGCACCAGGCCCGCCGCTGCATCCACGCGGCGCTGCTCGCGCTTGTCGGCGGCGGCGGCCGCGCCCTGGGCGAAGCGGTCGGGGACCCCCACCGATTTCATGCGCCCGTCGAGCTTCTTGGCGAGGTGCTTGGTCAAGTCGGTCTTCTTCATTGTCATGGCGGAGCTCCTGGCGGGAAAGGCGTGATTGTGTCGCCTGGCCGATCGCCCGGTCCGAACGCCTCTGGTCTAATCGGCGGTTTGCGCGCAGCGCCCCACCCACCACCCGAGCAGCCCCCCGAGCCATGGCCATCAAGGCGACCATCTACAAGGCCACCCTGCAAATCGCCGACATGGACCGCCATCTCTATGTCGATCACGCCGTCACGATCGCCCGGCACCCGTCGGAGACGGACGAACGCATGATGGTGCGCCTTTTGGCGCTCGCGCTCAATTTGCCGGCCGACCCCGACCAGGGCACCCTCGAACTCGCCAAAGACCTCTGGGAGGTCGACGAACCGGCGCTCTGGCACAAGGATTTGACCGGCGAAATCAAGCACTGGATCGACATCGGCCAGCCCGACGACAAGCGCCTGATGAGGGCGTCGGGGCGGGCCGACCGGGTCAGTGTCTACAGCTTCAGCGCCAGCACCCCCATCTGGTGGAACGGCATCGCCGGCAAGCTCGCGCGCGCCGCCCGGCTCGAGGTCTGGCAGATCGAGACGGCACAAAGCCAGGCGCTGGCCGCGCTGGCGCAGCGCACCATGCAGTTGCAGATGAGCGTCCAGGACGGCGCCGTCTTCATCGGCGACGGCCAGCAGTCGGTCGAAATCACGCCGCGGCGCCTGCACCCCGCTTGACCCTGCCTCGGCCCGGGAGCGGCACGCGAGCCACAATGGCGGCCGATGGACTCCCGACCCGACCGCATGACACTGCCGATCGAACACCTGCCCGACCAGGGCCGCTTCCAGACCCGGGTCGAAGGCCTGCTCTGCGTGGCCGATTACCGTCTGCGGCCCGGCGTGATGGTCGTCACGCACACGGAGGTCCCGCCCGCGCTGGCGGGCCGAGGGATCGCCGGTGCCCTGATCCAGGCGCTGCTCGACCATGCGGCCGCGACCGGACTGAAGGTCGAGCCGCGGTGCTCCTACGCCGACGCCTACATGCGCCGGCATCCGCAAACCGCTCATCTGCTGGCCTGACGTCCCCATGTCCGACATCGGTTCCGACGACACGTTCCTGTGGCTCGAAGAGGTTCTCGGGGAGCGCGCGCTGGCCTGGGTGGCCGAACGCAACCGCGAATCGCAGGCAGCGCTGCAGCAGCACCCCGAATACGCGGCGATCCGCGCCGAGGTGCTCGACCTGCTGAACTCGAAAGATCGCATTCCTCACATCTCGCGCCGCGGCGATCATGTCTACAACCTCTGGCAGGACGAGGCGCACCGGCGCGGCCTCTGGCGCCGCACCTCGTTCGAGGCCTACCGCAGCGCCGACCCCGCGTGGGAGACCGTGCTGGACCTGGACCAGCTGGCCGACGCCGAAGGCGAGAACTGGGTCTGGGGTGGCGCGGTCGGCTTGCCCCCGGCTCATTGCCGGGTCCTGATCAGCCTCTCGCGGGGCGGCGCGGACGCCGCGGTGGTGCGCGAGTTCGACACCGTCGCCAAGCAATTCGTCGCTGGCGGCTTCACCCTGCCCGAGGCCAAGTCCGACGTCACCTGGATCGATGCGGACACGATCTACGTCGGCACCGACACCGGCCCCGGCTCCATGACCACGGCGGGCTACGCGCGCACCGTGCGGCGCTGGTCGCGGGGCCAGAAACTCGCCGAAGCGCCGGTGGCCTTCGAGGTCGCTCTCGACGACATGACGGCAAGCGCCAGCGTCGACCTCACCCCCGGTCACGAGCGCACGCTCTTCGTTCGAGTGATCGACTTCTACGCGCGCGAATACTGGCTGGAAGACGGAACGGCGCGGCGCTTGCTCGAGGTCCCCGCCGATGCGACGGTGGCCTTCTGGAACAGCGCCGGCGATCCGGCCGACACCTTGCTGATCGAACTCCGCAGCGAGTGGCAGGTGGGCGACCAGCGCCACCCGAGCGGCTCCTTGCTGGCGTGCGACGCGGCCGCGTTCCTGTCCGGCGAGCGGCGGTTCGAGCGTCTTTTCACGCCCTCCCCGACGCGTTCGCTCGCGGGCTTCACGACCACCCGCAGCCATGTCATCGTCAACGTGCTCGACAACGTCGCGAGCCGCCTCGAGGAGTGGCGACGGACTCCCCAGGGCTACACGCGGCGCAGCGTCGAGGCGCCCTTCCCCGGCACGCTCGGCGTGGCGACGCTGCATGACCCGGCGCGGGCCGACGACCCGCTCGCCGAAAGCTACCTCCTGAGCTACAGCGACTTTCTCACCCCCGACACGCTCTGGCTGGCGCGCACCGGCAGCGACGCGCGGGACACCTGGAAGTCGCTCCCGCCGCGGTTCGACGCCACGTCCATGCGGGTCGATCAGTGCTTCGCCACCAGCCCGGACGGCACCCAGGTGCCCTATTTCGTCGTCTGGCCCGACCGCATTGCGGCCACTGCCGGCCCGCGGCCGACCCTGCTCTACGGCTACGGCGGCTTCGAGATCTCGATGCTCCCGGCCTACCGCGCCGCCTACGGACGCGGCTGGCTCGCCCGCGGCGGCGTGCTCGTGATCGCCAACATCCGCGGAGGGGGCGAGTTCGGCCCGGACTGGCACCAAGCCGCCGTCAAGGCCGACAAGCAACGCAGCTACGACGACTTCCTCGCGGTCGCCGAGGACCTCATCGGTCGTGGTGTCACCCGCCCGGCGCAACTGGGCATCCAGGGCGGCAGCAATGGCGGCCTGCTCGTGGGAGCGTGCCTCACGCAGCGTCCCGAGCTGTTCGGGGCGGTGGTCTGCAGCGTGCCCTTGCTCGACATGCGTCGCTACCATCGGTTGCTCGCCGGGGCCTCCTGGATGGCGGAGTACGGCGACCCGGACGAGCCCGAGGACTGGGCGTACATCAGCCGGTACAGCCCCTACCACAACGTCCGCGAGGGCGTGACCTATCCCGACGTCCTCTTCACCACCTCGACCCGCGACGACCGGGTGCACCCGGGCCATGCGCGCAAGATGGCGGCGCGCCTGCTGGCTGCCGGGCACCGGGTGCTCTACTACGAGAACATCGAGGGCGGCCACGGCGGTGCGGCGGACAACGAGCAGCGCGCCCACATGCAGGCGCTCGAGATGGCGTTCCTGTGGCACCGACTCCGCATTCGCTGACGGGTCCTCTGCGGCGGCCCGAGGCGGGCGGCGCTGCCGCCACCAGCCGGTCGCACCGGGTCGGCATCGGTTGGCGACAGCCGCACTACCGCGAGCTCATCGAGCAGCGGCCGGACCTCGGGTTCATCGAGGTGCACAGCGAGAATTTCTTCTTCGCCGGAGGCCCGGCGTTGCAGGCCCTGGAACGTGCGCGAGCGACCTATCCGGTCAGTCTGCATGGCGTCGGCCTGGCGCTCGGCTCGAACGCCGCCCCGGAACCGCGCCACTGGCGCCAGTTGGCGCTGCTGGTCGAGCGGGTCGACCCCTGGCTGGTGTCCGAACACCTGTGCTGGGGAGCGGCCGAGGGCCGCCATTTCAACGATTTGCTGCCCCTGCCCTACGACCCGGCCACCCTGAGCCATTTCGCCGCCCGCGTCGACGCGCTCCAGACGATGCTCAAGCGCGTCGTCCTGATCGAGAACGTGTCGGCCTACTTCGCCTTTCGGGCCGACGAGATGACCGAGACGGCGTTCCTGGCCGAACTGTCGCGCCGAACCGGCTGCGGCATCCTGCTCGACCTCAACAACCTGTATGTGAACGCCGTGAACTTCGGGTTCGACCCCCACTTGCGGCTGGCCGAACTTCCTCCGGACGCGATCGGTGAATTCCACCTGGCTGGCCACAGCGCCGCGGCGGATTGCCTGATCGATACCCACGCCACCCGGGTCAGCGAGCCCGTGTGGGCCCTGCACGCCGCGGCGACGCAGCGCTACGGTCCGCGACCGACGCTGATCGAGTGGGATGCGGACCTGCCGCCGCTTGCGACGCTGCTCGACGAAGTCGCCCGCGCCCGGGCTCACCTGCCGAGCCCATGAGCGACTGGCGAACGGCTCAGCGCGACGTCGCCGCGGCGCTCGACGACCCGCGTCACGACGAACGTGCCGCCCTGTGGATCCGGGGTGACCCTGCCGTGGCGAGCGAGCGCCTCTCGATCTACCGCGCCAACGTCGCGGCAGCCGCGTCACGTGCGCTCGCCGCCGCCTATCCGGTTCTGCAGCAGGTCGTCGGAAGCGAGTTTTTCGCCGGCCTGGCGCAGGTCTATCGGCGCCGCCACCCCTCGCAGAGCGGCGACCTGAACGAATTCGGCGCGGCGCTGGCCGAGTGCCTGGCCGGGTTCGAAGCGGTGGCCCATCTCCCCTATCTGCCGGACCTCGCCCGGCTCGAATGGGCCGTCCATCTGGCCGGCGGGGCCGCTGACGGCACGGTGTGGGACATCGGAACGCTCGCCTCGGTCGCTGCCGAGCGGCAAAACGACATTCGATTCCGCTTTGCCCCGGGCACCGCACTGGTGGTGTCGCAGTTCCCGCTCGTGCGCATCTGGCAGATCCATCAACCGGCCCATGACGGCGACTTCGACGTCGACTGGCGCCTGGAGGAGGCGGCGTGGGTCACCCGACCGGACCTGCAGGTCGCGGTCGAGGCCTTGCCCCGCGGGGCGGCGGCGTGTCTCGGGACCCTGCTGGCAGGGTCGAGCCTGGGCGAGGCCGTGGCAACGGCACTCGCGGCCGATGCCGATTTCGACCTGGCCAGCCTGCTCCAACGACTGCTGGCGTCGAAAGCGATCATGGGGTTCGACCTGGTGTGATCCGCCCGCGCCCCGGTGCGGTCGGTCGCCGGTGTCCCGGGTGCAGATGCCGTCAGTCGCCCAGGCGCCCGGCGGTCAAGCGCAGCACCCGGTCGCAGCGCGCCGCCAGCGTCTCGTCGTGCGTCACCAACACACAGGCCATGCCCTCCTGGTGCGCGAGTTCCAGCAACAGCCGAAAGACCCCGTCGGCGGTGGTC
>JALYHO010000054.1 GCA_030776545.1 Pseudomonadota bacterium | reverse complement strand
GCCGGCACCGCTTGCGTTGCAAGCCCCCGTAGAATTCGGGGCCCCCGATCGGCGGCTCTCACCATGGCCATGACCTCGACCCCCGCCCGCGCCCCATCTGCCCTTCGCGTCGCGCCGTGCGCCCGCGTGCCGGCCCGCTTCGGCCTCGGTCCGGCCTTGGGATGAGACAAATTCCGCTCTCGATCGGCGGCGAGTCGCCCCCCACCTTCGACAGCTTCGTCGTCGGAGCCAACGCCGCCGCCGTGGCGCACCTCGAGGTGCTGGCAGGCCAGGCGGCCCCGGTCTACCTCTGGGGTCCGAGCGGAAGCGGCAAGACCCATCTGCTTCACGCCCTGGTCGAGCGGCTCGATCGGCTCGGCCTGCACGCCGGCTGGTTCGGTCCGACGGACCCCGCCCCCTGGACCCTGGACACCACCTGGTCGCTGGTCGCGATCGATGCCTGCGACGCGCTCGACCCGGCGCGCCAGCACGCCGCGTTCGCCCTTTTCGTCGAGGCCAGCACGCATGGCGTCCCCCTCGTGGCCACCGGCCGCGTGCCCCCGGTCGACCTGCCGCTGCGCGAAGATCTGCGCACCCGCCTCGGCTGGGGTCACGTCTTTGCGATCCATCCCTTGGGGGAAGCGGAGGCGCGGGCCACGCTGCGGCAAGTCGCCGATCGGCGCGGCGTGTTCTTCTCGGACGATGTGATGGACTATCTGCTGACCCGTTTCGCGCGCGACCTGAAACACCTGATCGCGCTCCTCGACCGGCTCGACGAGTTCTCGCTCGCCACCAAGCGGCCCATCACCGTCCCGCTGCTCAAGCAGATGCTGACGCAGGAGGGCGGATGAACGACCAGGCCCTGACCCTGTTCGATCTCGACGAGACCTTGATCCCGCTCGACTCCGATCACGCCTGGGGCGACCACATGGTCGCACTCGGATGGGTCGACCCCGCGCCGTTCGCGCGTCGCAACGACGCGTTCTACGCCCAGTACCAGGCGGGCCGGCTCGACATCCACGCCTACATCGACTTCGCGACCGAGCCGCTGCGCGCCCGCAGCCTGGCCGAGATCGACGCCGCGCGGGAGCGTTTCATGACCGAGCGGATCCGCCCGTGGCTGTTGCCGGCCGCGCGGCAACTGGTGCGCGAGCACCAGGCGCGTGGCGATCTGATCGCCCTCGTCACGGCGACCAACGACTTCGTCACCGCTCCCATCGCGGCGGCGTTCGGCATCGACGACCTGTTGGCGGTCCGGCTCGAGCGCGGGGCGGCAGGTACCATCACGGGTCGCATCGCCGGCACGCCCAGCTACAGGGAGGGCAAGGTGACCCGGGTGCACGAATGGCTTGCTGCGCGCGGCAAGTCCTGGTCCGACTTCGGCTGCGTCACCGTCTACAGCGACTCGCTCAACGACCTGCCGCTCCTGGAGCGCGCGACCGAACCGGTCGCGACCAACCCGACGCCGGCGCTGCGCGAGGTCGCCGTGGCCCGTGGGTGGCGCATCCTGCAACTGTTCGACTGACACGCCCCACATGATCAAGAAATTCATCGACAAGCTACTCGGCAAGGCGCCCAAGGCCACGGCGGCGCCTGGCGCGGCGCCCGTGGCCAAGCGGGTGGAAGTGCCCAAGAGCGAGCACCGCATCGACAAGTCGCTCGTCGACGAGCGCGCCGTCAAGGTCGTCAGCACGCTCGCCGAAGCCGGCTACGAGGCCTACATCGTCGGCGGTGCGGTCCGCGATCTGCTGGTCGGCATGCGTCCCAAGGACTTCGACGTCGCCACCAATGCCACGCCGGAACAGGTCAAGGCGCTGTTCCGGCGCGCCTTCATCATCGGTCGGCGCTTTCGGATCGTCCACGTCGTGTTCGGGCGCGGCCGCCAGGACCGAGGCTTGTCCGAGGTCATCGAGGTCTCGACCTTCCGCGCGATGGTCGACGCCGCGGCGACCGGCCAGGTCAGCGGCAACGAGAAAACCTCCAAGGGCGAACTCGCGGGCAAGAGTCATGCAGTGGATGCCGAGGGGCGGGTGTTGCGCGACAACGTCTGGGGCCCGCAAATCGAGGACGCGGCGCGGCGCGACTTCACCATCAACGCCATGTACTACGACCCGGTGCGCGAGATCGTGGTGGACTACCACGGCGGCATCGCCGACGTCCGGCGCAAGCTGCTGCGCATGATCGGCGATCCGGCCTTGCGGTATCGGGAAGACCCGGTGCGCATCATCCGCGTGGTGCGCTTCGCCGCCAAGCTCGGATTCGAGATCGAGGCCAAGACCCGCGCCCCCATCAAGGAAATGGCGGCCCTGCTGGACAACGTGCCGGCCTCCCGCACGTTCGACGAAATGATCAAGTTGCTGCAGACCGGCCACGCGCTGGCCAGCATCGAAGAACTGCGCAAGCAGGGGCTGCACCGGGGGGTGTTTCCGGTGCTCGACGTGGCGCTCGACGAGGCGCATCGCCACGATGGCCGCGAGAAATTCGTGCAGCTCGCCCTGGCCGACACCGACCGCCGCGTTGGCGAGGGCAAGCCGGTCGCGCCCAGCTTCATGTTCGCCTGCATGCTCTGGCACGATGTGCAAAGCGGCTGGAAGGAGCTGCAGGCCCGGGGCGAGGCGCCGTTTCCGGCCCTGCAACAGGCCATCGACACCGTTTTCGACGCCCGCATCGGCGATATCTCCGGACGCGGCAAACTCGGCGCGGACATGCGCGAGATCTGGCTCATGCAGCCGCGCTTCGAGCGGCGCCAGGGCAGCAGTGTCGGGACCCTGATCGCGCAACCGCGCTTTCGCGCCGGGTTCGATTTCCTCCGCCTGCGAGCCGAGGCCGGCGAAATCGATCCGGCACTGGCGGCCTGGTGGGAAGACTACTCTCAGGCCGACGACGACGGCCGGCGCGCTCTGCTCGAGACGCTGCGCACCTCGGGTGGCCCGCGCCGCGTCCTCGATTTGCGGGCCCCAGACGTTGTCGCGCAACACCCGCCCCTCGGCATCCACT
>JALYHO010000053.1 GCA_030776545.1 Pseudomonadota bacterium | reverse complement strand
GCTCGAGGCGGTACGCGCCCAGGTCGGCGAGCCGGGCCCCGGGCGCGGCGTCGCCTTCGTCGGCGATGTCGTCGGCAGTGCGCGCGAAGCCGTAGATGGCCGCCACCGCAGGGCGCAAGGCCGGCGGGCAGAGAAACGAGGCAACGGGAAAATTTTCGTAGTGGTCGACGCTCACGCGAGCGATTGTCCACGCTGCGGAGCGGGCCCGTCGCCGACGCCTTCGGGTCGGTTTGACAGCGCCCGGGCCGCCGAATATATTACTGACCGGTTAGTCATTTTACAGTCCGCCATGCCACTCAGCCCCCGATCCTGGTTCTCGATGCGCGGTGCGCTGGTGTTGGCCGCGGCGGGTGCCATGCTGGCGGGGTGCTCCAAACCCGCGCCGCCGCTCGAACCAGTACGCGCCGTTCGTACCGCGACGATCCAACCCCAGACCGCCGGGGGTGTCTATGAGTACGCGGGCGAAATCCGCGCTCGCACCGAGTCGCGCTTGAGTTTTCGCGTGCCCGGCAAGATGGTCAAGCGCCTGGTCGATCTGGGCGACACCGTGAAGGCAGGCCAGGTCCTGGCGCAGCTCGATGCCCGCGACCTGCGGCTGGGCCAGGACGCGGCGCGCGCGAGCGTCGCTGCGGCGCAAGCCAGCTATGAGCAGACCGCCGCCGACTACAAGCGCTACAAAGACCTGAGCGACAAGGGCTTCATCGGCCCCGCCGAGCTCGACCGGCGTGACATGGCCTTGAAGACCGCGCAGGCTCAGCTCGACCAGGCCCGCGCGCAGTCGGGGGTGCAAGGCAACCAGGCGGCCTACGCGGTGCTCGTGGCCGATGCCAGCGGCGTGATCACCGGTGTCGATCTGGAGCCGGGCATGGTGGCCGCGGCCGGCACGCCGGTCCTCAGGCTCGCCCACGACGGGCCGCGCGACGTGGTCTTCTCGGTCCCCGAGGACAAGGTCGGACTGGTCAAGGAGATGGCTGCCCGGCCGGGCAGCTTTCGGGTTCGGCCTTGGGGTGGGCAACAAACGACGTTGCCGGCGACGGTACGAGAAGTCTCGGCGGCGGCCGATCCGACCACGCGGACCTTCTTGGTCAAGGCCGACATCGGTCCGGACGCGCAAAGCGGGGTCCGGCTCGGCCAGACGGCCACCGTGCTGATGGACCTGCCGGCCACCGCCGGCATCACCAAGCTGCCGCTCTCGGCCCTGCGCGAAGCGCATGGCCACAGCACGGTCTGGCTGGTCGACCGCGCGACCATGACCGTCTCCGCCAGGGAGGTGACGCTCGGCGGCGCCGATGGCAACGACGCCGTCATCACCCAGGGTCTTCTCCCGGGGCAGGTCGTCGTGACCGCCGGCGTGCACGTGCTCAGTCCGGGCCAGAAGGTGAAGTTCTATGTCGACCCCGGCATGCCCTCCGGCGCGTCGTCCGCCGGCACCCCGGTCAACGTGAAGTGAGCGCCGGTCTCGTGGAACCTTCCGACCCGACCTCGCAACTCCCGGCCTCGCGCTACAACATTTCCAGATGGGCCCTGGAGCATTCGGCGCTGACGCGCTATTTGCTGATCGTCCTGATGGTCCTGGGCGTCGCGGCGTACTTCCAGCTCGGTCAGGACGAAGACCCGCCGTTCACCTTTCGCGCCATGGCGATGCAGGTCTATTGGCCCGGAGCGACCGCCCAGCAGATGGCCGAGCAGGTGGTCGACAAACTCGAAAAGACACTCCAGGAAGTGCCTTATTCCGACAAGATTCGCAGTTACTCCAAACCCGGGAGTGCCTTGATCATCTTCCAGGTGCGCGACGCGTCCCCGCCGCACGAGATGCCGCAGATCTGGTACACCGTGCGCAAGAAGATCGGCGACATGCGCGCCACCCTGCCCGCGGGCGTACAGGGCCCGTATTTCAACGACGAATTCGGCGACGTCTACGGCTCGATCTATGCCCTCTCGGCCGACGGCTTCACCTACCAGGAGCTCAAGGACGAAGCCGACCGCGTCCGCCAGCGCTTGCTCAAGGTGCGCGATGTCAACAAGGTCGGCATCTTCGGGGTCCAGGACGAGAAACTCTACGTCGAGGTGTCGCAAAAGCGGCTGGCCCAGCTCGGCGTCGACTTCGACCAGGTCCTGGCCCAGCTGGGCCAACAAAACGCGGTCGAATCGGCCGGCACCATCAACGCACCGACCGACTTCGTGCAGGTGCGGGTCGGCGGGCAGTTCAATTCGGTCGAAGAGCTGCGCCGGTTTCCGATCCGTGCCGGCGCCGCCACCTTCAAGCTCGGTGACATCGGCGAGATCACTCGGGGGTATGTCGACCCGCCTCAGGTCAAGGTCCGCCACAACGGCCAGGAGGTGATCGCGCTCGGCATTTCGATGGCCCGCGGGGGCGACATCGTCCGCATGGGCGAAGCGCTCGACACCGCGGTCACCCAGATCCGGGCCGAATTGCCCGCGGGCATGGCGCTCGCTCAATTCCAGAACCAGTCGGAAGTGGTGACGAGTTCGGTCAACGAGTTCGTCGGCACCCTCATCGAGGCGGTGGTCATCGTCCTGGGCGTGAGCTTCGTCAGTCTCGGACTCCACTTCAAGCCGTTCCGACTCGACTGGCGGCCCGGGCTGGTGGTGGGCATCACGATACCGCTGGTGCTGGCCATCACGTTCGTGGTGATGTACTACTGGGGCGTCGGCCTGCACAAGATCTCGCTCGGGTCCCTGATCATCGCCCTGGGCCTGCTGGTGGACGACGCCATCATCTCGGTCGAGATGATGGTGCGCAAGCTCGAGGAGGGCTACGACAAGGTGCGCGCCGCCACCTTCGCCTACGACGCCACGGCCATGCCGATGCTCACCGGGACCCTGATCACCGCGGTCGGCTTTTTGCCGATCGGCCTGGCCCGCTCGACGGTGGGCGAGTACACGTTCGCGATTTTCGCGGTGACCGCAGCCGCGTTGCTCATCTCCTGGCTGGTTTCGGTCTACTTCGTGCCCTACCTCGGGGTCCTGTTGCTCGAGGCCAAGCCCCGGGCCCCGGGTGAAGCGCCGCACGAATTGTTCGACACCGCCTTCTACGTGCGCTTTCGCGCCGCCGCCACCTGGTGCGTCAAGCACCGCTGGCTGACGATCGCCGCCACCGTGGCGACCCTGGTCCTGGGGGTCGTCGGCATGGGCCAGGTGCAGAACCAGTTCTTCCCCGATTCCAGCCGCCCCGAGATCCTGATCGACCTCTGGTACCCGGAAGGGACGTCCTATGCCGCCAACGAGGCCGTGACCAAACGGGTCGAGGCGCGTGTCATGGGGCTCGAGGGGGTGGGCAGCGTCACCACCTGGGTCGGCAGCGGCATCGAGCGCTTCGTGCTCGTCCTCGACCAGGTCTTCCCGCAGAGCAACGTCAGTCAGATGGTGGTTCTGCCCAAGACGCTGCACGACCGCGAGACCTTGCGTCGGCGGCTTCCCGAGCTGCTGGCGACCGAGTTCCCCGAGGTGCGGGCCCGTCCCAAGTTGCTGCCCAACGGCCCGCCGGTCCCTTACCCGGTCCAGTTCCGCGTCATCGGCACCGACCCGGCGAAGGTGCGTGCCTATGCCGACGAGGTCACGGCGGTCATGCGCCGCAACCCCAACCTGCGCGGCATCAACGACAACTGGAACGAATCGGTCAAGGTGCTGCGACTCGACCTCGACCAGGACAAGGCGCGTGCCCTCGGTGTCACGAGCCAGGGCGTGGCCCGCGCGGCAAGAACCGTCAATTCGGGGACCACGATCGGGCAGTACCGCGAGGACGACAAGTTGATCGACATCGTGTTGCGCCAGCCGCTGTCCGAACGGGAGCGGATCACCGACCTGGCCAATGCCTACGTTCCCACCAGCAGCGGCCACAGCATTCCGCTGAACCAGATCGCCAAGGCCGAGTTCGCCTGGGAGCCGGGCGTGCTGTGGCGCGAAGGGCGCGACTTCGCGCTCACGGTGCAGGGCGACATCGTCGAGGGGCTGCAAGGCGCGACCGTCACCGCCCAGCTCGACCCGCTGTTCGCGCCGATCCGGGCCAAGATGCCGCCGGGCTACCGCATCGAGATCGCCGGCGCGGTCGAAGAAAGCAGCAAGGGCCAGGACTCGATCGCCGCAGGAGCGCCGCTGATGCTTTTCATCATGTTCACGTTGCTGATGTTGCAGCTGCACTCCTTCAGCCGCTCGGTGCTGGTGTTCCTGACCGCACCGCTCGGGATCGCGGGGGTCGCGGCGGCGCTTCTGCTCTTGAATCGCCCGTTCGGCTTCGTCGCCTTGCTCGGCGTGATCGCGCTGATGGGCATGATCATGCGCAACTCGGTGATCCTGATCGACCAGATCGAACAGGACCGGGCTCGCGGCGTCCCCGCCTGGACCGCGATCGTCGAAGCCGCGGTGCGGCGCTTGCGTCCCATCACCCTGACCGCGGCAGCCGCGGTGCTGGCCATGATTCCGTTGTCGCGCAGCGTCTTCTGGGGCCCGATGGCGGTGGCGATCATGGGAGGACTCATCGTCGCGACCGCGCTGACGCTGCTGGCCTTGCCCGCGATGTATGCCGCCTGGTTTCGGGTGGGCCCGCCGGACGCCCCGCCGCCGCCCGCTAAAATGCCGCTCTGACCCGTTTGGGGGACAGCGGTGAGAGCAGCCGGGTCGAACGATCGGCCCGAGGCGCGGGTGGCGAAATTGGTAGACGCACCAGGTTTAGGTCCTGACGCCAGCGATGGTGTGCGGGTTCGAGTCCCGCCCCGCGCACCA
>JALYHO010000052.1 GCA_030776545.1 Pseudomonadota bacterium | reverse complement strand
CCGAGGACGCCAAGCTGCACTACGCCATCGCGCAGCTCGTGGCGGGCCAGGTGCCCAAAGCCCAGGCCACCTTCAGAACCGTCTCGGGCAGCGACGGCACCGCCGACCTCGCCCGGCTCTGGCTGCTCTATTCCAAGCGGGCCAAATCGGCCTGAGGCCCGCGGCGGCCCCCGGAAGGGGTGCCGCGATCACTTCCCAGGCCTGCCGTGGCACCGGCGCAGCGCACCGCAAACCGGCCTCGCGACCCGAGCGCGCGGGCCAGATCCTTCCCATCCCCACGCCTTCATGTTCCAGATCCCAGACCGGCCTTTTCTCCGCGGCCTCGCACTCGCCATCCTGACCCCCGTCGTGCTCGTCGCCGGCGCTGCGCGCGCTGCCGGGAACCTCCGCGCGGCCGCCCTGCCACCGCCTGTCGCGAGCGCGCAGGACATACCCTATCCGGGCCTCCTGACTGTCAGTGTCGACACGACCGACCTCGCGCATCACCTCTTTCGTGTCCACGAAACCATCCCGGTCAGCGGGCCCGGCCCCCTGACGCTGTCGCTGGCGAAATGGATACCGGGTGAGCATTCGCCCTCGGGCCCCATCGGACAGCTCGCGGGCTTCGTCATCACCGCCAACGGCCAGCGCGTCGAGTGGCTGCGCGACACGGTGGAGATGACCGCGTTCCATCTCGAGGTGCCGACCGGGGTGGCCGAGTTGTCGGTCGAGCTGACTCAGCAGGCGGCCCCGCAAACCGCCTTCGGCGGTGCCACCGTCACGCCCGACCTGCTGGCGCTGAAGTGGCACACGCTGCTGCTCTACCCCGCCGGCTACGCCGTCTCCGGCATTCGAGTCCAGCCCAGTGTTCGGCTGCCTGCCGGCTGGCGCTTCGCCACCGCGCTGGATGGGGCACGCACCACCGGCGACAGCACGGCGTTCGCCGCGACGAGCCTGGAAACGCTGGTCGACTCGCCGCTCTATGCCGGCCGTCACATGCGCAGTTTCGATCTCGATCCGGGTGCCGCCGTGCCGGTGCGCTTGAACGTTTTCGCCGACACCGAAAAGAATCTCGACGCCAAGCCCGAGCACGTGGAGGCCCACCGCCGCCTGGTGCAGCAGGCCTACAAACTGTTCGGCTCGCACCACTACGACCACTACGACTTCCTGCTCAGCCTGAGCGAGCCGATGGGATTCGTCGGCATCGAGCATCACCGTTCGAGCGAGAACGGCTACCTCCCCAAGTACTTCTCCGACTGGGACGCGATGGCCCCGGGCCGCGATTTGCTCGCGCACGAGTACGCGCATTCCTGGAACGGCAAGTTTCGCCGGCCGGCCGACCTGTGGACGCCCGACTACACCACGCCGATGCAGGACAGCCTGTTGTGGGTCTACGAAGGTCAGACCGAGTTCTGGGGCAAGGTGCTGGCAGCGCGCAGCGGCTTGATGACCGCCGCGCAGATCAAGGACGAGATCGCCGCCATCGCGGCACACCTGGACAACCTGCCCGGTCGCCGCTGGCGTTCGTTGCAAGACACCACCCACTCGGAAATCCTGGGTTCGCGGACGTCCGCCGGCATCGCCAGCTGGCAGCGCGGCGTGGACTATTACGCCGAAGGCCTGCTCATCTGGCTGGACGCCGACACCTTGATGCGCGAGAAGTCAGGGGGTGAAAAATCGCTCGACGACTTCGCGCGCGCCTTCTTCGGCGTGGGCGACGGCTCCTACGCACCGGTGACCTATTCATTCGCCGATGTCGTCGCCGCACTGGACGCCGTGGTGCATCACGACTGGGCGACCTTCCTGCGCACCCGTCTCGACACCCATGGGCCCGGCGCTCCCCTGGACGGCCTGACGCGGGGCGGCTACCGCCTGGTGTATGCAGACACGCCCACGGACTTGCAAAAGGCCGCCGACGACATGAACAAGCACACCAGCCTCATGTACTCCATCGGGTTGACGCTCGGCAAGGACAACGAGGTCACCAACCTGCTGTGGGACGGCCCGGCGTTCCGGGCCGGCCTGAACCAGGGAGCGACGCTGGTGGCCGTGGACGGCGTGCCCTGCGACGCGGAGGTGCTCAAGGACGCCATCAGCGCGGCCAAGAAAGGCACCCGACCGATCGAACTGCTGGTCAAGGCCGACGACCGCTACCGCACCCTGGTCGTCGACTACCACGGCGGTCTGCGCTACCCCAAGCTCGAACGCCTGAGCACCGAGCCCGCGTCCCTGGACGCCCTCCTCAGCCCCAGGCAGTGATAACACGTGGGCGAGGCCACCTTCTGGGCAGGATCCGGCTTGCCGGTCCGGCCTAGACCATTTCATGAACCACGGAAGAATTGCGCAGCAATTCTTCCGTGCCCCTCTACCGAGGCGCCAGCCGAATCGCGCCGTCGAGCCGGATCACCTCGCCATTGAGCATGTCGTTGGCGAGGATGTGCTCGACCAGTTTGGCGTAGTCGGCGGGGGTGCCGAGCCGGCTCGGAAAAGGGACACCGGCAGCGAGCGCGTCCTGCACCTCTTGCGGCATCGAGAACAACATCGGGGTGCCGAAGATGCCCGGCGCGATGGTCATGTTGCGAATGCCGCTGCGGGCCAGGTCGCGCGCGATCGGCAAGGTCATGCCCACCACGCCACCCTTCGACGCCGAGTAGGCGGCCTGGCCGATCTGCCCGTCGTAGGCCGCGACGCTGGCGGTGGAAATCAGGACGCCGCGCTCGCCGGTCGGCTCGGGCTCGTTCTTGCTCATCGCCTCGGCCGCCAGACGGATCATGTTGAAGGACCCGACCAGGTTCACCGTCACCACCTTCGTGAAGGTGTGCAGCGGATGCGCTCCGTCTTTGCCGACGGTCTTGATCGCCGGTGCGATGCCGGCGCAATTGACGAGTCCGACGAGCTTGCCGCGGTTGACCGCCTGCGCGACCGCCGCCTGCCCGTCGGCTTCCTGGCTCACGTCGCACTTGACGAAGTCACCGCCGATCTCGCGGGCCAGCGCCTCGCCCTTGTCGACCTGGAGGTCCGCGATGACGACCTTGCCGCCACGGGCCGCCAGCATCCGCGCGGTGCCTTCGCCCAGCCCCGACGCGCCGCCGGTGACGATGAAAACCTTTCCGGCGATGTCCATGGGGCTGCTCCTTCGTCAGGCCAGCGCGGCGAGGGCGCGAGCGGTGATGTCCTCGACCGTTCCGGTGCCGCTGATCTTGCGATAGCGTGGCGCCGCGGTGTCGCCCGAGGCCGCCCACTGGGCGTAGTAGTCGATCAGCGGGCGCGTCTGCTTCTGGTAGACGTCGAGCCGATTGAGCACGGTGGCTTCCTTGTCGTCCTCGCGCTGGATCAGGTCTTCACCGGTGACGTCGTCCTTGCCGTCGACCCGGGGCGGGTTGTATTTGACGTGGTAGGTGCGGCCCGAGGCCGGATGGACGCGACGGCCCGTCGTGCGTTCGACGATGGCGGCGTCCGGGACGTCGATCTCGAGCACGACGTCCAGGTCGACATGGGCGGCCTTCATCGCGTCGGCTTGCACGATGGTGCGCGGAAAGCCGTCGAACAGGAAGCCGTTGGCGCAGTCCGGCTGTGCGATGCGCTCTTGAACGAGACCGATGATGATGTCGTCGCCGACCAGCGCGCCGGAGTCCATCACCTTCTTGGCAGCCACGCCGAGCGCGCTGCCGGATTTGACGGCCGCGCGCAGCATGTCGCCGGTGGAAATTTGCGGGATGCCAAACTTCTTGCAGATGAAAGCCGCTTGGGTTCCTTTGCCCGCGCCAGGGGCGCCCAGCAGGATCAGTCTCATGGGGGTCCTCGTTCTCGGTAGCTCTTGTGCGTCTCGTGCGTCCGGGCGCGACGCCTCAGCGAAGGCGCGGCGCGGGCGCCTATCGGATCGAGAATAACATGCGGCCCTGGCGTCGGACGCTCGCGAGAGCCCCGGGAAACCACGTGCTGCCGGGCAGACGCGATGGGTTCAGAGGCGCGCCGCCAGGACCGCGCGAACCCGTGCCAGGTCGTCCGGTGTGTCGACGCCCGGTCCCGGGCGCGAGAGGCTCAGATGCACCGCGATCCGTTCGCCGTGCCACAGCACCCGCAGTTGTTCGAGCGCCTCGAGCTGCTCGAGCGGACTCGGGGCGAGCTGCGGAAACCGCCGCAGGAAGCCCGCCCGGTAGGCGTAGATGCCGATGTGGCGCAGGGGGGGGTCCGCGGGCAGGGGGCCCGCGCCCGCGGCGCGTCCGTCACGCCACCAGGGGATCGGCGCGCGGGAAAAGTAAAGGGCCCGGCCGCTGGCGTCGAGGACCACCTTGACGACGTTCGGGTTGTCCAGTTCGGCGGCGCTGTCGATCGGGTGCGCGGCCGTACTCATCACGCAGTCGAGGCGCTCGCCGAGCAGCGCGGCGCAGGCGTCGATCAGGGCCGGGTCGAGCAGCGGCTCGTCGCCCTGGACGTTCACGACCACGGCGTCGCCATCGAGGTCGAGCAGGGCACAGGCCTCGGCGAGGCGGTCGCTGCCGGTGGCGTGGTCGTCGCGGGTCAGCACGACCTCGACGCCGTGGCGGCGGCAGGCCGCCGCGATGTCGTCGTGGTCGGCCGCC
>JALYHO010000051.1 GCA_030776545.1 Pseudomonadota bacterium | reverse complement strand
GTCTTCGGAAGCGCCGGCGCACGCCCGCGCACCCCGGCAGCCCGCGCCGCGCGGTCTGCCGAGCTGCTCGATCTGACAGCGCGCGCCGTCACCGCGGCCATGGCTCGCGCGGGCACCACGCGAGCCGATGTCGACCGCTATGTGCCAGCGAGTTTCCTGCCGCCGTTTCGAACAGCGCTCGCGCGGCGGCTGGGTTTCGAGGCCGACCCACAAGCACCTGCCGGCGCCCGTGCCCACCTCGCGTCGGCAGAACCCCTGGCTGCCCTGGCGAGCGCACTCACCTCGCTCAGCCCGGGTGCCCAGCGGACCGTCCTGCTCTGCGACAACGCCGTCTGCGGCATGGCCGGCGCGCTGATCGCCAGGCTTCATCGACCGGCCGCCGGGTGCGTGGCCCCTGCCCTTCCCCTGCACGCATGAGCAACTACCGAGTCAGCCTGCGCGAACTGCGTTTTTTCCTTTGGGAGCTGCACGCCATCGAACCGCGCGTGCTCAGCCAGGCGCCCTACCTCGGCATCGACCGCGCACGTGTCGACCGGCTGCTCGACGATGCGAGCGCCTTCGCGCACGCCCTGGGCGAGTGCAACCCCGCGGGCGACCGCGAGGGCTGCCGCCTCGACGCCACCGGCGCGGTCCAGGTCCCCGCGTCGTACGGCCCGCTCTGGGAGCGCCTGCGGCGCGATTGGGCGACGCTGCTGGTCGGCGGCCGGCTGGCGCCGACGCGTGAACCTGCCCGTGCGATACCCGTCGTCGCGTGCGTCGCCGAGCCGGGCGTGGTGCCACCGCTCCTGGCCCAGGTCGTCTGCGAGATGTTCATGGGGGCCAACCCCTCCTTCATGACGTATGGCGGCTTCAACCGGGCCGCGGTGAAGCTGCTGCGGCTGCACGGCACCCCGGCGCAACGGGACTGGATCGACCCCCTCTCGACCTGGCGCTGGGACGCCTGCTTCTGCGCCACCGAAGCCCAGGCCGGATCCGACCTGAGCGCGGTCACGACCCGGGCCCGAGCGCTGCCCGATGGCAGCTACGCCTTGCGAGGCGAAAAGCTCTACGTCTCGGCCGGCAGGCACGACCTGACCGAGAACACCCTCTACGTCGTGCTCGGCCGTGTCGACACGGCCCCTTCCGACGGCTTCTCGCTCTCTTGTTTCATCGTGCCGCGCCTGAATTTCGATTCCGGCGCCGCCCCCGTCAGCAACCACGTCGACTGTGTCGCGCTGCCGCGCAAGATGGGACTGAACGGATGCGCCAATGCGCACCTCGTTTTCGGCGCCAAGGGCACGACGCGCGCCTACCTGCTCGGCAACCGACACAATGTGGCGCTGCTGCAGCTGCGGCCCTTGATGAACCAGGCGCGCACCGGCAGCGCCATGTTCGGGGTCGGGGTCGCGTCGAGTTCTTACCTGCACGCGGCTGCGTACGCCCGCAGCCGCATCCAGGGGCGGCCGATCGAGCGGGCCGCCGATGCCCGAGCCGCTCGCGTGGCTCTGGTCGAGCATGGCGATGTCCAGCGCATGCTGCTCGACATGAAGTCGCGCGTCGAGGGGTGCCGTGGGCTGCTCGGGAAACTTTCCGCAGCCGTGACGCAGGCGTCGATACTCGAAGCCGATCCCGACGCCGACCCTGCCGCGGCCGAACGCTGTCGCAAGCTCGCCGGGTTGCTGACACCGGTCTGCAAGGCATTCATTTCGGACGAATCCTGGCACGTCTGCACCCAGGCCGTTCAGGTCCACGGCGGCCGCGGCTATACCGATGCGTGCCCGGTCGAGCAGAACTCGCGCGACGTCCGGATCCTGTCGATCTGGGAGGGGACCAACTATGTGCAGTCCCAGGACCTGGTGCGCGACAAGCTCGGCTTCGGCCGCCACGCCATCCTGATGCGATATTTTCGCGAAGCGCTCGACGCCAGTCTCGCGCAGCGGGCGGCGAATGCCGCCGACCCTGTGTTCGCCTGCTGGTTCGCCCAACTGCGCGCAGCCGCCGAGGCCCTCGAGCGGTCGCTGGCGTGCCTGGGCGCGGCCGTGCAGGCCGGCGCGATGGCCGCCTCCAGCCAGTTCTTCACCCGTTTTCTCGCCATGTTCGGAATGACGGGAGCCGCCTGGGCATTGCTCGAAGCCGCCTGCGTCGCCCAGCCCCGCCTCGCCGATCCGCACGTCGCCAAGAACCGTGAGGAATCGGCGTTCTACCGCGGCAAGCTCAAAAGCGCGGGGCACTACTACGCGAATATCTTGCCGCTGGTTCACACCCACGCCGCCGCGATCGCTGCGATCGGGGACGCGGCGTGGACCGCGAGCGCCGACGAACTGGTGTCCCCATGAACGCGTCGACGCGGTCCTTTCGATTGTCTCGCACGCGCTACCACGGCACCGACGTGGACGGCGCCCGCCTGCGGCCGGAAAGACTCGAGGTCCGCGGCCGAGATCTCAACGACCTCATCGGTCGGTTGAGTTTCGAGCAGGCCCTCTGGCACCTGTGGTTCGGCGCCGCGGCCACGGCGCCGGAGCACCTGGCGGTGCGCGTGCGGCTGGCTCAGCTCGCCTCCGGGTTCATGCAGCCGAACCCGACGGTCACCGCAGGACAGGCCGCCGCCGCCGCGGGCACTGCACCGATCTTCGCCGTGGCCGCCGGACTGCTGCGAGGCGTCGACGAGGTGCGGCAACGGTCGGTCTCGCCCACCGGACCCTGCTCTCCCACCTGGGACGACGACTTCGACACCTTGCTCGCCTGCGTCGCCGCCGTTCCGGCCCTGCTGCGCGCCACCCTCGAAAGCGCGGACCCCGGCTCGGTCGACTGCCCTGGGGCAGGGCCAGCACGCCAGGCGCCGTGCGACGACCCGCCCGCGTTCTCGCACGGCGTCCTGCACGCGGCGGGTGCCACCGGCGCCGATCCGCTCGCCGCAGCGCGCGTCATGGATGCGCTGCTGGTGGGCTGGCATGCCGGCTTCGGCTACCTGACTCCCACGGTGCTCGTGACACGCTGTGCGATCGGTACCGGCGTGGACCTCGCACACGCCGTGGCTGCCGGTTGCCTGGCCAGCGGGCCGAGCCACGTCGGCGCCGCGTTCGACTCGATGCGCTGGTTGGCCGGAATCGGTCGAAACCGCACCGCACCGCCGTTGGCCTGCGAACCCGCGCTGTCCGACGCCGACGCATGCCAGGTGATCGACCGAGCCTTCGACGGTGCTGCGGGCCGCCTGGCGGGCTTCGGCCACCCGCTCTTCGAAGTCGATCCACGCCCACCCCGCCTGCGCGAACTCTGGCGCGCGTGGTCGTTCGAAGGGCCAGCCATCCGCTGGTACGACGCGGCGTGTCGGCGTGCCGCCCAGCGCAAGGGCCTGCAACCGAACATCGACTTCATCACCGCGGCGGCACTGCTCGATCTGGGCGTTGCCGACCCGCATTGGGCGGTCGGCGTGGGCCTGTGCGCCCGCGTCGCCGCGATGGCCACGCACGCTGTCGAGCGACGCCGGCGCCCGGCGTTCGGACAGAACCATCGCACCGCCAGGGCCCAACTGAACGCCCTGCCGACAGGCTGGCTCTGACCGCCTCCCATGCTCACCCCGGAGTTCATTTTTCCATGATGCTGAAGAATTTGCGTCCTGCTGCCGACTACCAGCGTTTCGCCACCGAAACACTGGCACCCTGGGACGACCTCTTCGTCGCGCGGATCCGCCAATCGGTGCGCACCGCCACGCCGGGACTTCTCGCCGACATCGGCACGGGGACCGGCGTGGCGTTGCTGCGGCTGGCGTCCGAGCCTGCGCTCGCCCAGTGGCGTTTCGTCGGCCTTGACCTCGACCCTTCCATGCTGGCTGAGTGCCAGCCCCGGATCGCGCGACTCGGTTGGGGCGACCGGATCGAGCTCAGGCTGGGCGACGCGCTCGACCTGCCTTTCGCCGACGGGTCGGTCGACCGCGTGGTGAGCCGCGCCACCCTCCACCATCTGGCAGACAAGCCCCGCGCACTGGCCGAAATGGCGCGGGTGCTGCGACCAGGCGGCATCGGCGTGCTCCACGACATGCGGCGGGACGCACCCGCACCGCTGCTCGCGCAATTCCAGGACCTGCGGCACGCCGCCGACTACCCCCCCACCCATCCCGAAGAAAAGCTCACGCTCGATGAAGCCAAGGCCGTGGTCGTCGCTGCAGGCCTGGAACGCCAGGCCACCGTTTTCAGCCCGGCCTCGGGCTGGGGAGCGCTGGGCTTCGAAATCCTGATCCTCAAGAACTGATTCCGATGGCTGCTTCCACTCGCTTGGACCCTGCAATCGATGGGCGCGCGCCGCCGACCATGCACACCGGTGGCGACCTGGACCCCGCCGAGGTCGACTGCGGTTTCCTGAACCCGTCCGCCACTTTGCCGCTGACGATCACACCGCGGGACCCTGCGCTGCGGGTCGAACCGGACCGGGTCATGGACTGGTTCGGCCGCCACACCGCCGAACTCGACAGCTTGTTCACGCACCATGGCGCCGTGCTCCTCCGCGGGTTCGCGATTGCGCACACGGCGACCTTTCGCCGCCTGATCGACCACTTTCCCCCGCACGCCATGGGCTATATCGCCGGTGCCGCGCCGCGCCGGTCGATCGGGGAAGGGGTGTACGAGTCCACCCGCATGCCGCCTGCCGCCCGCATCGGGCTGCACCAGGAGATGGCCTACATGCCGGGCGCCCCTCGCCTGTTGGCGTTCTACTGCCACCGGCCTCCCGACCGGGGCGGGGAGACGCCGTTGGCGGACATGCGGTCGGTCACACGCCGCCTCACCGGTGCGAGCTTGCACCTGTTCGAACGTCGGGGGGTCATGTATCGCCGCAACTTCGCCGCCGACCGCACCTCGGCCGACCCCGTGGACACCGGGCCAGGCCTTTATCACCGCAGCGTGCGCGACGCCTTTCTGACCGATTCCCGCGACCGGGTCGAGTCCTTGTGCGCGGAACGCGGCCTCGACTGGGAATGGTTGCAAGACGGCAGTCTCACGGTGACCCACATCGGTCCGGCGACGGTTCGCCATCCCCGCACGGGCGAACGCCTCTGGTTCAATCAGGCCAGCACGCAGCATGTCAACGCCCGCTCGGTCGGAAGCGCCACGCTAAAAACATTGCGGCGCGAATACGGGCAGCGACCGGCCTGGCCTTACGACATTCGTTTCGGTGACGGCCAGCCCATGACCGAGAGCGACCTGATCCCTGTCTACGATGCGCTCGCTGCCGAAGAGGTGCGCTTCGAGTGGCGCCGCGGTGATGTGCTCTGGATCGACAACCTGAGGGTCGCGCACGGCCGCAATCCGTACCGGGGTCCGCGCGACATCCAGGTCGCCCTGCTCGATTGAGACCATGACCCACGCATCTTCTTCACCCGAGCTCGACGTTTTCCAGGAGCAGATCCGTTGCGAACTCGGACCCGCCCTGATTCGGACCGGGGTGGAATGTGCCCCGTATGACCGCGACGCCTTGCGCCGCACCGGCCGCGCGCGCTGTGTCCTTCTACCGCGGACGCGCGAGCAGGTCTCGGCGATGCTCCGCATCGCCCATGGGTGCCGGGTCGGCGTGATCGCCCAAGGCGCCCGCACCGGGCTGGTCGGTGCAGCGCTGGCCGACGCGAGCGCCACGCAATGCGTGCTGAGCTGCGACCGGCTGACGCGTGTCATCGACGTCGATACCGCCAACCGCAGCATCACGGTCGAGGCCGGGATGAGGCTGTCCGCACTGCAGACCTTGCTGGCTCCCCATGGATTGCACTTGCCGATCGATATCGGCAGCGACCCGAGCCTGGGTGGGTTGGTGGCCAGCAACGCCGGGGGCAGCCGTCTGCTCAAGCACGGCGGCGTGCGGCGCCATGTGCTCGGGCTCGAGGTCGTATTGGCCGACGAGCGAGGCACACGCGTCGACTGGCTGGGCCCGCTGCGCAAGAACAATGTCGGCTTCGACACCAAGCAACTGTTCATCGCTTCCGGCGGGTCGCTGGGGGTGATCACCGCGGTCAGCTTCGACTTGGCGCGGCGCGACTGTTCCTCGGCCGCCTTCCTGGTCGCGCTGCGCGACCTCGACGCGGCGGGGCCCGCGCTCGAGGCGTTCGAAACCGCGTTCGGCGACTTGCTGGCGGCGTTCGAATTCATCGACGCGCCGAGCCTCGCGCAGGTGCTGCGCCGCGCCGATCGCGCTCGAGCTCCCCTGCCGCTGCACGCGGGCAGTTGTCATGTGCTCGTCGAAGCCACCAGCTCCATGCCCGGCCTCGATGCGGTGTTGCGCGAACGTGGCATCGACGTATTGGAACGTCTGACCGCGCAGGGTCACACCACGAACGCCGTGGTCGATGCCGCGGCCGATTTCTGGCGTTTGCGCCACGCGCTCCCGGCAGCGCTCGGTGGCCATGGGATGGCCCTGGCGTTCGATCTGGGGTTTCCCCGTGCTGAACTCGTCCCCTTCATCGGGACCGTGAAAACCTGGCTGCATTCAGCCCATCCCGCCCTCGCCAGCTACGCGTTCGGCCACTTCGGAGACGGCGGTGTTCACCTGGTCGTGCGGGTCCCGCCCGGGGAGGTGGACGCCTACCCTTCAGCCCGGCGGCAGGCGCTACAAGCGGCGGTCTACGCGTTGGCGCACCGCCACCATGGTGCGTTCAGCGCCGAGCACGGCGTGGGTCCAGCCAATTTCCACGTCTACCGTGCCCTGACCTCCCCCGTATCTCAGCGCCTGGACGGGCTGGTGCAGGGCGTGTTCAATCCTCGTCGGCTGCTCGGTCGCTGCCGCTACGAGTTCCCCGGCCCCGCCTCCTGATTCGCTGCCAGCGACCAGTGCGCCAAGACCAGCGCGGCTTCGCCGGTGAATACGCCTGCCCGAATCCGTTCGATCAACTCGGCTCGGGCCAGGCACTCGAAGCCCGCCACTTCGCCGTCCTGGTTACGCGGGACCACCCCTGGCGCCGCAACGGCGCGGAACATGTCGATGTGTTCGACCATGTAGCCATCGGCGACGGGACGCCGGACCGTGAATCGGCCGAAGGGCTCCGCTCGACCGAACTGGACGGGGCGCAACCCCGCTTCTTCCCAAGTCTCGCGCTCCAAAGTCGTCTCGATCGATTCGCCGGCGGCCACCAGACCCCCGACGGTGGTGTCCCACAAGCCCGGATCGACAGCCTTGTCCAAGGCCCGTTGCTGGACCCAGACGTGCCCTGCCGGGTCGCTCAGCACCAGGTGCACGGCCCGCGTCGACATTCCCAGCGCCCGCACGGCGGCCCGCTCGATCGCTCCGCAGCGATCGCCGTCGGCGTCGAGGACATCGAGCAGCTCGCCGCGCCAACCGGACACTCTGCCGGCGCGCAACAGCGAGTCAGCCAGCGCGGCCCAGGCCGAATTCACGTCTGCGGCGCTCCGGACCTCGAGGTGCCACGCGCTGCCCGGGCCGCGACGCAACCGACCTGTGCCTGCAAGTTCGGTCGCCAGTTCGGGCTCGAGCGAGCCGACCACGCGCCCGGCGTCTCGGCCGATCGCCAGCGCCAGCGGCACCCGTGGCCGCGCAGGCGGCAGGTCGTGCCGGGCCTGGCATTGCAGCATCCAGTCCGCGTCCAGCGTGCCGGAGCCGGCGCTCGGCAGGGAAGCGGCGACGGAGGACCCTGATGACGCGGTCATGACGCTTCCAGCAATGCCAGCAGCCCCGCCTCGTCCAGCACGGGAATGCCGAGTTCGATCGCCTTCTCGAGCTTGCTGCCGGCATCGTCGCCCGCGACGACGACATGGGTTTTCCGGGAGACCGACCCGCTGACTTTGCCGCCCGCCGCCTCGATGCGGTCGCGGGCTTCGTCGCGGCTGAGGGTCGGCAAGGACCCGGTCAGCACGAAGGTGCGGCCCAACAAAGGTTTGGGAGCAGGGTCAGCCGTGCCGTCGCTCTCGTCCCACCGGATACCGCTGGCAATGAGCTGGTCGACCACTTGCCGGTTGTGGGGCTGGGCAAAAAAAGTATGCACGCTTGCGGCGACGATCGGCCCGACATCGCCCACCTCGAGCAGCTGAGCCTCGCTGGCGTCGACGATTCGGGCGAGTTGGCCGAAGTGCCGCGCCAGGTCCTTGGCGGTGGTTTCACCGACATGCCGGATGCCGAGCGCATACAGGAACCGGGCGAGCGTCGTGTGCTTGCTCTTGTCGAGGGCCGCGACCAGGTTGCGCGCGCTTTTTTCCGCCATGCGCTCGAGCGCCAGGAGCTGCGGGACGCGCAAGTCGTACAACTCGGGCAAGGTCCGGATCACCCCGTCGTCGACCAACTGATCGACCAGCTTGTCTCCCAGACCTTCGATGTCCATCGCCCGGCGCCCGGCGAAATGCAGGATCGCCTGTTTGCGCTGGGCTGCGCAAAAAAGACCTCCCGAGCAACGCCAGTCCACCTCGCCTTCTTCTCGGGTGATGTCGCTGCCGCAGACGGGGCAGCGGCCATCGAGCTTCTTGTAAAGATCGAAGGGCTGTGCCCCCGAAGGGCGTTTCTCCGGCACCGCGCCGACCACCTCGGGAATGACGTCCCCCGCGCGTCGCACGACGACGGTGTCACCGATACGCACATCCTTGCGCAGGATCTCGTCCTGGTTGTGCAACGTGGCGTTGCTGACCGTGGTCCCCCCGACGAAAACGGGCAACAGCTTGGCCACGGGCGTGAGCTTGCCGGTTCGACCGACCTGCACGTCGATGTCCTGCAGCAGCGTCATCTGCTCCTGCGCCGGGTACTTGTGGGCACAGGCCCACCGGGGCTCGCGCGACTTGAATCCGAGCTGCGCCTGCAGCGCACGGTCGTCGAGCTTGTAGACCACGCCGTCGATGTCGAATGGCAGGGCGTCGCGCTTGCCCGCGATGGCATCGTGGTAGCCCAGTAGGCCGGCGGCGCCTTGCACCACGGCGCTGGCGTCGTTGACGGGCAGGCCGATCTTCTTGAACGCCCTCAACAGGCCGCTCTGGGTGTCGGGCAGTTCCCATCCGACCACCTCGCCCAGGCCGTAGGCAAAAAAACTCAGCGGTCGCTTGGCCGCCTTGCCCGCGTCGAGCTGACGCACCACGCCCGCCGCGGCATTGCGAGGATTGACGAAGGTCTTTTCGCCGCGCGCTCCGCCTTCGATCAGGCGGCGTTGACGCTCGTTGAGCGCTTCGAAATCGTCACGCCGCATGAACACCTCACCGCGCACTTCGAGCACCGCGGCCTGGGTTGCTCGCAGCCGCTTGGGAACGTCGGCGATCATGCGCACGGTGTGCGTCACGTCCTCGCCGGTCTCGCCGTCGCCGCGGGTGGCGGCCTGGACCAGCTGGCCCCGCTCGTAGCGCAGGTTGATCGCCAAGCCGTCGAATTTCAGTTCGGCGTTGTAGGTGACTTCGGGATCGCCTTCGGCCAGGCCGAGCGCTTTGCGCACGCGCGCATCGAATTTCGCTGCCCCGGCGGCGGTGGTGTCGGTTTCGGTGTGGATGCTGAGCATGGGCACGGCGTGGCGCACCGGTGCCAGGCCCTCCAGCACCGCGCCGATCACGCGCTGGGTCGGCGAATCCGGCGTCACCAGGTCGGGGTGGGCAGCCTCGATGTCTTGCAGTTCCCGAAACAGGCGGTCGTATTCGGCGTCCGGCACCTCGGGCGCGTCAAGGACGTAGTATTGGTGAGCGTAGCGCTGCAATTGCTCGCGCAGCGCCACCGCGCGTTGCATCGGAGGGGGCGAGGTGCGGGTCGGCATGCGCCCAGTGTATTTTAGGCGCGCTCCCCCGCGCACGGACTACCGGGCGGCGGGCGCGGACGCCGCGGTTCCTGGTGACCGGAGCAAGGCGCAGGTGCCGGTCAGCGCGACTGCGAACAGACCAGCGAACATGCAGGCGACCGTCACGTTCGACTCGATCGGGATCGCGCTGACCGCGCCGGATGCCGCAGCGCCGATCGACAACATCACGCACCCCTGCAAGCTCGCGGCCGAACCCGCGTGCCGCGGAAAACCTGACATCGTGCGGGCCATGGCATTGGAGAACAGGAAGCCTTGTCCGAAGGCAATCAGGACGGTTCCCCCCAACAGCGTCGGCAGGTCCAGGTCCGGGCCCCCCGTGGCGATCAGCCCGATCCCGCCACCGAACAGCACCAGCCCGCATCGCATCAGCGCGGCCACGGCGAGCCGCTGAAGCAGCGCGCGGTTGAGCGTCGTTCCGAGCAGGTAACCACTGCCGACCGCCAGCGCCGTCGAGCCGAAATACGCCGAGTCCTTGCCGAGTCGCTCCTCGACGATGAACGGGCCGATGACGTTCCACATCAGGAAAGTGCTGAAGCTCGCCCCGAGCAGCAAGACGGCGGCAAGAAAGGTCCGGTCCGACAGGATGCTGCGATAGCCCTTCATGCACGCCCGGAGCGGCTGGCGTGCGGACACCTCCAGCGATTCACGAAGCCCCACCCCGACGAACGCCAGAACCAGCGCACCATAGACGAAGTAGAGGCCGAAGTTCCAGCGCCACCCTGCCGTCGACTCGACGAGCCCTCCGACGTAGGGGGCCACCACGGGGCCGAGACCATAGGCCAGGCTGAGGTAGACGACGGCCACCCGAAAGCGAGCGCCCCCGACGTTGTCGACCAGCAGCGCCCGAGACACCACCTGGCAGGCCCCGATGGCGAATCCCTGCAATGCCCGGCCGACCATGAGCATCTCGATGGACGGAGCCAGGGCGGCCGCCAGGCTGCCCCCCAGGAACAGAATCAGCCCGAGGACGATGGAAGGCCGGCGTCCCCATCCATCCGTCAGCAGACCGAAGACGATCTGGCCCACGGCGTAGAAGGCCAGTGTCACCGTGATCGAGTTTTGCATCGTGCCCGCCGAAACGGCGAACTCGCGCCCGATGGCGGGGATGCTGGGGGCGAACAGGTCGATCGCGATGCCACCAACGCTGTTGATCAAGGGCGCGAGAAAAACGATGAAGTTTTCGTAGCGTTTCGAACTCGAAGCGGGGGCACTCATGCTGCGTTTGACTTCGTGACGACGTTTTCGACGTGAGGGAGGGGTGGCGGGGTCCAGGGAGGCTCGCGCAGCCAACGCACATCGGAACGCAGGTCGATGGCAACGACCCGGGGTTCATGTTCGTAGTAGCGTCCCCAATCGACGTCGCGGTCGCGAACCCGCTCGCGGCGGGCGGGCCCCAGGTCGCGGGTGCCGACCTGCAGCGCTTCGAGCAGCCGGCGCACCCTCCCCGTTCCAGTGAGCACGACCCGGTCGGCGAGCCCTTGTGACAAATATTGCAGGACCTTGTACATCAGATAGGCGCCGCTGCCGCGCCCCGCGAAGGAAGCCATCTGGCCGATTTCGACCCATCGAGGCCGGTGGGCACCGGGCGGGCACAGGGGGTCATCGAGGTAGTACTCCGAGAAGAGCTTGCCCGAGCCTTTCGCGCACAGTCCCACGCACGCGTGTCCCGGTGCGTCGGCGCGAGGGTCGGCCAGGCACATGAACTCGTCGGGCGAGGGCACGGGATGCGCGCCGAATGCGCATGCGTAGCGATGTGCGACCGCTCGTTGCAGCGTCAGATACCCGGGCTGGCCCGGACGAAAAAAAAGCAAGCCGTCCATGGTCTGCCCTCATTCATATCGGGCAGACGCGAACGCGTTCTCGATCTGCTGCCGCCGCGGTCGGCCAGTGACCGTGTAGTAGTCGTTCCGAAAGGCGTCGATGTCTGCGACGACGAGTACCTTGCGAACGCGTGCGTAGGCCGCCAACCGGTGGTCGAGCCGGCTCATGTCGGCCCGAATCGCGGCGCCGGAGTGCGCCGAGAGGACCACTGCGACGGGCTCTTCCCGACCCTCCCCCATCACCACCAGGTCGTCGATGAGAGGGCTTTCCTTGTAGACGCTTTCGACCCACTCGGGCGAGATGTTCCGCGCGGTAGAAAGAATGATGACGTGCTTTTTCCGGCCGGTGATATGGAGGTAGCCGTCGCGCATCTCCCCCAGGTCACCGGTATGCAAAAAGCCATCGGTGAGCGTGCAGGCGGTGTCGTCGGCGTTGTAGTAGCCCGCGCACAAGGTCGGGGTTTTGACATGCAGTTCGCCCTCGACCCACCGCGCCTCCACGCCGTCGAGCAAGGTGCCGACCGAGCCGATGCGCCGGTGTCCCGGGAAGTTCATGGAAACGATCGAGCTGTTCTCGCTCAGCCCGTAGGCCTCATACACATGAACGCCGTGTTCATCCAGCCTGGTGAGGACGGCGGCGCCGATCTTGGCGCCCCCGGTGATGATGTGCGGCTTGCGCGGGCCGAGCAGGGACGCCGCCGAGCGCGAGCGCAAAAGCACCTGCGCCTCCTCGAGCAACTTGGGCGGCAAGTACAGGAAGTTGGGCTGGGCGCGCGCGATCAGGTCGAGGTAGTCGCGGGCATTGCCACTGCGGGCGCCGTACTCGTCGGTGCCGGCCGGCATCAGGGTCAGCGAGCCACCCGACAGCAGTGGCAAAAAGACGCCCAGCACCTGTTCGATCAAGAGGCTCATCGGCACCACCGACAGACCGTGCAAG
>JALYHO010000050.1 GCA_030776545.1 Pseudomonadota bacterium | reverse complement strand
GAGCGGGCCCGCGGCCATCAGCTCGCCGGCGGGGTCGAGCCGGACCAACCCGGCAGGTAGCGCGCCAGGGGGCTGCGGGCCAGCCCGAGCGCCTCGCTCACGGCGGCGTCCATCGAGGTGCGGATTTGCTTGCGAGTCAGGTGTGGACGCAAATAGTCGGCCCAGAGAAATTCGGCGAAAGGCGACGTGTCCTTCGCATAGCCACCGACACCTCGGAGAAAACCGGCGACGCTGCGGTAAGGGTCGTCCTGCAAATCGCGCAGGCGGCCGGGCAGGGTGCCGAAGTCGCGCCTGCGCCCGGTCGCGTCGAAGGGATGCGCCCAGTTGCGCTGCTCCATCACGCGCCAGAAAATCGTCATGGCGAGGTAGGAGAGATCGGCCAGCACCGTGACCCGGATGTGCTTGACGCCCTCTTGCAGCAGGGCCAGGCCGAGATGATGGTGGTCAACGATGTAGTAGCGGTCCCCGGGGCCGTAGACCGCCGGGAACCAGTGCGAGTCGAGCAGCGCGTGGCGTTGCTTTTTCGTGAGCGCCGCCCAGTCGGCGCGTTTGCGCGCGACTTCGGCGAAGCCAGCCGTCATCTGCGTGGGCCTGAGCTGGTCGAGCGCGACGTCGACGAGCTTGCTGTGTTCGGACGGTGTCATCGGGGCGTCTCGGTGGGGCTGCGCAAAGCGCTCCCGGCGAAACCGAACCAGGCGCGCGGCGCGGGCGATCTCGCCCGCGTTGCCCCGAGCTTACCGGTAGACGACGGTCGTTCGACCGCCGATCAGCGCGCGCCCGACAACAAGACGCCGAAGCCGGCCTGCTCCTGGTCGGTTGGCGCACTCCCGATGAGTCGCTGCGTTTCGGCCAGGTCGCGCGCCAGCCGGACGATCCGTGCCACCGGCGGCGGCTCCAGGCCGCCCAGGAGCGCCAACTCGCGCACGAGGCGCACCTGTCGGCCCTGGAGTTGTTCGGAAGTCATGGTGGGAAGTCGGCGGCGATCGTTGGGGGATCACTGACTCTTCGACCGAATCGGCGCCGACTTGCGAACCCGTGGCGTGACATCCGAACGCCTGCCGGCTGCGCAGGCGTGCTTGCCGACCGTCAGGCGCGCGTGCCCTGCAGCAAGGTCACCGCTTGGGCGATGAAAGCGGGCAGGTCGTCGGGCTTGCGGCTCGTGAGCAATTGACCGTCCACCACCGCGTCCTGATCGACCCAGTTCGCACCCGCATTTTTCAGGTCGGTCTTGAGCGAGGGCCAGGACGTCAGGGTGCGGCCTTCGACCACGCCGGCCTCGATCAAGATTTGCGGTCCGTGACAAATGGCGAAGACCGGCTTGCCGGCTTTGAAGAAGTCCTTCACCAGTTCCACCGCCTTGGGAAGAAGGCGCAGCTTGTCGGGGTTGATGACGCCGCCGGGAAGGAGCAGCGCGTCGAACTTGTCCGCCGACGCGTCAGCGAGCTCCAGATCGACCGGCACCTCGATGCTCCAGTCGGTCTGGTTCCAGGCGCGCACGGTCGGGCCCTCGGGCGCCACTACGGAGACCTGGGCGCCAGCCTCGCGCAAGGCTTGCAGCGGATGGGTCAGCTCGACTTCCTCGAAGCCGACCGTCGTCAGGATGGCAACTCGTTTGCCGTCGATTTGCTTGGCCATGGGTTTTTCCTTGGTTCAGGACCGGCAACATGCCGCCGGCGAGCTCTTTTCAGGCTAGGCAAGTTCCCAAGGGTTGGGAGTCGGACATTGACGACCGGCCAGGTAGGACCGGCCGAGACGGTCGCGCATCTTCCGGAACGCGTTGTCAAGATCATTGAATTGCACGATGCTCCCGAGTCCCCACCGGAACACCGACAGGAGCCAAGCGTTGTCTTCCCCTCCCGACCCAACCGCTCCCATCGACACGGCGCCAACCCTGAATGTCGATCAGGGCCGGGCGTTTTTCGGTGGAAGCGAGGAAGTCCACCACCGGGCTCTGGGCCAGTTCGCCGACCTCTATTCCCCAGGCGTTCGCGGAGCCCGGGACTACACCGCCCACGCGACGTCCGCCTCGGCCCTTGCCCTGCGCCGGGAATTGCATTCGATCGCCGGCGCCGCGGCGGCGATCGGGGCGGGCAGTATCGCGACGCAGGCCGGCGAGCTCGGCGACGCACTCACCCGCGACCCGTCGGCCCCCGCATGCGCGACACTGCTTTTTGCTCTGGAGAACGCATTGGCCGCGCTGGTCCGGGCCATTCAGCAGGCGCGTTGAGCCCCCCAACCGAAGGAGCCGAGCGGGCGTCCCGAGTTTTCGGGACACGACGCTCAGTTCGGGTCTGCCAACCCGTGCTGCATGCAGTACCTCGTCAGCTCGGCGGTGCTTTTCCAACCGGTTTTCTCGAACACGCGGGCCCGGTAGGTGCCGACGGTCTTGACCGACAGGCCCATGGTCCGGGCCATCGCCGCCGGCGCCAAGCCCGCGGCGATCAGCACCATGACCCGATATTCCTGAATCGAGAGCTGCTCGTGCAGCGCCAGCGGGCGTTCTTTTGCGCCGATCATGTCGACCAGGTGGTCGGCCATGGCCGGGGTGACGTAGCGTTTTCCAGCGAGCAGTCGGCGCAGTGCAGCGACCAGCTCGTCGGCGGCCTTGTCCTTGGGGAGGTAGCCGCTGATGCCCATGCGCAGCAAGAGGGATGCGTAGGCCTGCTCGGCGTTCGCGCTCAGCACCAGGATCGGCACCCCACCGGCCACGCGCAACATCCGCACGGCAGCCTCGGTGCCGCTGGTGTCGGGCATCATGAGGTCGAGCACGATCAAGTCGGGCCGGTGGGCCTGGAACTGCCGCACCGACATGTCCACCGTGTCGGCTTCGTCGATGAGAGCACCAGGCCACGCGCTCAGGATTTGCTGCCGTACACCCAGCCGGACGATGGGGTGGTCGTCCGCCACCAGGAATCTGACCGGTCGTTCAGCCGAAGCAGCCATCGACTGAATGTAAGTCAAATGTCACGCCCCCTCGGCGCGGCAAGGCCGCACCACCGTCGAGGGTTCTAGACGCTCGCCCCGCGCCCGGCATCGAGCCGGAAGACCGCGACCGCGCCGACCAGTTGTTCGGACTGCAGCTTCAGGCTTTCCGATGCCGCCGCCGATTGTTCGACCAGCGCCGAGTTTTGCTGGATGTTCTGGTCCATCAGGGTGATGGCCTGGCTCACCTGCTTGACACCGGCGCTTTGCGCCAGGCTTGCCGTACTGATCTCGCCCATGATGTCGGTCACGCGCCGAATCGACTGGACCACCTCGGTGATGGTGGTGCGGGCGCGCGAGACCAGCTCGGTCCCCGCTTCGACCCGGTCGACGCTGGCGTGGATGAGGCCCTTGATCTCCTTCGCCGCGTTGGCGCTGTGCTGGGCCAGGCTGCGCACTTCGGAAGCCACCACCGCGAAGCCGCGCCCCTGCTCTCCGGCCCGGGCGGCCTCGACCGCCGCGTTGAGCGCGAGAATATTGGTCTGGAAGGCGATGCCGTCGATGACGGTGATGATGTCGGCGATGCGCTTGGAGCTGTCGTTGATGCCCTTCATCGTGTCGACGACCTCGCTGATCAGCTCGCCCCCCTGGACCGCGACCGTGTTGGCGCCCGTGGCGAGTTCGAAACCGAACCGCGCGTTGTCGGTGTTGCGATGGATGGTCGTGCTGAGCTCTTCCATCGACGACGCGGTTTCTTCCAGGGTGGCGGCCTGCTGTTCGGTCCGATGCGACAGGTCGGTGTTGCCGGAGGCAATTTCGCCGATCGAACCGTCCAGGCCTTCGGCGCTCTGGCGTACCGTGCCGACCACTGTCGCGAGCCGGTCGCGCATGGCTGCCAGCGCCTTGAGCAGCAAGCCGACTTCGGTGTTCGAGCCGGTGTGGATGGCCTGGTGCAGATCCCCCCGGGCGACGGCTCCGGCGACATCGATCGCTTCTTTCAGCGAGCGCCCGATCCCGCGGATCATCAGCATGCCGAAAAGCCCCGCACCGCTGACGCAAAGCGCGACGGCGGCCAGGGTGCCCGCGCGTATGGCCTCGTCGCGGGCCTTGGCTTCGGTGAACTGGCGCTTGGACTCGTCGACCTGGAACTGGATGATGGCACTGATGGCAGCGTTGACGCGCGCTTCGAGCGGCGGCATGTCTTCGGACGTGACCCGGCGAGCCTCGCTGACGCGGTTGTTGCGCAACGCCTTGACCGCGGGGAGCAGGCCCTTGTCGACGTAGTCTGCGCGCGCGACCCGAAACGCCTCGGCCAGTTCGCGCTGCTTCGGCGAGGTCGCGGCGCGCAGGCCGAGATCGAAAAGTTTGTTGAGCGTGACGATGTCGGACTCGACCTCGGCGGTGTTCTTGACGATGTCCTGCGGCTCCGGCTTGAGCACGACGTCGGTCACCAACGCACGGTTGCGAAGTTGCAAGCGCTGGATTTCCGCGAACTGGGCGGCGCCCACCACGTTGTCCTCATACATGCTTTGCAGCGCCGCGCTGGATCGTCCGATGCCGTAGAGGCCCGCCCCACCGATCGCGAGCAGGCACGCCGAAAGGGCGCAGATCAGCAGGCCCAGGCGTGTCGAGATTTTCTGATGGTTCAACGCAATTCTCCGTTGGAGTGACGGTCGACACCGCCGTGTAGGACCGGCGGACTGCGACATGGTGGCGATTTCGGCCGTTCCGACCCGGGCTTGAGGGCGGCGAGCGTTGGAGGCCCGGATCGAAAGGCCCCCGCGCGTAGGCAATGTCCCTGCATCCCGATCATCCGAACGTCCACGTCGGGCGCCGACCTGGCCTGACTGTGCCCAACTGTCAACTGATTCGATAACACCCGCAGAGACGGCCCGCTTCGGACCGGTCCGTGCCCCCCTATCGGAGATCCAATGAAATTGCGTGACGTCAAAGTCAAGACCAAGATGCTCGTCGCCTTCGGATTGCTGGCTGCCGTGGTCCTGGGTGTGTCTGCGCTGTCGCTCGCGTCACTTTCTCGTTCCAATGCGCGTTTCAACGACTACCTGGGCGGCGTGGCCGCGCGGGAGCGCCTGGCGACCGAGATCCGCGGAGCTGCGATGCGGCGTGCGATCGCCGCGCGCAACCTGGTCCTCGTGACCACGCCGGCGGACCGAGCCCTGGAGAAGGACGCCGTCGAAAAGTCGCACAACGACATGAACGTGGCCGTCAAAGCGCTCGCCGTCGCGGTGGCCGCCGCGCCCGACGCGACCGAGTCGGAACGCGACCGCCTGCACGCGATCGAAAAAATCGAAGCCAAGTACGGCCCGGTCGCCCTCGACATCGTCGGTCTGGCGCTGGCCGACCAACGCGAGCAGGCCGTGACCAAGATGAACATCGAGTGTCGTCCCCTGCTCGCCGCGCTGATCGCCGCCGCCTATGATTTCGTCGCGTACGAACAAAGCGTCGCGCAAAAGCGGGTCGAAGACGCGACCCGCTCGTTCGAGACCGACCGGCTCGTGCTGTTGATCTCGTGCGCGCTGGCCGCGCTGGCCGCGATCGGCATGGGATGGGCGCTCGCCAACGCCGTGACCGGGCCGCTCAACCGCGCGCTGGCCTTGGCCAGCGCAGTCGCCGATGGCGACCTGGGGACCCGGATCGTGGTCGATCGCGCCGACGAGACCGGCCAGCTTCTGGCCGCGCTTTCAAGGATGAACCAAAGCCTGGTGCACATGGTCGGACAGGTTCGCGTGTCGGCCGACGGCATCGCGACCGCTTCGGCCGAAATCGCGACCGGCAACCAGGACCTCTCGGGCCGTACCGAGCACCAGGCCAGCGCCCTGCAGCAGACCGCCGCCTCCATGCACCAGATCACGGAGAAAGTGCGCGAGAACGCCGCCGCATCCGACGAGGCCAGCCGACTCGCGACCACCGCCGCCGACGTGGCGGGTCGCGGCGGCGAAGCGGTCCAGCGCGTGGTCGACACCATGGCGGAGATCAGCGCGTCGTCCAAGAAGATCGCAGACATCATCGGCGTCATCGACGGCATTGCCTTCCAGACCAACATCCTCGCACTCAATGCCGCCGTCGAGGCGGCCCGGGCCGGCGAGCAAGGGCGCGGATTCGCCGTGGTCGCGGGGGAAGTCCGGACCCTGGCCCAGCGCTCGGCAGAGGCCGCGCGCGAGATCAAGGGCCTGATCGGCGCCAGCGTCGACCGGGTCGAGACCGGCAGCCGCCAGGTCGCCGAAGCCGGTGCGACCATCAGCGACGCCGTGACTCAGGTCCGCCGCATGTCGTCTCTGATCGGCGAGATCAACACCTCGACCGGACAACAAAGCACCGGCATCGCCCAAGTGAACCAGGCCGTGGCCTCCATCGACGAAGGCACCCAACAGAATTCGGCCCTAGTCGAGGAAAGCGCGGCCGCCGCCGAAAGCCTCAAGCAGCAGGCCGCCAACCTGCTCGGCGTGATCGCCGCGTTTCGTACCGGGCCGGGCGCTTTCGCTCCGGCTTGAGGCGGGCGGGCTCGGCACCCGCGTGTCAGCCGTTCAGTCGGAGACCGACGCGCGAGCGGCGCTGAGCGTCTCGATGATCGGGCAGGGCTTTTCGGCACCGGTGTGTTCGCAGTCGATCAGCAAGTGCCTGAGCACTTTTTGCATCCGCCGCAGGTCGCAGAGCTTGCGCTCGATCTGCGCCAGTCGCTCGCCCGCGAGCCGGCGGATGGCCACGCGGTCGACGCCTTCGCCCAGCGCCAGGAGCTGCGCGATCTCGTCGAGCGAGAAGCCGAGTTCCTGCGCTCGCTTGATGAAGCGTATGCGCTCGACGAGGCGCACCGGGTAGTGCCGGAACGCGCCCGTGCGGGGCGGGATGGGCAGCAGTGCCCTGGCTTGGTAGTAGCGTATGGTCTCGACGCCGACCTCTGCCGCGCGGGCAAGACTGCCGATGGTGAGCGTTTCCGACCCGGGCGATGACCTCACGACGGAAAGTCCTTGACTCTGGGGTGGGGTACAGAGTCTAAGCTCGGCCTCGCGGCCATTGCCGCCGAGGGAGAAAGCCGTGAAAAAGTGTGCCCATCATCCGGATCATCCGGACAGCGACCATCCCGCCGCCGAGCATCTCGATGCGCGGTCGGCGCCATTGCCGACGCTGACCCTGCCAAAGGCGCCGGTGCAGGCGACGACCCAGCGCAAGGACCCCGTCTGCGGGATGGACGTCACCGAGCGCTCGCCCCATGGTCACCTCCACAATGGCGAGGCGATCTACTTCTGCAGCGCGGGTTGCAAGGCGAAATTCGTGGCCGACCCGCTCAGGTACACGGCTGCGCGCACTGCGCGACCGGCCGACCCCGAGCCGCCCGTTGTCGCAGGCTCGATCTACACCTGCCCGATGCACCCGGAGATCCGCCAGGACCATCCTGGCGCCTGCCCGAAGTGCGGCATGGCGCTCGAGTCCGAGATGCCGACCCCGGACGACGGCGACAGCCCGGAAGTCATCGATTTTCGGCGCCGGTTCCTCTGGACCTTGCCGCTGACGATGGTCGTCACGGGTCTCGCGATGGCGGGCGAGCGCCTCCGGCTTTTCGACATGGCGACCCAGAGCTGGGTGGAACTGGTTCTGGCCACGCCGGTCGTCCTGTGGGCGGGCTGGCCGTTTTTGGTCCGCGGCGTGCAGTCGATCGTCAATCGCAGCCCGAACATGTGGACGCTGATCGGCCTCGGGGTCTCTGCAGCCTTCGTCTATAGCGTGGTCGCGACGCTGGCGCCGAATCTCTTTCCGAGCGCCTTCGTCTCGATGGGGAGGGTGTCGGTCTACTTCGAAGCCGCGGCCGTGATCATCTCGCTCACCCTGCTCGGGCAGTTGCTCGAGCTCAAGGCGCGCTCCCAAACGTCGGCGGCGATCCGTTCGCTGCTCGGCCTGGCGCCGAAGACGGCGCGCCGCATCGAAGCGGACGGCAGCGAGGCGGACGTTGCGCTGGCCGACGTGCACATCGGCGACACGCTGCGGGTTCGGCCGGGCGAGAAGGTGCCGGTCGACGGCACGGTCATCGACGGCCGCAGCGCGGTGGACGAATCGATGCTGACGGGCGAGCCGATGCCGGTGGTCAAGGCGGCTGGCGACAAGCTCATCGGCGCGGCGCTGAACACGAGTGGCGCCATCGTCATGCGGGCCGAGGCGGTCGGCTCGAAAACCGTGCTGGCGCAGATCGTGCAGCTGGTCAGTCAGGCGCAGCGGAGCAGGGCGCCGATGCAGCGGATGGCGGACCAGGTCGCCGGCTATTTCGTGGTCGCGGTCATCGGCGTGGCCGTCTTGACGTTCTTCGGCTGGGGCTTCCTCGGTCCGCAGCCGAGCTGGGCCTATGGCCTGATCAATGCGGTGGCGGTGCTCATCGTCGCCTGCCCCTGCGCACTCGGCCTGGCCACGCCGATGTCGGTCATGGTGGCAACCGGAAGGGCCGCGACCCAGGGGGTTCTGTTTCGCGATGCCGCGGCGATCGAAAATTTCCGCAGGATCGATACCCTCGTCGTCGACAAGACCGGTACCTTGACCGAAGGCAAGCCTGCGCTCGAACGGGTCATGGTGTCACCGGGCTGGGTCGAGGACGAGGTATTGCGCCTGGCCGCGAGCATCGATCAGGGCAGCGAGCACCCGCTGGCCGCTGCCATCGTTCGCGCGGCACGCGACCGGGGCCTGCGACTCGAGCAGTCCGAGCGGTTCGAGTCCAGCGCCGGTGTCGGGGTGCAGGGCCGGATCGCCGGCCGGGCGATCGCCCTCGGAAACACGGCCTTGATGCGCGACCTCGGCGTCTCGGTCGACGCGCTCGCCGCGCAGGCCGAAACCCTCCGGCAGCAAGGCGCCAGCGTGATGCACCTGTCGGTGGACGGCCAGCTGGCCGGTCTGATCGCCGTGTCGGACCCCATCAAATCGAGCACGGTCGAGGCGCTCGCCGGGCTCCGGGCACTCGGCATCCGCACGGTCATGGCGACCGGAGACGGCTCGACGACGGCCAAGGCGGTCGCGTCCCGGCTCGGCATCGACGAAGTCCATGGCGAGGTCAAGCCGGCCGACAAGCTCGAGCTCGTTTCGCGACTGCAGCGCGCAGGCCGGATCGTCGCGATGGCGGGAGACGGCATCAACGACGCTCCGGCCCTCGCCAAGGCGGATGTCGGGGTGGCGATGGGAACGGGAACCGACGTGGCGATGAACAGCGCGCAGGTCACGCTCGTCAAGGGCGATCTCCGCGGGATCGCGCTGGCACGGCAAATCTCGGTGGAGACGATGGCCAACATGAAGCAAAACCTCGCCTTCGCCTTCGTCTACAACGCGCTTGGCATTCCGCTGGCAGCCGGTGCGCTCTACCCGTTCACCGGCTGGTTGCTCTCGCCGATGGTCGCGGCACTGGCCATGAGCCTGAGCTCGGTATCGGTCATTTCCAACGCCTTGCGCCTGAGGCGGGCCAGTCCCTGAGGGCGACGCGATCGCGAGGCCCCTAGCCGGCGAGGCGCGGCGCGGACGCGCAGAGCGGGGTGGCGCCTTCCACACCGGTGCAAGGGACCGGGAAACCGCCGCGCGCGTCCTCGGTCCAACCCGGGATCTTTTCGGCCGGCATCGGTCGAGCGAACAGGAAGCCCTGCAGTTCATCGCAGCCGAGCTCGACCAGGATGCGGCGCTGTGCCTCCTCCTCCACTCCCTCGCCGACCACCCTCAGCCCGAGCGCGTGCGCCAGCTGGACCACCGCGCTGACGATGGCCCGGGCATCGGTGCAGGTGTCGAGGTCGCGCACGAAGCTGCGGTCGATCTTCAACTGCCGGGCCGGCAACTGGCGTAGATAGCTCAGGCTGGAATAGCCGGTGCCGAAGTCGTCGATCGACAGGAAGACGCCGATCCGGGCCAGGTCGTCGAACGTGCGCTGGGACCCGGCGATGTCTTCCATCACCACCGTCTCGGTGATCTCGCACAAGAGTCGCGCCGGCTCGATGCCGTTGTGCGCGAGCGCTGCGGCGATCTTGTCGGCCAGGCCGCGGTCACGCAGTTGGTGCGCCGACAGGTTGACCGCGACCCGCATCGACAAGCCCTCCAGCGACCAGGCTCGAAGTTGCTTGCACGCTTCGTCGATGACCCAGTCGCCGAGCTCGCAAATCAGCCGTGAGCGTTCGGCCACCGGAATGAAGTCCACCGGGCTCACCTCGCCGCGGGAAGGGTGGGTCCAGCGCAGCAGCGCTTCGACCGCATCGACCGTCCCGAGTCGCACGTCGACTTTGGGCTGATAGTGGAGGCTGAGCTCGCCGCGCTGGACGGCGCCGCGCAGATCGTTTTCGAGGCCGAGGTGCTCGAGCGCGTGGCTCTCCATGTGGGATTCGAACAGCGCATAGGCGTTGCCCCCGCCTCGCTTGGCGGCGAACATCGCCGCGTCGGCGTTGGCGACCAGGCGTTCGTCCGGTCCACGATGGGGATGGGCGACGATGCCGATCGACGCCGAGATGCGGATGTGATGTCCGGCCACCTCGAAAGGCGCGGCGACCTCACGCAGCAAGCGCTCGGCAAGCGCGACGCACACGTCGGCCGACGCCAGGTTTTCCATCAGAACGACGAATTCGTCGCCGCCGATGCGTGCGACCGTGTCGCCGGGGCGGATCGACGCTTGCAAGCGGCGGGCCGCCTCCCGCAGAACGCCGTCGCCGACCGCGTGACCGAGCGAATCGTTGACCTGCTTGAAACCGTCGAGGTCGATGAACATCACCGCGAGCGAGGGTGCTCCGGCGCTGGCGTGCGCCAGCGCCTGCGCCAGGCGCTCCTCGAAGGCGACGCGGTTCGGCAGGGCGGTCAGTGCATCGTGAAGCGCGCGCTGTCGCAAGGTCTCGTTGAATTCCTGCAGTTGCGCGTTGGAGGCACGCAGCGAATCGGCCAGGCGTGCATGGCCGCTTTGCAGCCGCGCATCCAGGTTGGACGTGAGCAAGGTCATCCCGAGCAAGGCCAGTGACGAGAGCGAGATCAAGGCGCCCAGCAGATTGTTGGTCAGCGCGCCGGCGCTCAGGCAGACCGAGCCGGTCGGAAAATTGGCCGCCGCCATGCCGGCATAGTGCATGCCCCAGATCGCCGCCCCCATGAAGGCCGCGGCGCCCACCTGACGATAGGGTCCGGAGCCGGTGGCCCAACCGCGCATCCACGAAAACATCGCCAGGGCCAGCCCGGAAGCGACGATCGAAATGAGCCCGGAAAGGGCGACCAAGCCACGGTCCCAGACGATGGCCGGGGCCATGTCGAGCGCCGCCATGCCGGTGTAGTGCATGGTGCAGATGCCCGCTCCCATCGCCAACGCACTGCCGCAGAGCCGGCGCCAGCCGGGGTTGACGCGGCTGGCCATCGCCAAGCCCACGGCAGCAGCCACCACCGCGGCGACCCATGACAGCGCGGTCGAAGGCCATGCATAACCGAGCGCGATCGGCAGCGAGAAGGCCAGCATCCCGACGAAATGCGTGCACCACACCCCCGTGCCCATGGCCAGCGATCCCCCGAGCCACCAGCGCAAGGCGATCCCCCGGCGCGGGTCGCGGACGCGCTTGGCCAGGTCGAGGACGACGTAGGAGGAAAAGCTCGCGATGAGCAGTGAGGTCGCGACGATGACCAGGTTGTAGCTCGGGGCGAGGAAGGACACAGCGGGGGGGCAGCAGAGGGCGTGGCCGAAATCGAGATTGGAACGGAGGTGGACGGGTCCCGCCAGTGCTCCAAATACTAATTGAGATGTAGGTTGCCCGCTGACGTCGGGCGCTTAGTATTCCCGGCACCCGGAAGCGCCGTGCGGGCCGAACCAGGTGAACATTTGTCAGCGCAAGTCCGTGCCAGCCGATGCGTCAATCTGAAGAAGATTTCAGGAACGCGTCACGGATTTTTCAGATACCGCTTGCTATCCTTCTCGCCCATACCAGCCGCTCTCGGCGAACGCTTCCACTTGCACGGCAGGCGTTTCTTCTCCGAGGCCGGAACCATCTGCCCATGACCTACTTCTCGTCGAGCACCCGCTCGGGAATCGCGCTTGTCTGCCGGATCGCGATCCTGCAGACCGTCGCCGGCCTTGCGCCAGCCATCGCCCACGCCGCCGCCCCGGCGCCGCCGCCATCGGCGCCGATGGTTTTGCATCAAGGCACGCGGCTCGTCGTCCCGGCGAGCTCCCCGTTGCGCGGGCGTCTCGCGGTGTCCGAGGTCGAGGTCGCTGCCACCCCCCACCACATCGACCTGCCGGCCGTCGTCGAAGCCGACCCCGCGCGGACCGTCAATGTGCTGACGCCGGCAACGGGTCACCTGTTGGCGCTCAAGGTGGGGCTGGGAGACGCCGTTCGGCGCGGTCAGCTCCTCGCCGTGATCGCGGCCCCCGACCTGGCCCAGGCCGACGCCGACGCGGCCAAGGCGCGTGATGCGCTCGCGCTGGCGCGGCAGGGGCTGGCGCGTGCCCAGGGGGTCCAGCAGGTCGGCGCGAATGCGACCAAAGACCTCGAAGCCGCGCAAAGCAGCTACAACCAGGCCGAGGCCGAAGACAGCCGGGCCCGCTCGCGTCTGCGCACCTTGGCGGGCAGCAGCGACCCGGCCGGCGTCCACTCGGGGCCACTGCGCCTGACCGCGCCGATCGCCGGCACCGTCGTCGCGCTCGATACGGCCGCCGGTGCCTTCCTGAACGATCCGAACGCGCCGCTGCTGACCCTCACCAACACCGACCGGGTCTGGGTCACGGTGCAGGTGCCCGAAAACCTGCTGGGCAGCGTCCGTCCGGGCGTGACGGCGCAGGTCCGGCTCCAAGCCTATCCGGATCGACCGCTGCAGGGCCAGGTCCATTCGGTGAGTCCGCTGCTCGATCCCGACACGCGTCGCGCCAAGGCCCGGATCGAATTCCCGAACCCCGACGGACGCTTGAAACCCAACATGTTCGCGGTCGCCACGTTGGCGGTCCCCCAGGAGCGGCAAGTGAGCGTGCCGAGCTCGGCCTTGCTGATGAACAACGACGCCGTCACCGTCTTCGTCGAAGTCGCCCCCTGGACGTTCGAGCGGCGCACGGTCGAGCTCGGCGCCGAAGACCGCGATCGCGTCCGGATCGCCACCGGACTGCAAGCCGGCCAGCGGGTCGTGACCCGCGGCGGCATCCTGCTCAATGATTAACCTGTTCATCGCGTTGTGCCTGCGCCGCAGGCACCTGGTCTGGGTGCTCTCGCTGGCGTTGCTGGTCTATGGCTACGTCTCCTGGGTCCACATGAGCGTCGAGGCCTATCCGGACCTCAGCGACGTGACGGTGCAGGTGACCACGCAGGTGCCGGGCCTGGCGGCCGAGGAGATCGAACAGCAGATCACGACGCCGCTCGAGCGCGCCCTGGCGACCACGCCGGGGCTCGCGACCGTGCGCTCGAGCAGCACGTTTGCGCTCTCGCTCATCACGCTCGTCTTCCAGGACGGGACGGACGACTACTTCGCGCGTCAGCGCGTGCTCGAACGCATCGCCCAGGCGAGCCTGCCGACCGGCGTCCAGTCGAGCCTCGGACCCCTGTCCAGCCCGGTCGGGGAAATCTACCGCTACACGCTGGAGTCGGACACCACGAACCTGATGGCGCTCTCCGAGCTCCAGCGCTGGGTCGTCATCCCGGCGCTCCGCCAGGTCGCCGGCGTCGCCGACATCAACAACTTCGGAGGCTACACCAAGGAATTCCAGCTCGAACTCGACCCGGTCCGCTTGCAACGCCATGGCCTGGCGTTGGGCGACGTGGTCGCGGCCATCAACAACGGCAGCCAGAACGCCGGCGGCGGCCGCATCGCCCGCGGCGAGCAGAGCTACGTGGTGAGGGGCATCGGCCAAACCCACGGACTGGACGACCTGGGTGCCATCGGGGTGAGCCAGAGCGGCGGCGTGGCGGTGCAATTGCGCGACCTCGGCAAATTGCAGATCGGGCATCAGGAGCGCGAGGGCATCCTGGGCAAGGATGCGAACCCCGACACGATCGAAGGCATCGTGCTGATGCGCAAGGGCCAAAACCCGTCCGACGTCCTGCAGGGTGTCCATTCGAAGGTCGACGAACTTCGCGCCCAGCTGGAGCCGCTCGGCGTGCACCTGGTGCCCTACATCGATCGCGATGGCCTGGTCGGGCTCACGGTACGCAAAGTCACCCACACGGTGCTCGAAGGGATCGGCCTGGTCTGCGTCGTGCTGGTGCTGTTTCTCGGCAGCCCGAGGGCGTCGCTGGTGGCCGCCGCCGCCATTCCCCTGGCGCTGGTGACGGTCTTCATCGCGATGAACCTGACCCACATGCCGGCCAACCTGTTCTCGCTCGGAGCGATCGACTTCGGCATCATCGTCGACGGTGCGATCGTCGTCACCGAAGCCCTGCTCCGACGCCGCGAAGCGTTTCCCGAGCAGGCGATGACCGAGGACGACGTGCTCGAAACCACGGGACAGGTCGCGCGACCCATTTTCTTCGCGACGCTGGTGATCGTCTGCGCCTACTTCCCGCTGTTCGCTTTCGAACGCGCCGAGGGCAAGCTTTTTTCGCCCATGGCGTTCACGGTCGGCTACGCGCTCTTCGGTGCGCTGCTGTGCGCGCTGGCGCTGATTCCGGGACTGGCCTACATGGTGCTGAGGCGTCCCGCCACGGTGTTCCACAACCGGCCGCTGGAATGGCTGACGCGGCACTACCGGAGCGTTCTCGCGCGCTTGCTCGGGCGTCCGTTGATCGCTGGCGCGTGCGCCGCGGTCGCCCTGGCCGCCGTCGTGGTGTTGGGCCTGCGCACGGGGCGCGAATTCCTGCCCGAGCTGGACGAGGGTGCGCTCTGGCTGCAGGTCCAGTTGCCGACCGGCCTCTCGCTCGACCGCGCCAGCGAGATGGCGGGCGAGCTGCGCCGCACGCTGCGTGAATTTCCCGAAGTGTCCTACGCCGTCACCCAACTCGGCCGCAACGACGACGGCACCGACCCCTGGACCCCGTCCCATATCGAGGTTCCGGTCGGTCTGAAGCCCTACGGCGAATGGTCCAGTGGCGAGACCAAGGCCTCCTTCGTGCGCCGGCTGAGTGCCCGGCTGGCCGAGATGCCGGGCTTCGACATCGCCGTCAGCCAGCCGATCATCGACGGCGTCAACGACGCCATCGGGGGCGCCCACAGCCCACTGGTGCTGCGCATCTACGGCGACGACCTGCTCGAAGATCGGCGCATCGGCAGTCAGGTCGTCGACGTCTTGCGGACCATCCGGGGCACGGCCTCGGCCTCCTTGTTCCAGGAGCCGCGCATCCCGCAATTGGTGGTGCGCATCGACCGCGAAGCGGCGGCGCGTCTGAACGTCAGCGTCGCCGACATCTCGGCCTTGATCCAGACCGGGATCGGCGGCGCCGCGGTGGCGCCCATGGCTCTCGGCGACCGGACCTACAACGTCACGTTGAAATTCCCCCAGGCCGCCAAGTCCGATCTCGAGTCCATCGGCGCCCTGACGGTCAACGGCGCCGGCGGAGCGAAAATTCCCCTCGCCCAGGTCGCCTCGATCCGCTACCTGACCGGGGAGAGCACCATTTCGCACGAAATGAATCGACGCCAGATCACGGTGCGCATCGACAACCGCGATCGCGACCTCACGTCCTACCTCGCCGAGGCACAGCAGCGAATCGCGGCAGAGGTGACATTCGATCCCGCCAAGCACCGGCTCGAATGGGCGGGCCAGTTCGAAAGCGAACGCCGGGCCCAGGCGCGGCTCGTGTTCATCCTGGCCCTGGTCTTCGCCTTCATGGCCGTGCTCCTCTTCATGCAATTCGGCCAGGTGCGCCAGACGCTGCTGGTGCTGGGCGTGGTGCCCCTGGCGGCGCTCGGCGGGCTGATCGCGCTGCGCCTGACCGGCGAGACCCTCAATGTCGCGACCGCGGTCGGCTTCATCGCGCTCTTCGGCGTGTCGGTGCAAAACGGCATCCTGATGGTCGCGAACTTCCGCCGCGTCCGCGGGGAAGGGCGCTCGCTCGAGGAATCCGTGCTCGACGCGGCCGCCGAGCGGCTGCGGCCGGTCCTCATGACCGCCACCGTCGCCTCCATCGGCATGCTGCCCGCGGCCCTGGCGACCGGCGTCGGCACCGACGTTCAGCGTGGGGTGGCGACCGTGGTGGTCAGCGGGCTGGTCGTCTCGACCTTGCTCACCCTGCTGATCCTGCCGGCGCTGTACTTCGCGGTCGAACGCCTCTTCGAAGGCAAGGCATGGGGCCGCCGCTCGCGGCGCGATCGGTGATGCACGGCCCGACCCCGGGGCGGTTCGGCGCGGTGGCCGCATCGGCCCTGTTCATCGTGCTGGGCGGGTGCGCAGTCGGCCCCGACTACGTGCGGCCGACCTTGCCGGCCGCCGACGCCTACAGCGAAGACCCCCTGACGCCAGACATCGGCACGCCGGTCCAGCGCCTGGCGCCGGCGGTCGACCTGCCGGAACGGTGGTGGGAGTGGTTCGGCTCGCCCGCGCTCGACGACCTGGTGCGAACCGGGCTGGCGAACAACCCCACCACGTCCGCCGCGAGGGCAGCGCTGCGGGCGGCACAGGAAAACGTGCGCGCTTCGGAAGGTGCCTACTATCCGACGGCCGGCGTCGGCTACAGCGCGAGCCGACAGAAGATCGCCGACCCGCTCGCCAGCCCGGCAGCGTCCGGCGCGTCCTACTACAGCCTGCACACGGCGCAGGTGACGGTCTCGTATGCGCCCGACGTCTTCGGTGGCACGCGGCGCGCGGTCGAGTCCCTGCAGGCGCAAGCCGACGCGCAACGCTGGGAGAACGAGGCGGCCACCCTCGCCCTCAGCGCCAACCTGGTCAACGCCGCGATCCAGGAAGCGACGCTGCGAGCGCAGATCGACGCCACGCGCGGGGTCGTCGCGATCCAGGCCGACCTGCTCGAACGCTACCGCCGGTTGCGGGTGTGGGGTCAGGTGGCCGAACTCGACCTGACCCAGCAAGAGGCTGCGCTCGCGGCGGCCGAAGCCAATCTGCCCCCGCTCGAAAAACAATTGGCCTTGCAGCGCAACCTGATCAAGTCCCTCAGCGGTCGCGCCCCGGGCGATCCCTTGGCCGCCCGATTCACCCTGGAGGCCTTGCACCTCCCCGAAACATTGCCGCTGACCCTGCCGTCGGTGCTCGTCGAGCGGCGACCGGACGTGCGTGCGGCCGAGGCGCAGGTGCGCGCCGCCAATGCGGCAGTCGGCGTGGCGGTGGCCAACCGGCTGCCCGGCGTGACGCTCGGGGTCGACGCCTGGGGCTCGGCGGCTTATGCGATCGCCGACCTGTTCAAGGCAGGCACCGGTTTCTGGACCCTCGCCGGCGGCATCACCCAGCCCCTGTTCGATGCCGGCACGTTGCAGCACCGCGAGGCAGCGGCTCGGGCCGAAGTCGAGCAGGCGGCGGCCCAATACCGTTCGACGGTGCTCAACGCGTTTCAGAACGTCGCCGATGCGCTGCAGGCCATCGATGCCGACGCCCGCGGCCTGCGTGCCGCCCAGCGAGCGCAGGACGCGGCGCAGCGCTCGCTCGGTATCGCCCGGCGCCAGCTCGCGCTCGGCGACGTGAGCCCCTTGGCGGTCCTGCAGTCCGAGGAAACCGCCCTGCAGGCAGCGGTCAACGTCGCCCAGGCCCAGGGCAATCGGCTCGCCGATACGGTGGCGCTGTTCCAGGCTCTCGGCGGTGGTCGGTGGAAAGACGCCCCGGTCCCCTGACACAATGCCCATTTTTGGCCGCGGCCGACATGGACATTGCCAGGTACGAGACCGGACCCCGATTCAGCGAGATGGCGGTCGTCAGCGTCGGCGACGCCAAGCTGATCTACATCGCCGGGCAGGTGGCCGACAACACCGCGCTCGACATCACCGGCCAAACGCGCGAGGTGCTCGAATTCATCGACCGCCTCCTGGAGCGGGCGGGTGCGAGCCGCCGCGACATCGTCTCGGCGCACATCTACCTGGCCTCGGTCGGCGACTACGCCGCGATGAATTCGGTCTGGGACGAGTGGGTCGTGCCCGGACACGCGCCGGTGCGGGCGACGACCGGGGCGCGCTTGATACAGCCGGAATATCGGGTGGAGATCGAGGTGACTGCGGCGATCAAGGCTTGAAAGGCACGTCCGCCTCACCATGCCGATTCCGATCTACCTCATTTCCGCCGTGGCCCTGCTCGGCGTCGTCGTGCGTCCCTGGCGCAGCCCGGAAGTCTTGTGGGCGGTCGCCGGCGCCGTCGTGCTGGTGGGCCTGGGCTTGCTGCCGTGGCAGGCCGCATGGCGAGCGGTCGGCGAGGGATCGGACGTCTATCTCTTTCTCGTCGGCATGATGATGCTGTCGGCGGTTGCGGAACGCGAGGGTTTTTTCGACACGTTGGCCGCGCTGTGCGTGGCCCATGCCCGCGGCTCGCCGCGCCGCCTGTTCGCATTCGTCTATGCGATGGGCGTCTTGGTCACGACCTTCATGTCCAACGACGCGACGGCGGTGGTCCTGACCCCGGCGGTGCTGGCCGTTTGCAAAAAGGCCGAGGGAGCGCCCTTGCCCTATTTGCTGGCATGCGCCCTGATCGCCAATGCGGCGAGTTTCGTGCTGCCGGTCTCGAACCCGGCCAATCTGGTCGTGTTCGCGGACACCTTGCCGCCCCTCGGGGCATGGCTGGCGCGGTTCGCACTGCCCTCGGTCGTGTCGATCGCCGTCACGTTCGTGGTCCTGCGCGTCACGTCGCGCGCTGAACTGCAGGGTCGGGTGAGGGCGGACGTCACGGTACCGCGGCTCTCGCGGGCCGGCCGACTGGCCGCAGGGGGAGTGCTGCTGATGGCGGTGGCGATGTTGGTCGCCTCGGCACTGGACACGCACCTGGGGATGCCCGCCCTGACGACAGCGGCGGTGACCGCGGGGGCCGTGGCCCTGGCCAAGCGCGAGTCGCCGTTGCCCATGCTGCGGGGGTTGTCCTGGACGATCCTGCCGCTGGTCGCGGGCCTCTTCGTGATCGTCGCCGGCTTGCGGCGCGCCGGCTTGCTCGACTTCCTGACCCAGGCCTTGCGTGCGCACGCCGGGGACGCACCGGGGGCGACCGCGGCGGTCGCCGGGACCCTCGTCGCGTTCGCGTGCAACCTCATGAACAATCTCCCCGCCGGACTGATCGCCGGCTCGGTGGTCAACGGTGCACACGTGGCCCCACAGATCCAGGGCGCGGTCCTGATCGGCATCGACCTCGGCCCCAACCTCTCGGTGACCGGTTCGCTCGCGACCATTCTCTGGTTGGTGGCCTTGCGCAAGGCCGGCGAACACGTGGGGGCCTGGACCTTCCTGAAAATCGGCGCGGTGGCGATGCCTTTGGCCCTGGGCGCGGCCCTCGGGGCGTCGTGGCTCCAAAATCGAATCGGACTTTGATCGGCCCAAGATACGAGACGTTTCAGTTTGACCACTCTCATTGCAGGCAGAATCACCTGGGCCGCGCGGGTCGTGTGGTACGTTGAGGCGCGCTGCCCGGCCGCCAGGCGCGCTCCCCTCTGCCCAGTGGGCAGCACCCATGCCACACTGCGGGACAATCCACGGTCGTGACCCATTTTCCTACCACGGAGCCACTGCATGCCCAGCAACAAGTCGCGCGAATCACGTGACGTCACCCCGATCAACATCCGTCAGAACCCCCAGTCGCCCCACGTGGTGCGCGCGATCGACGTGGGATTCGGGCTCGTCAAGTTCAGTGTCCGGGCCGGCGACGGAATCCGTTTCATGAACTTCCCGGCAATGGCCATTCCGGCCGACGTCAGCGCGGTGCAAAGCCTCGGGACCCGCCGCCGCGACACATTCGACATCCCCGTCAACGGCGCCGACTTCGAAGTCGGGCGCGATGTCGGGCTGGCGCAGTCGGGCGGCAACTTCGGCCGGGACGTCACGGACGAGTTCTACCGAAGCAATATCTATGAGGCGCTCACCAAAGGTGCCTTGCGCTACATGGCGGAATCCGGGGACACGACGATCGACGTCCTCGTGCTCGGCCTGCCGGTGAACCAGTACAACGACAGCAAACGGCGCGACTATCTCAAGTCGCGCTACCAAGGCGATCTCGACCTGGGCGGCGGCAAGCAGGTGCACGTCGGCAAGGTCATCGTCCAGGCGCAGCCCATGGGCGGCTATGCCGCTCTCGACGACTACTTGAGCGAACTCAACGCGACGATCGTCCAGACCGGCGGCGCCTTGACGCCGCTGCCCGACGGCGACGCGCTCGACGAGTTGGCGGTGCTGATGGTCGACCCGGGCGAGCACACGCTCGACTGGCTGCTCATTCAGCAAGGGACGATCAACCCGCGCGCCAGTGGCGCAGCCTCGGACGCCGGCCGCCACCGCGTCGTGCGTTCGGTGCAAGATTCGCTCAGCGCCGCGATCGGCCGACCCCTCGGGCCGGCGGTCATGCCGCGCATCAACGAAGCGCTGCGACGCGGCCAGCCGGTCAAGCTCTCGGGCGTGGCGCACGATCTGCACGTCTACCACCCGATCGTGCAAAGCGTGGTCGAGGACTCGATCAACCGGATGATCGACGGCCTGCGCGACGCCCACGAAATCATCGACCTGATGGTGATCGTCGGCGGGCATCCGGAACACTATCGAGACGTGCTGGCCAAGCGTTTTCCGGCGATTCCCGTGTTCGTCATTCCGGACTCGATGGAAGCCAACGTGCGCGGCTTCCAGATGATCGGCGAAGCCGAGGCGGCGCCCCTGGACGCCGCCTCCTACGCGGCCTGATTCCGCGGACCGGTCCATCACGCCATGTCGGTGCTGCGCCTGGAGCTCGACGTCGACAGCGCCGCGCACCCGGAGCTCTACGAAGCGCTGGCCGCGATCGAGAACTCGGCGTTCTGGGCCGAGCGTCTGCGCTGCCTCGCCACCGCCGGATTGATCGTCCAGCGTTTGCGGGCGACGCTGTCGTCCGCCGAGCAGGAAAGCGCTGCGGCCGCGGACATGCTGGCGCCCCATCTGGCGCTCGTTCCGCCGGGCAAGGCCGCGCCGCCTCCCCGCTTCGACATTCCGGTGTTGCGTGATGAAGTCCCCGCCGAATTCTTGCCGCGTTCGCTCGAGGACACGCCCGATTCCGCACCCCTCGCGCCAGAGCGTTCGACGGCCGAGGCGGCTGCGGCCGAAACGGTCGACGCCGTTGACGTCCACGCAATCGATCCACCCGGGGCTCCCGAGTCGACCGGATTGATCCACATGTCGGGGCGACGCTCCCGATTGCTGCGCATGCGCAGCAAGGGCTTGTTCCGCAATGAGTGATTCTCGCCGGTACTAGGCGCGCCGCTTGGCTGCGTGGGTCCGTCGCCCTTTGGCCTCGGCGGCGTGGGCGAGCCCCTTGTCCGTGCCTCGGCCCAGGCTCTGCTTGAGCAGGGCGGCCAGGTCGATGACGTCGGCCGACTTGAGATCGGACTCGAGCGCCTCGGGCTGAGTCACCTCGTGGGCCTCGCCGGCTTCGGCCTTGCGATGCACCAGCGCCATCACCGATTTCTGGAACGAATCGGCAAACTCTTCGGGCTTGAAAGGCCGCGTCATGTCGTCGACCAGCTGCGCGGCCATTTTGAGTTCCGAGTCCTTGAGGCCGGCGGCCTTGCTCCCCTCCGGAGGGAGCTTCAGATTCGACCAGGGGCGGACGTCTTCGCCCCAGCGCAAGAGGTTGAGCACCAGTCCCGGCCCGACGGCGACGAGCGCCGCGAGGTGTTGCTTGGTTTGAATGACCACCCGCGCGACCCCGACGCGTCGCGTTTGCAGCAGGGTTTCGCGCAGCAGCGCGTAGACCTTCTCGCCCCGAGGCAGGGGCTCCAGATAGTAGGGCCGGTCCAAGAAGACGAACGGAATTTCCTCGGCGCCGACGAACGACTCGATCTCGATCGATTGCGACTGTCGCGGATAGGCCGCCTTGATCTCCTCGTCGCTCAGGACGACGTATCGGTCGTGCCCCTCGACCGCGACGCCCTTGACGATCTGTTCCTTCGGGATCTCCTTGCCGGTCTTCTTGTTCACGCGCTTGTATCCGACCGGGTCGAGCGTGCGCTTGTCGAGCCAATCGAAGTCGATCGCGTGCTCACTGGTCGCGCTGTGCAGCGCGACCGGGATGTGCACGAGACCGAAGTTGATGCCGCCTTTCCAAAGAACGCGCGAGGGGGTGCTGGCCATGCGCGGCATGCTACGCAAGCGAGCCGTGACCCGCCAAGGCGAAGCGGCGGATTGTCCTGTCGGAGGCGACCTACGACGGGCTGCACGAATCGGGCGAACGCCGCGCGCCCTGCTCCAGGATCACATGCCCCAACGCAGCGCGGGGGTGTGCACGGGCGCATTCCACAGTGCCACGGTTGCGGCGTCCACCGCGGTGATGGTCACCGAACACCCCGCCATCTCGAGCGAGGTGATGTAGGAGCCGGTCAAATGGCGCGCGACCTTGACCCCGGAACCTGCGAGAGCCTTGCGTACCGCGTTGACCATCAGATAGAGCTCCAGCAACGGCGTGCCGCCGAACCGTTCACCAAGAGGATCACTTCCTGGCCGGTCCGGCCCGGCTCGCCGTGGATGCCCACGCCCATTTCCATTTCGTCGGGGCCGATCGCGAAGCCGGCAGGGTGCACGTGTCATGGCGCCCAAAGGGGCACACGCATGAGGCCGCTGCGGTCCCGGCGCGCGAGCATCGAGATGTCGGGGGC
>JALYHO010000049.1 GCA_030776545.1 Pseudomonadota bacterium | reverse complement strand
GAGCAACCCGGGTGCCGAGCCCACCGGGGTCGGTCCCCCCGGACGGGCCAGAGGCAGACGCCGCCGGGGAACTGACGCCGCCCAGGCCACCGGGGCGCGTCCACCCGGTGGGCTCGGTCGGCGGCAGCGCATCGCTTTGGGTCGGGCTCCAGCGCACGCGCTGCACGCCAAGGGCGCGTATCGTTTCGAGCTGGTCGGGGCTCGCGATCTTGAAACTACCGAGCGGGAAGGGGTGCGACATCCAGCTCATGTCGAGGTGTACGAACATGCCGACGCGCAAGTCGTCGATGTCGATCTGTTCCTTGGGTGGGCTGGGTTTCATGTCAGGGACGGGCGCAACACGGGACAAGAGGTCTGCCGTGGATATCGGCTGGCGCGGGGGCGACTTGAATCCGGCGCGGGCCTCGCGGCACCCGGTCTTGGCCTGGTCGACACGACGGCGCGGAGCGGCGGGCGGGCAAATTCGCTACGCTCTGGGCCGCGCTCGGCTCGGCACGCGCCGCGCCACCCCCAGGAGGTCCCGATGACGCTGCAAAGTTTCGATGCTTTCGAGCAACAGGCCCGCGCCAGCGGCTTCGACGCGGTCTTGCGACGCGACTGGGCGCCCCGGCAGGCCGTCGGGGAACACACCCACCCGTTCGCCGCCCACGCGCTGGTGGTCGAGGGCGAGATGTGGCTGACCGTCGATGGGCGTACCCGGCACCTGGGACCGGGAGACACGTTCGACCTGGCGCCCGGTACGGCGCATTCGGAACGCTATGGCGAGGCCGGGGCGACCTATTGGGTCGCGCGGCGCGGCGGCTGAATCGGTCCGGAACCTGGCGGGTCCTGCATCCAGTCCCTGAAATACGTCGTATCGACTGCCGAGTGGGCCCGTCGCGCCCGCATGCAGGGGGGCGAACATGTCAGGTGGTACCGCGGTCGCAGTCAGTTGGGTCGAGCAAGGCTACGTGCCCGACCCGGTCATCCGGCTCGGCATCCGCCGATTGCTCAAGCAGCGTCTGGCCGAATTGCACAGCGGCGACGCGGTCGCCACGGCCGCGCTGACCCAGTCCTTCTTCGAGCAACTGCGAGACGCGCCGGTCGCGCTCGTGCCCGAGAAGGCGAACGAGCAGCACTACGAAGTGCCGGCCGAATTTTTCGGCGCGGTGCTCGGCACGCACCGCAAATACAGCGCCTGCTACTGGGGCGACGGGCCGGGCGCGCTGAAGAGCCTCGACGAGGCCGAGGCAGCGGCGCTCGGGCTGACGTGCGAGCGGGCCGCCCTCGCGGATGGCCAGGACATCCTCGAGCTCGGATGCGGCTGGGGCTCGCTGACCCTGTGGATCGCCGAACGATACCGGGGCAGCCGCATCACGGCGGTATCCAATTCCAACTCGCAGCGCGCCCACATCGAGGCCCAGGCCGCGGCGCGCGGCTTGACCAACGTGAAGGTCCTGACCCGGGACGTGAACGATTTCGATACGCCGGACCGGTACGACCGCGTGGTTTCGGTGGAGATGTTCGAGCACCTGCGCAACTGGCCGGCAGCCTTCGCACGGGTGGCTTCCTGGCTGCGGCCGGAGGGCAAGTTTTTCATGCACGTGTTCGCGCACCGCGAAGCGCCCTACCCGTTCGTCGAACGCGACGCGAGCGACTGGATGAGCCGCCACTTCTTTTCCGGCGGCATGATGCCGAGCGACGACCTGGCCTTGCTGTGTCAGGACGATTTGCTGCTGCGCAGGCGCTGGCGCTGGGACGGCACTCATTACGCCCGCACCGCCGAGGCCTGGCTGCGCAACATGGACGACCGCCGCGATCAACTGATGCCGCTCTTCACGCGCTGCTACGGGGCCAACGAGGCAGCGCTCTGGTGGACCCGCTGGCGGTTGTTCTTCATGTCGGTCGCCGAGTTGTTCGGCCATGCACAGGGCCAGCAGTGGTGGGTCAGCCACTATCTTTTCGAGCCACGCGGATGATGCCCGAATGGCTCCGGGTACGACCGCCAGGCCGGGGCCGTCCCGAGGCCCGTCCGCGCGATCCTGTGACGTCGCGCGGCCATGGCGAGAGTGCCCAACCATGAGCGATTCCCTGGTGAGCCCCCTGGCGCTGTCGCGTGCACGGTGCGATCCGGTCGCGCCGACCCGGCGCCAGCAACTGCTGAATTTCCTGGTGTTCCAGGCGGCCTGGTTCGCCGCCGTGCTCGGGGCCGCCCACGATCGGCCGCTCTGGGGAACGGGCTGCGTGCTGGCAGCCATCGCGTGGCACCTGGGCGTGGTCGCACAACCCTGGCGGGAAGCGCGACTGGTGCTGTTGGCGGCGTTGATCGGCGCCACGGTCGAGAGTCTGGTCGTGGCCCTGGGCAATGTCGTCTATGCGTCGGGTCAGCCGGTGGCGTGGCTCGCGCCGCACTGGATGATCGCGCTGTGGGGGGAGCTGGCGATCGCCCTCAACGTGACGATGCGCTGGCTCAAACGCCGCCCTTTGCTGGCCTGTGCACTGGGCGCCATCGCCGGACCGAGCTCGTTCGCAGCGGGCGTGCGGCTCGGTGGCGCGCACTTCGTGGCGGAGCGGCCCGCGCTGCTGACCCTGGCATTGATGTGGGCGGTCATGATGCCCCTGCTGATGTGGTTGTCGGACCGTTTCGACGGGGTCCTGCCGGCGGCCGAGGAGACGCAAGGTGCCTGAGCACCCCTGGCTGCTCACGGCGCTTGCCGGCCTGGCCGTGTGCGCGGCCCTGGCGTTCGTGACCTGGCTGGCCAGCCTGGCGCGACGTGACGCGAGCCTGGTGGATCGTTTCTGGTCCGCGCTGGTGGTCGGCCCTGCGCTGGTCTATTTCTTGCGCTTCGACCCGACCGGACCGCGCAGCGTCTGGCTGCTCGCGCTGGCCGTGGCCTGGGCGCTGCGTTTGGGTCTCTACGTCACGATCCGCAACTGGGGCCACGGCGAAGACCGCCGCTACCAGGACATCCGCGCGCGCAACCAACCGCACTTCGAGGTCAAGAGCCTTTATCTCGTCTTCGGCCTGCAGGCGTTGCTGGCCTGGGTCGTGGGAGCGCCGTTTCTTTCAGCCTTGGCCGGTGCGCGGCCGCTTGGCCCGATCGACATCGCGGGGCTGGCGCTGGCCGCCTTCGGACTCGTGTTCGAGGCGGTCGGAGATGCCCAGATGGCGCGCTTCAAGGCCGACCCCGCCACCCAGGGACACGTCATGGATCGTGGCCTTTGGCGCTACACGCGACACCCGAACTATTTCGGCGAAGCCTGTCTCTGGTGGGGCTTCTGGCTCGTCGCGCTCGGCGCGTCGGGCGGGGCCGGTGCGTGGACCATCGTCTCGCCATTGCTGATGACGACGCTGCTGTTGAAAGTGTCGGGCGTCACCCTGCTGGAGAAAAGCATCGCCGAGCGGCGCCCGGGCTATCGCGAGTACGTCGAACAGACCAACGCCTTCATTCCGGGGCCGCGGCGGCGCGGAGGCTCGGCGTGAAACGCGGCGCGGCGCTGTCGGTCGTGCTTGCCGCGTTCTTCACCGCGGCGTGCCGGGCCGATCCCGCGCCGACGGGCACCTGGCAGTTTCGCGCGCTGCTCGACGGAACGCCGATCGGTCAGCACCGCTTCGACGTCATCGGCCAGGGCGAGGAGCGTCAGGTCGTCAGCGTCGCCGATTTCGCGGTCAAGTTCATGGGGTTCACCGCCTACCGCTACCACCATCGGGCCACCGAGCAATGGCACGGCAGTTGCCTGACCCGGTTGCACGCAAGCACGGACGACAACGGCAAGCACAGCGAGGTGCACCAAGAACCGGGCGCGACCGACCCCTGCGTGATGAGCTTCGCCTACTGGAACCCGGCGATCCGCACCCAGCCCCGACTGCTCAACGCCCAGACCGGGCAAATGGAGGCGGTCGAGGTGCGCAAGGTCGGGACGGGGTCGGTCACGGTCGGCGGCAAGGCCGTCGAAGCGACGGAGTACCGCATCGAAGGGCCGGAGCACCCGATCAGCGTCTGGTATGCGCCCGATGGCCTCTGGGTCGGCCTGGACTCGACCGTCGCCGGCGGTCGCAAACTGAGCTACCGGCTCCCCTGACTCTCTTTCTTCAACGTCCTGGAGACACCGACATGCGCTTGCGTTCGATTGGCCTTGCAGCCGCCGCGGTCCTGGCGGCATGCGCCGGCGGCCCCCCCGCCGGGCTGCCACCGGTGGCCGTGGTCCCCCACGTCGACCTGCCCCGCTTCATGGGCGACTGGTACGTGATCGCCAACATTCCCACCTTCCTCGAAAAGGGCGCCCACAACGCCAAGGACAGCTACCGACTCGACCCCGATGGAACCATCCCCACCACCTTCAGCTTCAATGCCGACGCCCCAGACGGCCCCCGAAAAAGCTACACCTCGCGCGGCTTCGTGATGGATGCGAGCCACGCGATCTGGGGCCAGCAGTACGTCTGGCCGATCAAGGCCGACTACCGCATCTCCTACCTCGACCCGGACTACAGCCAGACCGTGATCACGCGCGAGAAGCGGGACTACGTGTGGATCATGGCGCGCACGCCGACGATCCCCGAATCCGATCTGGCCCGCCTGATCGAAGTCGCGCGGTCGCAGGGCTACGACACGAGCAAGATTCAGCGCGTTCCCCAGGGGCGCTGATCAGCTCTTTTTTTCGACGTGGCCGCCGAACTGGAACCGCATCGCGCTCAGGATGCGGTTCTGGAAGTCGGCCTCGCCCCGCGAGCTGAATCGGGCATAGAGCGCGGTGGTCAAGACCGGCGCCGGGACCGCCTCGTCGATCGCGGCCTTGATGGTCCAGCGTCCCTCGCCCGAATCGGACACTCGCCCGGAGAACTTCGCGAGCTGGGGGTCCTCGTTGAGCGCCGCGGACGTCAGGTCGAGCAGCCAGGAGGAGATCACGCTGCCCCGGCGCCAGACCTCGGCCACGTCGGGCAGCGGCAGGTCGTACTGGTAGTGCTCGGGCTCGCGCATCGGCGTGGTTTCGGCGTCGACCTCGTGGTGGGCGCTGCCGATGTTGGCGCCCTGCAGGATGGCCAGGCCTTCGGCATAGGCGGCCATCATGCCGTACTCGATGCCGTTGTGGACCATCTTGACGAAGTGTCCCGCGCCGCTCGGTCCGCAGTGCAGATAGCCCTGTTCGGCAGTGCCGTCGCCCGCGCGGCCGGGCGTGCGCACGATGGCGCCGATGCCGGGGGCGAGGGTCTTGAAGATCGGGTCGAGTCGCTCGACCGCCGCCCGGTCGCCCCCGATCATCATGCAGTAGCCCCGGTCGGCGCCCCAGACGCCGCCGCTGGTGCCCACGTCCACGTAGAACACCTTCGAGCCCGTCAGGTCCTTGGCGCGCCTGATGTCGTCGACGTAGTAGGAGTTGCCGCCGTCGATCAGGATGTCGTCGGGCTCGAGCAGGGGCAGCAGGTCGGCGATGGTCGAGTCGACCACGGCGGCAGGAACCATGAGCCAGATGGCACGCGGCCGGGTGAGCTTGGCGACCTGCTCCTGCATGGAGGCGGCGCCGACCGCACCCTCCCTGGCAAGCGAGTCGACCGCGGCGCTCGCGCGGTCGAACACCACGCATTCATGGCCGCCCTTCATCAAGCGACGAACCATGTTCGCGCCCATGCGGCCAAGGCCGATCATTCCGAGTTGCATCTTCGCTCCAGTTCGCGCCCAAGGCGGGCAGGCGCCATCCTAGTCCAGCGGCGCGCGGCCTGCCGGGGGTCGTCGCGGCGGCGGCCGTTCATCGACCTGATTCGTCACGGCCAGCCACCGATCCAGCCGCTGCCGATCGGCCAGCAGATCGGCGCTCGCCGCTTCGAGGACGACGCTGCCGCGGTCCAGCACCACCGTGCGCTGGGTGATCGGCAGGACCAGACGCGGATTTTGTTCGACGATGATCGCGCTCATGCCCTCGTCGCGAACCACGCGTGCGATCGCGCCCAGCAACTCCTCGACGAGGATGGGGGCGAGGCCTTCGAGCGGCTCGTCGAGCAGCAGCAGCTTGGGGTTGAGCACCAGCGCGCGGGCGACGGCGAGCATTTGCTGTTCGCCGCCCGAGAGTTGATGGCCCAGGTTGACGCGGCGTTCGGACAGGCGCGGGAACAGCCCGTAGGCACGCGCCACCGTCCACGGACCGGGGCGAGCGACGGCGGTGAGGTTTTCGGCGACGGTCAGCGACTTGAAGATGTTGCGCTCCTGCGGGACCCAGCCGATGCCTGCGGCCGCGCGGCGGTGAGGCGCAAGCGCCGTGATGTCGACGCCTTCCAGGCAGATGCGGCCCCCGTGATGCCGGGTGACACCGACGAGCGTATCGAGCAGGGTGGTCTTGCCGGTGCCGTTGCGCCCGAGGAGCGCGAGCGATTGCCCGGCGGCCAGGGTCAGGTCGATCCCCTGGACCACCACGGCCTCGCCATAGCCGGACCGCAGTCCTCGCACCTCGAGCAGGGGCTCACTCATGTCGGGCTTCGCCCAGGTAGGCGGTCCGCACGCGCGGGTCGGCGGCGATCGACGCCACGTCGCCTTCGGCGAACACCTGGCCGTTGACCAGCACCGTGACGCTGGTCGCGAAGTTGAAAACGAGGTCCATGTCGTGCTCGATGAGCAGCACCGCGACCTCGACCGGAAGCGCGGCGATGATGTCGAAGATTTCGCGGCGCTCGCCCTCGGGCACCCCGGCGACCGGCTCGTCCAGCAGCAACACCCTCGGCTGGCTCGCCAGCGCGGTGGCGATCTCCAGCAGCCTGCGCTTGCCGTAGGCGAGGTGTTTGACCGGTCGGTTCATGACCTCGGTGAGGCCAAACTCGTGCAGCAAGGTGTCGCAGATCGGCGCGACGCGCGGGTCCGCGCCCAGAGGCTGCCACCACCGGGCGCCGATCCCCAGCCGCACGCCGACCGCCAGCGCGATCGATTGCAGCGGGGTCAGCTCGTCGAACAGCTGGTTGATCTGAAAGGTGCGGACGAGGCCGCGGTGCACCCGCTTGTGAGGCGCCAGCGAGGTGATGTCCTCGCCGTCGAGCCAGATGCTGCCCGAGGTCGGTTTGAGCACGCCGGTCAGCAGGTTGACCAGCGTGGTCTTGCCCGCACCGTTCGGACCGATCAGGGCACGACGTGCGCCTGTCTCGATCCGGATCGACACGTCCTGGGTCGGCGTGATGCCGCCGAAGCGTTTGTGCAGCCCGCGGGTTTCGAGAACGAGGCTCACCGGCGCCCCCCCACGCCACGCGGACGGACCCATCGGTCTCGTCCCACCACCATCAGAACCACCAGGAAGAGGCCGAGCCAAAAGTTCCAGTACTGAGGGGTCCAGGCCGACAGCAGGTCGTGCAGGAGCTTGAAGACGATGGCGCCGATCACGCCGCCGTAGAGGTAACCGGCGCCCCCGATGACGAGCACGAGCAGGACCTCGGCACTGCGGTGGAAATCGAACACGTCGAGCGAGGCGAACCCGCTGGTTTGCGCGAGCAGGGCCCCGGCAGCGCCGGCGACCGCCGCGGCGATCGTGTAGACGGCGACCAGCCGGGAGGCGGCGCCCAAGCCGATGCTGGCCGCGCGCACGCGGTTGTCGCGCAAGGCCCGCAGCGAATAGCCGAAGGGGGAATGGACCAGGCGGCGGCACACCAGGAGCCCGGCCACCAGCACGACCGAGCTGTAGGCGTAGGCGGTGCGACCGTAGAGATCGAAAGCGAAGCGCCCGAACGGGGTGCGCAGCGGCCCCATCGTCACGCCCTGCAAGCCGTCGGCACCCCCGGTCAGCCAGTCGAGCTTGTTGGCCAGCTCGAGCAGGATGGCGGCGACGCCGAGGGTGACCATGAGCCGCGTCAGGTCCGAGCCGCGCAGGATCAGGGCGCTGCACGAGGCGCCCAGCAGCCCGGTGAGGCCCACGGCCACCCCCAGCCCGACCCAGGGATCGGGCATGACGTGCTTGGCGAACAAGGCCGCGGTGTAGGCCCCGAAACCGAAGAAGGCGGCATGGCCGAGCGACACGATCCCGGCATAGCCCAGGATGAGGTCGAGCGAGACCGCGAAGAGGGCGAGGATCGCGATTTCGTTGAGCAACAGCGCCTGCCCCGGCAGCAGCACCCAGGACGCCACCACCACGAGCAGCAGCGCTGCTTCCCACCAGCGCCAGCGCGCGGCCTGTCGCAATTGCGCCTGCGCGGTCACCGGGCACTCCCCGGGCGCGCGAAAAGACCCTGCGGGCGCACCAGGAGGATCACGATCATCGACGTGTAGACGATGAAAGCGCCGAACCGCGGCACGTAGTACTTGCCGACCACATCGGCCATGCCGAGCAGCAGCGCGGCCAGCAGCGGTCCGGTGATGGTGGTCGTGCCGCCGACGGCGCAGACGATCAGGAAATAGATCATGAACTTCAGCGGGAAGCCCGGGTCCAGACCCAGGAGCTCGGTGCCGAGCGCACCGCCCAGACCCGCCAGGCCCGACCCGACGGCAAAGGTGAGCAGGAAGATTCGATCGACGTCCAGGCCCAGGCCCCCGGCCACGCGGGGATCGTCTACCGCGGCGCGAAGTTGCGATCCGAATCGCGTGCGCGTCAATATGCTCTGGAGGACGATCGTCAAGGCGGCGCAGATGCCGATGATGAACAGGCGGTACCTGCCGATGCCGGTCCCTGCCAGGTCGAAGCGCCCGCGCAGCCACACGGGAATCTGTATGTTCTGCTGCATCGATCCGGCCATGTAGTCGACGGCCGTGACCGCCATGAAGACCAGCCCGATCGAAAACAGCACCTGGTCGAGGTGCGGCCGGCCATACATCCTCCTGTAGAGCAGGGGCTCCAGGATGGCACCGAGCAGCGCCGTGCCAAGGAATGCGAGCGGCAGGCACGCGAGGAAGGGCACGCCGAGCCGGTTCATCCCGAGCACCGTGATGTAGCCCCCCGCCATCGCGAAGGCGCCATGGGCGAGATTGATGAAGTTCATCAGGCCGAGCGTCACCGCCAGGCCGACGGCCAGGACGAAGAGCAGCATGCCGTAGGCGATGCCGTCGAAGAGGAGGGTCAGCATGGAGCGCTCGCCATGGGGGAATCGGATCCGCCCGTTTCGACGGGCTCGCGAAGCGCACCAAATGTAGCGAACACTTCAAGCGTGACGACCGGGTTCAAACCCGGGTGCCAGGCCTGCGAGACCGCGACCCCCCGCACGCAGGGGGTCAATCGCTGGACAGCTTGCCGCTGCGCAAGGGCGTCGCGCCGGCGACCTTCGCGACGGCGCGCCCGGCGCGGGCGTAGCGTTGCGACTGGCGCGCGAAGAAGAGGCCCTCGGCGCGGGTGGCGACGCGGTGCAAGCGATCCGTCTGGGGGTCCAGGACTTCGAAGATCACGTCGCCTGCCACGACCCGCTCGCCGAGTTCGCGCAGGTACACCAGCACCCCGCTGACCGGCGCCTTCAGCACATCGGTGGCATCCAGGGACGTCGCGGGCTCGAGCAGAGGCGGCAACTCGGGCACGGGCCCGTCGACCAGGCCGCGCCGGGTCAGGAAGGCGACCAGGGCGTCCGCGTCGGCGGCAGCCTGCGGGTGGCGAACGTCGGCCAGGCCGCGCAATTCCAGGGTCACGCTCAGGCACCCCAAGGGAATCGGGTGGCGCCCGCGAAAGTGGGCCGCGAGTTGCCACCAGGTCTTGGAGCAGGCCTCGTCGAAAGGGTCGTCGCCGGACTCGCTGGCGAGCAGCGAGGCGCGTGCGCCGCAGTAGCGGGCCAGCGGCTCGGCCTGGTCCCAGAGATCGGTGCCGGTGTAGAGATGAAGCAGCGATTCGTCGTCGCAATGCAGGTCGATCACGACCTCGGCGTCGCAGGCCAGACCGAGCAAGGTTCGGCGCTGGCTGGCCAGCTCGGTCTCGGCGGGCAGTGCCGCGACCAGCTGCCGCAACGCCGCGCGCACCTGGCGCGCATTGGCGTCGCCGTCGGACCCGAGTCGTCCTTCGAGGAGTGGAACGGCGGCTGCGAAGAGCGAGGGGTAGTGTCGATTGAAGTTTTCGCCGCTGCCCAGTTCGAAGCGGCCCTCGTTGGCGAGCAGCACCGTCTGCGACAGCCCGATCGGGTTGGCCACCGGCACCACCACGACCTCGCCCTGCAGGCGCCCTTCGGTCTCGAGCGCGAGCAGCCGGGCCCGCAGGTGGTGGGCGACGAGCATCCCCGGCAGCTCGTCGGCGTGCAGGGACGCCTGGACATAGGCTTTGCGACCCGTCCCGGACGGGCCGTAGTGAAAACTCAGGATCTCGCGCCGAGTGCCCGGCGCGCTACCCCCGAGGGGATGCGTTCGACTGTGCATGGACACCGGACTGTAGCCGCACCGTGAGAGGCACGCGACGCAGCGGCGATACTCTTCTTTTCGAGGGTCCGCCCCGCCTCCTTTCGACGCATGAATTCGAGCTCTCCGTCTGCCCTTGCGCCCGCTGGCGCGGCCCGCTGGACCTGGCTGCCACCGATCGGCAGCGCCCGCTACTACCTGATGCTGGCCCTGCTGGGCGGTCTGGTGCTCGGCCCGCTGGGGGGCGTGACCGCCTCCTACATGAATTTTTCGATCGGTGTGTTCGTCGGCGGCCAGGTGTTGGCGGGCATCCTCGGCTCGACCGTGACCCTGGGCTACGGACCGCAGGGCAAGCACGGCGCCAACTACATCCAGACGATGGCCGCCTCGGTGGCCGGCATGTCCGGCATGGGGGTGCTCGTCCAAGCCATGGTCTGGATGGGCCTGCCCCAGCCGCCGGTTTGGCAGCTGATGGTGTTCCTCGGCTCGATCGGGATGTTCGGTGCCGGCGTCGGCATGCTGTACACGCCGATCCTGGTCGACCGGCTGCGGCTGACTTTCCCCTCGGGGCTGGCGGTCGCGAACATCCTGCGCGCGATGACCGACCCGGCACTGCTGCGGATCTCGATCTCGCGGCTCGGCGCCGGGATGGGGTTGGGCGCGGCCGGTGGGCTCGGCGCGGCGCTGATCCCGGCGCTCGGGGCGATCCATTTGTCCACCTCGACCGTGGGCGTGGGCCTCGTGGTCGGCGCCCGCATCGGGCTGGCGGCGCTCGCAGCCGGTCTGACCGGGACCTGGCTCGCGCCATTTTTCATTTCCATCGGCTGGCTGCAAGAAGGCGAGCCGTTTCGCAAGATCACCTTCCTGATCGGCCTGGGGCTCATCATGGGAGCGGCGCTGCTCGACATCGGCCAGATCCTGATCGAAGCGCTGCGCCGCTGGCGCGCGCCACCGGCGGCGCCGATGGTCGACGACGAACCTTGGCAGCGCACCAGTCTCGGGCGACTCGTGGCCTGGGTCGTCGCCTGGGGTGCGGCCGTGGCGTGGGTGGGGTCGGACCTGTTGCACGAGCCCTTCTATTTCATTGCGATGGCACTCGGCCTGGTGTTCGTGTTTGCGATGGTCAACGGGATTTCGCTCGGCATCAGCGACAACAACCCGATCTCGTCGGCATTCGTCGCCTCGGTGATCATGATGGCGGCCCTCGGCCTGCGAGACCCGATCGTCGGGCTGATGGCCGGCAGCATCCTGCTGGTGGCCTGCAGCGTGGCCGGCGACATGCAGCAGGACCGCTCGACCGGTTGGCGGCTGGGCTCGTCACGCACGATCCAGTTTCGGTTCCAGGTGCTCGGGCTGCTGATCGGCGCCGTCGTTTCGGTCGGCTTCGCCAAGCTCTTCATGGCGGCCTACCCGGTGCTGGCCCTCGACCAGACCCGGATGAGCGCCGGCGACCAGCCTGCGCAGTGGCTTTCGGCCATGACCTACAAGATCGTCGGCGTGTTGCGCAGCCTGACCGACGACAAACCCTACCAGCGGGTCGCGATCGCGGTCGGCGTGGCCGTGGGACTGGCGGTGCAGGTGGTTCGCAAGGTCCTGTTCTCGCGCCCGTTCTATCTCCGCATGGTGGCCAGCGGACGACCCGGTGCCGCGATCGACTTCGTCATCGATGCGCTCGTCCTGCCTTCTCCCTACGCCTACGCCTTCGGCAGCTTCCTGAGTCTCTCCACTTCGGCCTGGTTCGCGTCCGGGGGCATCCTCAACGGGCTGGCCAAGTCGCTCGGCGGGCGCCCCACGCCGCTCGGCGACCAAAGCCTCGCGCAAGACATGAGCACCCCCTCGCTGATCGGCGGCGGTTTGATCGCCGGCGACGCGCTGGCGGCTCTCGGATTGGGCATCGCTGGCCTGCTGGCGACGGTCGCGGGCTGATTACCGGCAGCCGCAAAAAAACCCGAGCGCTGTCAACCGAACCGAATCGAAGCGCGTTGGGGGTCCACGCATCCGTGATCGGCACGGGTCCGTCCCCCAACCTTCCGGAGATCGAATTCATGAAAAACACGCTGATCGCTTTGTCCCTCGTCATCGCTGCAGCCGCCGCCCACGCCCAAGCCGGCACCGCCGTGAAGGAAGCCGGCAAGGCGACGGCCGAGACCACCAAGGAAGGCGTCGAAAACGCCAAGGGTGCGATGTCCAAGGAGCCGTCCAAGACCATGCACAAGGCCAAGGCCAGGATGCACAAGGCGCGTGCCCACGCTGCCGGTAGCGAGGCCAAGGCCGCCGCGAAGGACACGACCAAGTAAACCGTGGTCCCACGAACAAAAACGGCCCGGATCGCTCCGGGCCGTTTTTTTTTGGGGCCAGGCCCCGACCCGTGCGCCCGGGTCAGGCGGCGCGGCGACGGCGAGCGACGAAGCCCACCACGCCCAGGCCGGCGAGCATCAAGGCGTAGGTTTCGGGTTCCGGAACCGGCGTGATCGAGTAGTTCGAGGTTTCGAACGCGTTGACGCTCGGGCTGTTGGTGAAGGTCAGGCCCGTGATCATCACCCCCGGGTCGGCGACGAACTGCACGTACTCGGCAACGCCCTGGTTGCCGTTGGCAGGCAAGAAGCCAACCGATGCAGCGTCGAAATGGACCGGAGCGCCGCCCGTGGTGTCGACTTCGAGCTGGTTGTAGGCGTCAGGCGAGCCCCACAGGAAGCTCACGTAGTTGACGCCGCCAGCGAAGCTGAGCGTGGCGGTGTTCATGCCCGAATCGGGACCGGCGGCCAGGAAATTGCCGATCGTGCCCGGGGGCATGGCGGCCACGCTTTGGCTCGCGCTGTAGACCGTGCCGCCGGTCAGCGTCGCGACAGGCGTCATGCCGTCGCTCAGGCCCGTGCCTGTCAGCGTGAGGATCGGACCGGTGCCGCCGCCCAGCGAGCCGGAGACTTGGGCTTGTGCGCCCATCACGGCAACCAGGGAAGCCGTGGCGATCAGGAGCTTGGAGAACTTCATCGGAGGATCTTTCTTCAGAATGACGCGGGACATTCCGCGATGAAGAAACTTTAGTGACGCGGCGCTCTTCTGTGTCCCCCGCAGGCAGGTGTTCGGTGTGGTGCGCCCCCGTGGATGAGGGGTCCGGCCCGGCTTTGCTTCTTGCGCAACGGCATGGCGGGGGGCTGCGCGCCAATGTTGCTTCGCGCCGCCGGGTGCCAGGGTCAACGAGAGGTTTTTCGCGTTGCGCCCAGGTAGGTGTCGACGACACGGGGATCGCGGGCGAGATCGGCGGCGGATCCTTGCAGGGCGATCTCGCCCATTTCGATGACATAGCCGTGATCGGCGACCGCCAGTGCAGCGCGCGCGTTTTGCTCGACCAGCAGTATCGTCACGCCGGTCGCGCGCAGGCCGGCAATGATGCGAAAGATCTCCTGGACCACCAGCGGCGCCAGGCCGAGGCTGGGCTCGTCGAGCATCAGCAAGCGCGGTCGGCTCATGAGTGCGCGACCGATCGCGAGCATCTGGCGCTCGCCGCCCGAGAGCGTTGCGGCAAGCTGGTCGCGACGCTCCAGGAGCCGCGGAAAGAGCCCGTAGACCTCGTCCAGCCCCTGCCGGCTTCGGGCCCGGCCCCCGCGCGCGCGACGCTCGCGATAGGCACCCAGCAGCAAGTTGTCGGCGACCGACATCGTGCCGAACAGCGCGCGCGTCTCGGGCACCAGCGAGATGCCTTTCATGACCCGTTCCTCGAGCGTGTCCTGCGTCACGGAGGCGCCCGCGTACTCGATGCGGCCGCGCGACTCGAGGCAACCCATGAGCGCGTTCAACAAGGTCGACTTGCCGGCGCCGTTGGGCCCGATCACGGTGACCACGCTGCCGGCCCTGGCGCTCAGGTCGAGGCCGTGGAGCACTTCGGCGCGACCGTAGCCGGCGCGCAGGTTTCGAACCTCGAGCAGCCCGTCGTCGCCCATCGCGTCAGTGCTCCGTTCCCAGGTAGGCCGCCCGGACGGCGGGACTGGCCTGGATCTCGGCCGGCGTGCCTTCGATCAATCGAGTGCCGAATTCCATCACCACGATGCGATCGACCAGCCCCATCACCAGGTCCATGTCGTGCTCGACGAGCAGGATCGACAGGCCTTCGCCGCGCAACTGCTGCAGCACCGCGGCGAGGCGCTGCTTTTCCTGCAGTCGCAAGCCCGCCGCAGGCTCGTCGAGCAGCAGCAAGATGGGGTCGGCGCAGAGGGCCCGCGCGATTTCCATCAGCCGCTGCGGACCGAGCGCCAGATTGCCGGCGAGTTCGTGCATGTGGCCACCCATGCCGATGCGGTCGAGCTGTCGCTGCGCTTCCTTGAAGAGCTGCCGCTCCTCCGCCCGGTCGGTGCGGAACATGGCCGAGAAGGCGCCTTCGTGGCCGCGCAAATGACATCCGAGCGCGACATTGTCGAGCACAGTCATGCCCGCCACCATCTTGACGTGCTGGAAGGTGCGCGCCACGCCGCGCGCCGCGATGAGCCGCGACGGCAGGCTCTCGATGCGCTCGTCGCGCAGCCTGATGCTGCCGCGCGTCACCGGCGACACGCCGGTCACCAGGTTGAAGGTGGTCGACTTGCCGGCGCCGTTGGGTCCGATGAGGCCGAGGATTTCGCCGGCCCGGACCTGGAAGCTCACGTCATTGACCGCGACCAGGCCACCGAACTCCTTGCGCGCACCAACGACGTCGAGCACCACCGCACCGCGCGGCGGGCGCTCGCGTTCGGCCAGCGCGGGCGCATCGGCCCAATCGACCCGGCGCCGCACGCGCGGCAGGCGGGACTCGATGAAGGCCCAGATGCCGTCGCGGGCGTACTGCAACACCAGGACCAGCAAGATCCCGAAAACGATGATTTCGTAGTTGCCGCTGCCGCCCAGCAGCCGCGGCAGCCAGACCTGCAGCTGATCCTTCAACACCACCACCACACCGGCGCCCACCAGCGCGCCCCAGACGTGGCCGACCCCGCCGAGTACGGCCATGAACAGGTATTCGATGCCCATGTTGAGTCCGAACGGCGTGGGGTTCACGGTGCGCTGGAAATGCGCGAAAAGCCAACCCGAGAGGCTCGCGAGGAGGGCCGCCAGCACGAACGCGCCGACCTTCGTGCGGTAGGTGTTCACGCCCATCGCTTCGGCCATCGTCGACCCGCCCTTGACGGCGCGCAGGGCCCGGCCCGTCCGCGAGTCGAGGAGATGGATGACCGCCAGCGCCGCCAACACCACGATCACCCACAGGAGGTAGAAGAAGCTGCGCCCGGTGTTGAGTTCGACGCCGAACACCCGGATGGCCGGGACGCCGAGAAGTCCGTCGTACTTGCCCAGCGCATCGACGTTGCCGAGCAGGTAGTAGAGCGACAAGCCCCAGGAGATCGTGGCCAGTGGCAGATAGTGCCCGGACATGCGCAAGGTGATCCAGCCGAGGATCAGCGCCGCCGCGAAGGTCAGCGCCAGGCCGGCCCAGACCGTGAGCCAGGGCGACACGCCATGCACGACCGCGAGATAGGCCGCGGTATAGGCGCCCATTCCCACGAACGCCGCCTGTCCGAACGAGGTCAGCCCTGCCACTCCGGTGAGCAGCACGAGCCCGATCACGACGAGCGCGTAGAGCCCCACGTAGTTGGCCTGCGTGATCCAGAACTCCGGCACCGGCAACTGCGGCAGCACCGCCAACAGCACGGTCCCGACCAGCAGGGCGCTGCGCCGACCGTTCATTCCTCGTCGTCTCCCGGCTGCCCGAAACTGCGCCAGAGCAGCACTGGCAGGATGACGGTGAACACGATCACTTCCTTGAAGGCACTCGCATAGAACGAGCCGAAGCTCTCCAGCAGGCCGACGAACAAGGCCCCGACCGCGGCTGCCGGGTAGCTCGCCAGGCCACCGAAGATCGCCGCCACGAATCCCTTCAGACCGATCAGGAAGCCCGAATCGTAGGACAGCGTGGTGGTCGGCCCGATCAACAAGCCGCTGAGCGCGCCCATGAAAGCGGCCAAGCCGAAACTCAGTCGGCCCGCGCCGGTGGTCGAGATCCCCTGCAGGCGGGCGCCGAGGCGATTGACCGCGGTGGCGCGCAGCGCCTTGCCTCGCAGGCTGCGCTCGAAGAACAGGTAGAGCGCCATGATCAGCACGAGCGACGCCGCGAAGATGATCAGCGTCTGCCCGCTGAGGCTGAGCGGCCCGGCGTCGAAGCGGGCCTCCCAGAAGCTGGGGTTGCGATAGCCCTCGGCGCCGAAGAAGATCAATCCCAGCCCGGTCAGCGCGAAGTGAACCCCCACCGAGACGATCAAGAGCACCAGCACCGTCGCGTCGGCGAGTCGCTGGTAGGCCAGGCGATAGATCACGGGACCGAGTTGGGCGACGACGGCCAGCGCGAGCAGGCTTTGAACGGGCAGGGGCAGCTTCTGCGGTGCGGCCCAGCAAGCGAACGCGGCGGTGAGCAGCGGCGCCCCGACGGTGAAGGCAGCGGCGCGCGCGATGCGGCCCGGCGACATGCCGCGACG
>JALYHO010000048.1 GCA_030776545.1 Pseudomonadota bacterium | reverse complement strand
CCCCGGTGCCGGGTTCGAACTGGCGCCACACCACCGCGGTCAGCGCGAATGCGAGCCCACCGAAGATCGCCCAGGCGAACGCGGCGCGCCAGGACGCTTGCACCATGCCGCTGGCCGCCAAGCCGCTCACCACGATGCCGGCACCAGGACCGGTGTAGATCGCGCCCCCCAGCGCGGCGGCACCACGCTGGGCGAGTTGCGCCAAACACCAGCCGGAGGTGTAGACGAACACCACCGCGCTCGCCACCCCGGCGGCAAATCGCAGCAGCGGCCAGAGCGTCGCGTGCGGCAGCGCCATGCCGAGGGTGAGCATCCCGGTCGCGACCAGTCCACCGCGCACCAGCCACGGCCCGTCGATCGGCGGAAGCCAGCGGACGCGAGCCCAGATCCAGGGCTGGAAGGTGCAGAGCAATGCGCCGGCCAGATAGCCCAGGTAGTTGGAACTGGCGAGCCAGCTCGCCCCGTGCAGATCGATCACCCGATCGTGCAGCATCATGGGCAGCAGGGGCGTGAAGGCAAAGCGTCCGATGCCCATCGCCACCGCCAGCGCGATCGCGCCGGCGAGAACCACGCCGCGGGAGCTTGCCCGTTGCGCCGCGAGAGCCGTGCCGACGTCGTGGACCGCCGTGTCTGGCCGGTTCACGGCCCCTACTTGGAAGTCGGCATCACGAATTCAGCCCCTTTGGCGATGCTTGCCGGCCAGCGCTGCATGATGGATTTCTGTTTGGTGTAGAAGCGCACGCCCTCCTCACCATACGCGTGCATGTCGCCGAAAAGCGAGCGCTTCCAGCCGCCGAAACCATGCCAGGCCATCGGCACGGGGATCGGCACGTTGATGCCGACCATGCCCACCTGGACGCGCCGCGAGAATTCACGCGCCACGTTGCCGTCGCTGGTGAAGCACGCCACGCCGTTGCCGTATTCGTGGGCGTTGATCAGCTCCACGGCGGCCTTGAGGTCGCGCACGCGGACGCAGCACAAGACCGGGCCGAAGATCTCTTCCTTGTAGATGCGCATTTCAGGCGTCACATGGTCGAACAAGGTGCCGCCCGTGAAAAAACCTTTCTCGCGGCCCGGCACGCGGTGCCCGCGTCCGTCGACCACCAGATGCGCACCTTCCTCCTGGCCGACGGCGATATAGCCTTCGATGCGATCGAGCGCCTCGCGCGTCACGATCGGGCCCATTTCGGCATCGAGCTCCATGCCGTCCAGGACCTTGAGGGATCGGGCGCGTTCGGCCAGGAGCGGCACCACCTTGTCGGCGACGTCGCCGACCAGCACGGCGACACTGATCGCCATGCAACGCTCGCCGGCCGAGCCGTAGGCCGCGCCGATCAGCGCGTCGACCGCCTGGCCGATGTCGGCGTCCGGCATCACCACCAAGTGATTTTTCGCCCCACCCAGCGCCTGCACGCGCTTGCCGTGGTGCGCGCCGGTTTCGAAGATGTATTGGGCGATGGGGGTCGAGCCGACGAAGCTCAGCGCCTTCACATCCGGGTGGGTGAGCAACGCGTCGACCGCGACCTTGTCGCCCTGCACGACGTTGAAGACGCCGTGCGGCAGCCCGGCCTGAGTCAGCAGTTCGGCCATGAAAAGTGACGGCGACGGGTCGCGCTCGCTCGGTTTCAGGATGAATGCATTGCCGCACGCGATCGCGACCGGGAACATCCACATCGGGACCATGCAGGGAAAGTTGAACGGCGTGATGCCGGCCACCACGCCGAGCGGCTGGCGCAGGGTCCAGTTGTCGATGCCGGTCGAGACCTGGTCGGTGAAATCTCCCTTGAGGAGTTGCGGGATGCCGCAGGCGAATTCAACGATGTCGATGCCCCGCGCGACCTCGCCCTGCGCATCCGTGTAGACCTTGCCGTGCTCGGCGGTGATCATCGCCGCCAGGGTGTCGCGGTGCTGCAGCAGCAGCGCGAGGAATTGGTTCATCACGCGCGCACGGCGGATCGGCGGCACATCGGCCCAGGCGGGGAAGGCGGCGCGCGCCGAGGCGACCGCGGCATGGACCTCCTCGGTCGATGCCAAAGCGACCTGCCGCGCCACAGCGCCGCTCGACGGGTTCCAGACAGGCTGGCGACGCCCGCTCGCGCCCGCGACCCTGTGGCCATCGATGTAGTGGCCCACCTCGGTGGTGGCGGTGAAGGCTTCGGGTGCGCCCATGGCAGTCTCTCCTCGAACATTGCGGAACCACCGCACAGTCTATGCGAGGCGCGGCCCGGGCGTGCGGGGCGCCCGGCGACGCTGGGCGCCTCGACGCTCGCGAAGATCCGCGCTTATCGTTCCTGCCGGGGGCCCTCGGCAGTGGCCGTCCCGGGGGCGGAGAGCGCAAGCGCCATCTCCCGCGCCGCGGCGTAGAACTCGGGCGCCCTCAAGACGGTCCCGTGGTTCGCGCCTTGCACGAGTGTCAGTCGCGCATCGACACCCTCCTCCTTGAGCGTGGCAGCGTACTGCTCGCTGAATGTCGGGAGGGTGTTCTTGTCTTCGGTGCCGACGACGAGCCGGATGCGGGTCCCCGGCATGATCCTGGAGGCCTCCGCCTGCGGTGAAAGACTGCGCGACCACCGCCCGGATTTTCCGGCCGACTCGTTGCGCCATTCCCGCCAGCGGGCGACATCGCACGGACACCCTGCAAGAAGGTAGCCATCGGCGGCATCGGGATGCCGTCCGGCGACGAGTGCGGTCATTGCGGCGCCGCCCGAATGGCCCACCAGGAGAATGCGAACGCCCGGATGGAGAGCCTTCAGGCTGGCCAGCGCGTCCGCCACGATCTCGACGTTGCCGGCCGTGTAGTCGTCATCTTGAAAGGAGCTCTGTCCGTCGGACGTTCCGGCCTCGCTCCTGTACCCGGGACGCAGCAGCGCGACGGCGGGGACGCCGACCGCGTGCGCCAGACGATAGGCCGCGCCTTCGGTGGTCGATAGCTCGGCCTTGCCACCGTTGTCGCCGTGCATGAAGACGATCATCACGTTCTGAATCGCGAGCGTCGGCGGTTCGATGCGGCGTACCACCACGCAATGGGCGGTGCTTCCGGCGCGACTTCGTCCGTCCGCGGGCATGCCGTCCGGGCAGTTCGGGGCTTGGGCGAGTGCATGCCCCGAGAGCGCCAAGACCATGGAAGTGAGGAGTCGACGCATGTTCGCCTTGGAAGAGGTTGCGGCTTGACGAGTGCAGACGCCACGCGGTCCGCGCCGGCGATGGTGCCAGTTCCGCACCGAAACGGAACCGACATCCGGGGCCGTTCCTAGGGGGGTAGAAAAAAAGCCCACCCGCGGGTGCGGATGGGCTGGCAAGTCCTTGGGAAAGGACGTCGTTGGGATCGCACAGGGCGCGTGCCGAAATCGGTCAAGGAGGACCGGCGTGGGCTTGCAGCCTGGCTGTTCGCGCCTCTGGCGAGGACCATGCGACAGCGATGTGGGTCACTCTAGGGAACCGATCGTCCCGCCGCCATCCCCAATTCGAGGGAACGCGGCCCCCGGCGTGAATAGGTCACGGCGACAATCGACCATGGCAACGAACCGACCTCCCGCGAAACGCCCTGCTCGGCGTTCCCCTTCGACGGGCCGCCCGGCCACCGGTGGCGGCCCGGCACGCCCGGTCCAGCCCTTGAGCGAGCGCGAACTCGAGGAATTGCAGGCCCTCCTCGACCGCTTGCCGGCGCCGCTCGAACCGCTGGACGTCTGCATGCTCGACGGCTATTTGTGCGGGGTGCTGCTGCAGCCGCGCCGGATCCCGGTGTCGCGTTGGTGGCCCCACGTCACCGACATCGACGGTCGCCTCGTGTCGCCCGGGGTCGACCTGACACGCCTGAAGACGCTGGTGCTTCGGCGCCACGCCGAACTCGACGACGCGATCGAACGGCGGCAGTGGTTCGACCCCTGGGTGTTCGAAATGGACGAACCGGACGGCGAGGCCCGCGCGGGTGGCGCGGAGGACGACCTTGAAGACGCGCTGGCCCTGGGCGACCCCGCCCCGACCGAGGCGGTGTTCCCGTGGGTGGCGGGCTTCGCGGCGGCGGTCGAGCTGTTTCCGGATTTGATGTCCTGCGATGCGAAAGCGCTCACCGGCCCGCTCGCGTTGTTGTACCGGCACCTGGCGGCCGAAGACCTCGAAGACGCCGACGAGCTGCTCGAGGAGATCGAATCCCTCGAGCCGCCGGCCGACCTGACCGAAGCGGTCGAAGGCCTGGTTCGGGCCACCTTGCTCCTGGCCGACCTCTCGCGACGGCGCGGCGTCTGATGTGCTCGTGAAAGCCGCGCGCGCGAGCCTAACGTCGTGGATAAGCTTATGAGGGCTTGGCGCGCCCGGTCATCGGCCCCCACCTCAGATCGCTGACGGGTCGACGTCGACCGCCCAGCGCAGGATGCGCTCGACCCCCGGAGGGCGCTCGCGGCGCAGGGCGTGGAGTTCGGGGAGCCAGCGCGCAAGAAAACGCTGCAGGGCGACGCGCGACGTCGATTCCACGAGCATTTGCATGCGCTCGACATCGGCGATACGCGCGATGCCGGGCGGAACCGGCGGGTAGACCTGGACCTCGGCGGCGCCGGGCAGATCGTTCGCCAGCGCGGCGGCGGCGGCGAGGAAGGTGCGGGCCGCCTCGGCCGTGCGCGCGTCGGCGCGCAGCACCGCCAGGTGAGAAAAGGGCGGCAGACCGGCCATGCGGCGCTCTTCGAGCTGACTGGCGGCGAAGGCGTCGAAGTCGTGGCGCCGCAGTGCAGCGTAGAGGGGATGCAGCGGGTTCGACGTCTGGACCCACAACTCGCTGCGGGACGCCTGCTGCGCATCGCGTCCGGCCCGGCCTCCCGCTTGCATCAAAAGAGCGAACAGGCGCTCCGGGCCGCGAAAGTCGCTGCTGAAGAGAGCGCCGTCGGGGTTCACGGCGGCAACCAGCGTGATGCGCCGAAAGTCGTGCCCTTTCGTGACCATCTGGGTGCCCACCAGGACATCGATGTCGCCCGCATGAACGGCCCCGAGCTGGGCTTCGAGCGCCCCCTTGGCGCGGGTGCTGTCGGCATCGATGCGGGCGACCCGCGCCGGTTGCCCGCTGGCCGTGCGCAGCAGGGCGGCGAGCTGCTCCTCGAGTCGCTCGGTGCCGCGCCCGACCGGCCCGATGTCCAGGTTGCCGCACTGGGGGCAGGCCCGCGGAACCCGGTCCGTGTAGCCGCAGTGATGGCACCGCAACGTCCGGTCGAGCTTGTGAAAGACGCGCCAGGCACTGCAGTGCGGGCAGCCGCTCTTCCAATCGCAGTCACCGCACGCGAGGGCTGGCGCATAGCCGCGCCGATTCAGGAACACCAGGCTCTGCTCGCCACGCGCCAGGCGCTCCCGCAGCGCCTCCATCAAGGGTGCCGAAAGCGGCTGGTTCGGCCCGGGCTTGGGAACACGGGTCATGTCGACCAGGCGCAGCGCCGGAAGCACCCCACCGCCGATGCGTTCGGCCAGGGCGACGCGCTGGTAACGGCCGGTGCTGGCGTGTTGCCAGGTCTCGAGCGAAGGCGTGGCCGAACCCAGCACCACCACCACGCGCTCGAGACGCCCGCGATAGACCGCCAGATCGCGGGCCGAGTAGCGCGCCCCGTCCTGTTGCTTGTAGGAGGGGTCGTGTTCTTCGTCCACCACGATCAGCCCCAGACGCGGCATCGAAGCGAAGACCGCCAGGCGAGTTCCGAGCACCAGGTCAGCCAGCCCCAGGTGGGCGGCCAGCCAGCTGCGCAGCCGCTGCGCCGGGGTCAGACCGCTGTGCAGGGAAACGATGTAGCGGCCCCGGAAACGCTCGGCGAAGCGCGCCTCGAGTTGCGGTGTGAGGTTGATTTCGGGCACCAGCACCAGGGCCTGGCGTCCGGCCTCCAGGGCGCGTGCCGCCGCGCCCAGGTAGACCTCGGTCTTGCCGCTGCCGGTCACGCCTTGCAGCAAGAGGGGCGAGGGTGACTCCGATTGCCCCGCCGCCGCGATCCGCGCCAGCGCGTCGGCCTGTCCGGTGCTCAGCGGGGGTGGCACGCTCGCGTCCGCCACGGCATCGGCGGCGCCGACCGCGCTGCGCATCGTTTCCAGCTTGCGTATCCGGTCGGCCACTTGCGCATCGCCGAGTTTTCGCAGGTCGGGCGGGAGCACCGACAACGCGATTTCGCCGGTGCTGCGCTGGTAGTAGGCCGCCGCGAAATCGACGAGTTCGCGCCAGGCGGCGCCCAGCGGCGGGAGCGAAAGAAGGGCGGTGTCCACGGGCCGGATCACCACCGGGCTGTCGCCCGCGGCACCGTGCCAGACGACCCCGGGAACGCTGCGGCGGCCGAGCGGCACGCGGACCAGGGTGCCGGGCGCCAGGGGAACGGGGCTCTCATAGTCGAGCGGTCCCGTCAGGCCCGTATGTTGCGGCGCTTCGACGGCCACGCGCAAGCGGGTCGAGGCGCCGCGGGTGGGTGCGAAGTTACCGGTCAATGTTCAACTTTCATATACAAAGTATCGATAAGTTGATGATTCTTAAACGGTTTCGAAGCTTTCCACTTCTCCTGTGGATAACTTTGTGGGCAAGCGGCCTTGAAATGGCCGGAAACGCTGGCTGGACAAGGCCGCTGCAAAGATTGCCCAGTTTCGCGGCAACTGCCCCATCTCAATGAAATCAATGACTTAGCGATGATTGGTGGAATTCCTATGCTGCGCAGCAGCAGCGAATTACACGCCGCAAGACAACGCCCGTTTTTGGGGATAAGTCAAGGCCTGAGCGCTCACTTACCGGAATGGGCGCGCGCTCGCGATGAAAGTTCATGCACCGCATCGACCAGAACGGTCACGTTCTCGGGGGGGGTGTGTTGGCTGATGCCGTGGCCGAGGTTGAAGATGTGTCCGTCCCCGGCGCCGAAGCTCGCGAGGGTGCGTTCGACTTCGGCCCGCACCTGGTCGGGCCGGGCGAACAACACGTTGGGGTCGAGGTTGCCCTGGAGCGCGATCCGGTCGCCGACCCGGGCGCGCGCGGCGCCGAGGTTGGCGGTCCAGTCCAGGCCGATCACGTCGGGCCGGGCCGCCGCGATGTCTTCCAGCCAGGCCCCGCCCCCCTTGGTGAAGACGATGTGGGGAATCCGCTGACCCGCATGCTCGCGCTTGAGCTGGGCCAGCACGCGGGTCGTGTAGGCCAGGCTGAACGTCTGGAACGCGCCGTCGGCGAGCACCCCGCCCCAGCTGTCGAAGATCATCACGGCCTGGGCCCCTGCCTCGATCTGGGTGTTGAGGTAGAGCGCCACCGCGGCGGCGTTGATCTCGAGCATGCGGTGCAGCAGGTCGGGGCGCGCATAGAGCATCGTCTTGACGAGGCGGTAGTCGGCCGACCCGGCCCCCTCGACCATGTAGCAGGCCAGGGTCCACGGGCTGCCGGAAAAGCCGATCAACGGCACCCGGCCGGCCAGCGCCGTGCGGATCGACGTGACCGCGTCGAAAACGTAGCGCAGCTTGTCCATGTCCGGTACCGCGAGGCTCGCCACCGCCGCTTCGTCGCGCACCGGGCGCTCGAAGCTCGGGCCCTCCCCGGCCTCGAAGCGCAGTCCCAGCCCCATCGCGTCCGGCACGGTCAGGATGTCGCTGAAGAGAATGGCGGCGTCGAGCGCGTAGCGCT
>JALYHO010000047.1 GCA_030776545.1 Pseudomonadota bacterium | reverse complement strand
AGCCGCCGCTCGACTTCGGCGGCGCCACGCCGAGATGGCGGTACGCCGCGAGCGTCGCGACGCGCCCGCGTGGCGTGCGCTGCAGGAAGCCCTGCTGGATCAGGAAGGGCTCGATCACGTCCTCGATCGTGTCGCGCTCCTCGCCGATCGCCGCGGCCACGTTGTCCAGTCCGACCGGGCCGCCATCGAACCGGTGCACGACGGCTTCCAGCAGCTTCCTGTCCATGACGTCGAGGCCGTGCAGGTCCACGTCGAGCATCGCCAGCGCCTTGTCGGCGAGCGGCTTGGTGATGCGGCCGTCGCCCTTCATGTCGGCGTAGTCGCGCACCCGGCGCAGCAGCCGGTTGGCGATCCGCGGCGTGCCGCGCGAGCGGCGCGCGATCTCGAAGCCGCCCTCGCCGTCGATCGGCACCTGGAGAAGGCCTGCCGAGCGGTGGACGATCTTGGCGAGCTCCTCGGCCGTGTAGAACTCGAGCCGGGCGACGATGCCAAAGCGGTCGCGCAGCGGATTGGTGAGCATGCCGGCGCGCGTCGTCGCTCCGATCAGGGTGAAGGGCTGCAGGTCGAGCTTGATCGAGCGCGCCGCCGGTCCTTCACCGATCATGATGTCGATCTGGTAGTCCTCCAGGGCCGGATAGAGGATCTCCTCGACGACCGGGCTCAGCCGGTGGATCTCGTCGATGAAAAGGACGTCGTTGCGCTCGAGGTTGGTCAGGATGGCGGCCAGGTCCTTGGGCTTTTCCAGCACCGGGCCGGAGGTCTGGCGCAAATTCACCCCCAGCTCGTTGGCGACGATGTGGGAGAGGGTGGTCTTGCCCAATCCCGGCGGCCCGAAGAGCAGCACGTGGTCCATCGCTTCACCGCGCAGCCGGGCCGCGCCGATGAAGATCTCGAGCTGCTCGCGCGCCTTGGTCTGGCCCACGTATTCGGCCAGGCCCTTGGGTCGCAGGGCGCGTTCGATCGCCTCTTCGTTGGGGGACGCCGGGGCGGCGCTCACGACGCGTCGCGCGGGCTCGAAATCGTCGGTCTGGATGGCCATCGCGCATTATCGGGCGTGGCCGGTGCCGCCGACCGCGTCTGAGACAATCCGGCGCTGAACGATGAAAAGCCTGCCATGAACCACACTTCCTTGCGGCGCATGCTCGCCGCCACCGTGCTTGCATTGGCCGGCCCGTGGGCCGCACAGGCCCATGGCGGCCATGCGGGCGATGTCGAAATCACCCACCCCTACGCCACCCCCACGCCACCTGGCGCGATCAACGGCGCCGCCTACGTCGCGGCCCTGGAAAACACCGGCAAACAGGCCGACAAACTGGTCCGGGCCAGCACGCCGCTCGCGCAGCGCATCGAGATCCACACGATGTCGGTCGATGCCGGCGGCGTGATGCGCATGCGCGAGACCGATGGCATCGAGCTGCCGCCCGGCGCCACGGTCAAGATGAAACCGCACGACGGCTATCACCTCATGCTCATGGGCTTGAAGCAGCCGTTGAAGGAAGGTGACAGCTTCCCGATGACGCTCGAATTCGCGCGCGGCGGCAAGACCGAGGTCAAGGTCGTGGTCCAGGTGCCCAAGGCGCACGACGCCAAAGACCCGATGGATGGCATGAGCGACATGGGCGTACACAAGCACTGAAGGGCGTGGGCCCCTGCGGGCGCTCGCCCGTCAACGCGCCAGCGCCCGCAGCGCCAGCTTGATGCCTTCGCTCACCCCGATCTCGGCGGGCAAGGCCTTGAGCGCCGCGGCCGCTTCGCGGTCGCTGTAGCCGAGCGCGAGCAGCGCCTGCAGGATGTCGGTTTGCGATGGGAAGGCGACGCTCGCGGGAGCGGCGATCGCGTCGCCCAGCTTGCCTTTGAGCTCGAGCAACAGGCGCTCGGCGGTTTTCTTGCCGATCCCCGGCACCTTGATCAGGCGGCCGCCCTCCTGCAAGCTCACGGCCTGCGCGAGTTCGTTGACGCTCAGGCCCGACAGGATCGAGAGCGCCGTGCGCGGGCCGACGCCCGAGATTTTCACCAGGAGTCGAAACGTCGCGCGCTCGTCGTGGGTCAGAAAGCCGAACAGCACCTGGGCGTCTTCACGCACCACGAAGTGCGTCAGCAGCGTCACGCGCTCGCCCAATCCGGGCAGGCTGTAGAAGCTGCTCATCGGCACATCGACTTCGTAGCCGACGCCGTTGACGTCGATGAGCAGGTGCGGGGGCGATTTTTCCGCGAGGGTGCCGGTGATGCGTCCGATCATGCGGCGATTATCGCGACCCTCAGCCGGCCGCTGCGTGCCGCGCGTGTCAGGCGCGGCGGAAGAGGCCGAGCCGCTGCGCTTCCAGTGCCGCTTCGGCGCGCGAGCTCACGTTGAGCTTGCGGTAGATTTGCTTGACGTAGTCGGCGATGGTGTGACGGGACAGGTTGAGCTGCACCCCGATCTCGGGCAGCGTGTAGCCTTTGGCGACCCGCAGCAAGACCTCGTTTTCGCGGTCCGTCAACGCCACGTGCGGCATGTTCTGCGGGCGCTCCTGGGGCCGGGTCTGGGCCGCGAAGTGCGAGATCACGCGCCGCGCGATCGACGGCGACAGCGGCGGTTCGCCCTGGCTCATGCGATTGAGTTGCTCGGCGATGAGTTCGCGCGCCTGCTCCTTGAGCAAATAGCCGAACGCACCGGCCTGCAGGGCGGGGAAAAGGTGGTCGTCGTCATCGTGGATCGTGACCACGACCGACTGGCACTCGGGCTGAAGTTCGCGCAGCGCAGCCACGACGTCGACGCCCGAGCCATCGGGCAAGCCCAGGTCGCAAAGCGCCAGGTTGAACTTGACGGCGCTCACGAGGCCGAGCGCATCGTGCACCCGCGCCGCTTCGTGGATCTGCGAATTCGGGAACACGCCCTTGACCAGTACCTTCAACCACGAGCGGATTTCAGGCAGGTCTTCAAGCAGCAGGATGTTGGTCATGGCTTCGTCTCGACGTCCGAAAGCCTGCCGGGCCGGCGATGATTGCTTTCATTTCAATCGTAACAGTGGCCCCCGTGCTGTGCGCACAATGTTTCATAGCGGGAGCGTGAGCCTTATCACGGTGCCGTAGCCCGGGCCCGATTCCACCAGGCACTGCCCCTGCATCTGCTTGGCCCGGTGCTTCATGCTCGACATGCCGTGACCGCGGTCGAGCTTGCCGTCGAGTTCCATCGGGATGCCTTTGCCGTTGTCCTGGACCGTCAGGCCGAACTGCCGTTCCGTGATGGCGCAACGCACTTTGCAATGGGAAGCGCCGCTGTGCTTGATGATGTTGCTCACCGCTTCGCGCAGGATCCGGGTCGTCTGGACGAAGCCGCGGGCCGGCAAAAGCTGCTCGATCTCTTCGGTGGGCCCGCGCCAGTCGGCCTCGATGTTGGCCTGTCCCAGTCTCGAGACGGTCTCGGCGCGCCAGTCGGCCAGTGCGTCGGCCAACCGCATCGGCTTGCCGGTCAACCCTCGCACCGACAGGCGCATCTCCTCGAGGGCCTCGCGCGCCAGCGTCGAAATTCGCTCCGACTCGCTGGTGTGGACGATGGTCAGGAGTTTGGCGCCGAGGTCGTCGTGCAGGTCGGCCGCGATGCGCTTGCGTTCGCGTTCGGTGACTTGTTCGACGCGGAGCTCGGCCAGTTGCGCGAAGTTGCGCTCGATCTCCACCGTGATGTCCCGAACCCGGGTTTCCAGGTCCTCGCGCCCGTCTTCGGCCGCCCGCATGGACCGCGCGAAGATCTGCAGCAAGCGCGCGGCGAGCGCGAAAAAGAGCACCGGGAGCGCCATCGACAGGAGCGCGAAATCGGGGAGCGGCAAGCCGTTGAAGTGGGTCGCGAGCGCCAGCCCCAGCAGCCCCACGGCGCCGCATTGCAAGGCCGCGATCGACCAGAAATCGGTGCGCTTGGCGCGCCACGCCACCACCAGGTTCAGGGCCGTGGCGGCGGTCACCTCGGCGCACAGGACGCTATACCAGATGCTGGACATCAGGAAGAGGCGGCTCGGACCGGCCAACAGCAAGGTGGCGGGCAAGAGCACCCATTGGGCCGCGAGCGCGTTTTCGATCCAGCGCGAACGCAGTCCGGCGAAGCTGAGCAGGAATTGAATCGCCAACGCCACCAAGGGGGCGAACCCGGCGCAAAACAAGAATTCCATCACGCCGTTGTCCCAGGGCAGGTCGCGCAGCCAGATCCGGGCTGAAAGCGCTCCCCAGGCCAGGCACAGCCAGCCGAAATACCCCAGGTAGGCCTCGCGCCGGTTCATCCACCCCAGGCCGATCATCACGGCGCCCAGCACGGCGAGCGCCAGGTTGGCCACTTCCACCATCGTCACGCTCCAGAACCGGCGCTGCTCGAATCGCGGGGTCAGGACACTCTCGGGGCCGATCCGCAGGACCGACAGTTGGGCGGCACGGCCGCGCGAAGCGACGCGCTGCAGCGCATGGCCGTGCACCACCAGTTCGAGAAGGTTGGCGTGGTCCTGGAGTTGCGCCGAGGGCAGCGTGACCAACTGCGGGTAGTAACAATTGCGGGCGACGGGTTCGCGCATGTGTCCACCGCTGTAGATCCGCTGGCCGTTGAGGTAGACCTCGAGGTTGCTGCAGACCTTTTCGATGTAGAGCATCACGAGCTCGCGCGGATCGAGCCCCTGCGGCCGGTCGAACCCCACCCGGTAGAGAACGCTGCCCTCGTAGCGCGGCCGGGTCTGGGCCCAGTCGTCAGGCAACCCGACGGCCATCGGACCTTGGGTGAACGACATGGTCTCGCCCTGGCTCTGAATCGCGAGCGCCTTGTCGACCACGATCACGGGCGGCTCGGCCGCGTGGGTGGCCAGGGTGAAACCGAGCACGAGCCACAGGCCGAGGGATCGAAGAGCCCGGGCTATACATATGAACATTGGCAAATATTGTGCCGGAATGTGTATCGTGCCGACGCCACACCGGCGCGGGCCAGGCCCCTGAATGCCCACAATGGCACGCTCCGCGGGGCCACAATCCGGGTCCCTACCGATCTGCTCACGGTCTTGATCCTCCGCCATTCATTCGAACCCCGAGACAACGTCCGCCTGGCCCACTTGTGCGGCAGCGTCGACGAGCACCTGCGCAGCATCGAAAAGCTGCTGCAGGTCAGCGTGTCGCGCCGCAACGAGTTCTTCCGGGTCGAGGGTCCGAAGGCCCAGGCCGAGCACGCCATGAACCTGTTGCTCGCGTTGTACGAGCAGTCGCAGCGGCCGATCGGTGCCGAGCAGTTGCAACTGGCCCTGGTCGAGGTCGGGGCCGCCAGTGCCGCTGCGGCGCCCGTGGGCGAGGGCGCAAGCGCGGGCGACGGACCCGTGCTGCGCACGCGCCGGGTCGAGCTCGCGGGTCGCACGCCCAACCAGGTCACCTACCTGCGCAACATCCTCGCTCACGACCTGACTTTCGGGATCGGGCCGGCCGGCACCGGCAAGACCTTTCTCGCGGTCGCCTGTGCGGTCGACGCCCTCGAGCGCAGCGCCGTGCAACGCATCATCCTGACCCGCCCCGCCGTCGAGGCCGGCGAACGCCTGGGCTTCCTGCCGGGCGACCTGGCGCAAAAGGTCGACCCCTACCTCAGGCCGCTCTACGACGCTCTCTACGACTTGATGGGCGCCGAAAAAGTGGCCAAGGCGTTCGAGCGCGGCACGCTCGAGATCGCTCCCCTCGCGTTCATGCGCGGCCGCACGCTCAACCACGCCTTCGTCATCCTCGACGAGGCGCAAAACAGTACCAGTGAGCAGATGAAGATGTTTCTCACCCGCATCGGATTCGGCACCAAGGTGGTCGTCAACGGCGACGTGAGCCAGATCGACCTGCCACGCGGCACCGGCAGCGGCCTGATCGACGCCGAGCGCGTGCTGCGCCGGGTCCGCGGCATCGCGACCACGCGCTTCAACTCGTCCGACGTGGTCCGCCACCCGCTGGTGGCGCGCATCGTCGAAGCCTACGATGCAGCGCGCGATGACTGAGCC
>JALYHO010000046.1 GCA_030776545.1 Pseudomonadota bacterium | reverse complement strand
ACCGCGCGGCGCGCGCGCTGGCGCAGTGGTGGGCCGCCCGTCCCGAGGTGGCGCACGTGCTCCATCCGGCTTTCAGCGGGTCGCCCGGTCACGACCATTGGCAACGGCTTTGCCGTGGCGCCGCGGGCCTCTTCTCGGTGGTGTTCGACGAGCGCTATGCCGCACACCGGATCGACGCCTTCGTCGAGGCCTTGAAACTCTTCAAGATCGGGTATTCGTGGGCCGGACCGGTGAGCCTCGTCGTTCCCTACGACCTCGCACAGATGCGCAAGACACCGCGCTGGCGCGGCGCGCTCGTGCGTTTTTCGATCGGCCTGGAGGGGGTCGATGATTTGATCGCCGACTGCGAACAGGCTTTGCAGGTCCTCGCGGCTTGAGGGGGGAGGGGGCGGCCCCCGTCAGGCGGTACGGACCCGCAGCGTCATTCGCAGCCCCACGGGCATCATCGTGAAAGCCATGTGCTCGACCGGCTCGACGCCGCCGGGCGCCTCCACCGTGGCGATGTCGAAGTGGTTCAGCAGCACCGTCATCGCCATCTTGATCTCGAGCAGCGCCAGGTAGCGCCCCGGGCACACCCGCGGACCGGCGCCGAACGGCATCGAGATGCGCTTGGCAGAGCTCGACGCCGCGGCGCCGTCCCCGGAGGCGAGCCAGCGTTCGGGCCGGAACGTCTCTGGCTCCGGAAAGTGGCGCGCCGCCATGGTGTCGCCGCGCATCACGCACCAGATCAGCGTGCCGGTCGGCACCTGCACATCGGCGACCTGCGTGTCGCGCAAGGCTTCCATCACCTGGAACGGCGCCACCGGCTTGAGCCGCATGGTTTCATTGGCGCAGGCCTCGAGGTAGTCGAGGCCCGCCAGGTGCTCGGGGGTCCAATCCCCCAGATCGAGGCCCAGGCCGCGCACCTCGGCCTGCGCGCGCCGCAGCACCTCGGGGTGACGCCAGAGCAGGTGGATCATCCAGGCGAGCGTGTTGGCGGTGGTGTCCTCGCCCGCCAGGAGCATGGTCAGGACGTTGCCCGCGACGTCGCGGTCGCTGAGCGACCCTTGGCCGTCCTCGGCCGCGACGACCATCGCCTCGAGCAGGTTCGGAGGCGCCGCACGACGCGTCGCGTCGGCCGCCAGTCGGGCGCGGGCCTCGGCGATGAAGGTGGCGATCGCGGCGTTGACCGCCGCCACCGAGCGGACCACTTCGCGGTCGGCGGCGCTGGGAAAATAGCGCCACCAGGGCACCAGCGCGAACAGGCGTCGGGACAGGGTCGGGAAAATCTTGTCCAGGTGCTGCTGGATCACTTCGGCGTCCGACTCGAGCGTGTTCACGTCGGCACCGAACGCGAGGCCGGCGATCGCATCGACCGTGAAACGCATCAGGTCGGGTTGCAGTTCGATCGAAGCGGCGTGTCGCGCGGCCTGGGTCCAGCGCGTGCGCAGGCGCTGCGCCACCCGCGCCAGCGACGGGTAGTAGGCCTTGACATGGGTCGGGTCCAGCCCGGCCATCACCATGCGGCGCTGGCGTTTCCAGTCGTCGCCGTTGGCGGCGAAGAGGCCCGGGGTCAACCCCATTTCACCGCCGATCACTTCGAGCAGACGGGTGCGTCTGAAGCCGTCCGGTCGGTCCCTCAGCAGCGCCGCGACGGCCTGGTGATCCGAGACGCCCAGCATCGGGCCGCGCCGGCCGAGCCGAAACTGGAACAGCGGTCCGTAGGCGCGATTCCAGTTTTCGACCTGCTGGTGCACCCGGGTGCGCTGGAGCCGCCAGGCGTTGCCGATGATCGGGAGGGCACGCGGGCCCGGCAGCTCGTGAAGGTGGCGCATCGGGGAATCGGGCTCCTTGTGGAAGAATTCAGTGCCGCGGTTTGGTCGAGACCTTGTGCCGCATCAAGCGGCCTTTCTCACGCTCCCAGTCGCGCTTTTTCTCGGTGTCGCGCTTGTCATGCTCGGCCTTGCCTTTGGCCAGTGCGATCTCGGCCTTCACGAGGCCGCCCTTGTAGTGCAGGTTGAGCGGCACGAGGGTATAGCCTTTCTGTTCCACCTTGCCCACCAGGCGCTTGATTTCTTCCTTGTGCAGCAGGAGCTTCTTGGTCCGGTCGGCCTCGGGACTGATGTGGGTCGAGGCACTGCGCAAGGCGTTGATGCGACAGCCGATCAGATAGAGCTCGCCGTCCCGGATCACCACGTAGCCGTCGGTGAGTTGGACCTGTCCGGCGCGGATGGCCTTGATCTCCCAGCCCTGCAGCACCATGCCCGCCTCGTGGCGCTCCTCGAGGTGGTAGTCAAAGAAGGCGCGGCGGTTTTCGGCAATGGACATGGCAAGCGATCTGGGGGCGACGAGGGCCCCATACAATTTGTGCATTGTATGAAGCACGTCAACAAATCAGTATTGCTGGGCTACACGCCCCATCAGATGTACGCGCTCGTCACCGCGGTCGAGGACTATCCGAAGTTCCTGCCCTGGTGCGAACGCGCCGAGGTGGTGGCGCGGCACGAGGACGGCATCACGGCCCGGGTATTTCTTTCCTACCTCGGCGTCCGACAGGCGTTCACGACCCGCAACGTCCAGGTCGTCGATCAGAGCGTGGTCCTGAAGCTGGTCGACGGACCGTTCTCGACGCTCGACGGCACCTGGCGCTTCGAACCGGTGCCGATTCAGGCCGGTGCCGATGCGCAAGCCTGCAAGGTCGTGTTCGAGTTGCGCTACAGCTTCGCCAACCTCGTGCTCGACGCCTTGATCAGCCCGGTTTTCGACCGGATCGCCGATACCTTCGTCGATTCGTTCGTGAAGCGGGCCGAGCAGGTCCATGGCCCACGCTGACGTCGAACCGACGCTGTCGGTGAGCGTCGTCTACAGCCCGCGCGCCGGCGAGGTCGACGAAGTGAGCCTGCGGCTCGTCCCCGGGTCCACCGTCACCGATGCCTTGCGCGGCAGCGGCCTGGCCGCTAGGCACCCCGGCCTGGCGATCGATGACCTGCCCGTGGGCATCTGGGGCAACTTCTGCGCTCGCGGCGACCTGCTGCGCGACGGCGACCGGGTCGAGCTCTACCGGCCTTTGCGCGTCGACCCGAAAGAAAGCCGCCGTCGGCGCCAGCAGGCGCAAGGCAAGGCGGCACGCCCCAAGCCCCGCTGAAGCGTTATTTGGAGCGCGCGAGATTCGAACGGCGGAGATTCGAACGGCCGAGATCCGAACGACAACCCGTCAGCGGCACTCCGAATTGATCGCCTGTTGCGTTCGGGCTTGCTCCGCAGTCCGCGCTGCGTCGTCCAGGTACTCGCGCTCGCCGCTCGAATTGGTGCGGGAAATGCGCACGCCGCTGTCGAAGGTCCGCATTTGCTCGCGTGCCCGACTGCAATTTTCGGCGCGGATCGCGGCGTTCTTCGCATCCTCGGCCTTCTTTTTGTCCAGCGCGTCCTGCTCGGTCTTCTTGCGTCGGGCTTCCAGTTCGGGGTCCGAGGGACGGGCCGCGGCGAGCGGTGCCGCGGAAGCGGCCGACGCCGAAGGGGCCGAGGCGGTGGCGGCGGCCGCGCCCCGCTCCGGCACGCTGAGTGGCCGTTGCAGGATGTCTTTCGCGGGGACGCTCGGTGGAGGCGGCAGGTCGCTGTATTGCGTCAGCCCGTTCTTGTCGCGCCATTTCCATTGGGCCGCCGCTGGCATCGAAGCGGCAAGCGCCAGCGCCATCACCAGCAGGGCCGGGGTCCAACGCGTCATGGCCGTCCTTCGTCGCTCGTCATGGGTAGGCAGTGTATGTCGCACCTCACGTTTCAGCGGCCGGCGGCGTTCGGTTTCGTGTCATTGTTTGCGCATCCCTATAATTCGCTTTTGCGTCAGGAGCTTCTTCCCATGCGCCTTCTTGGCAAAGCGCTCACCTTCGACGATGTGTTGTTGGTGCCGGCGTTCTCCCAGGTGTTGCCTCGCGATACCGACCTCTCCACCCCGCTCTCCCGCAACATCCGCCTGAACCTGCCGCTGGTCTCCGCGGCCATGGACACCGTCACCGAGGCACGGCTCGCGATCGCGCTGGCCCAGGAGGGGGGCATCGGGATCATCCACAAGAACCTCACCGCCCGGCAGCAAGCTGCCGAGGTCGCCCGCGTCAAGCGCTACGAATCCGGTGTGCTGCGCGACCCCATCACCGTGGCGCCCGATACCCCGGTGCGGGCTGTCATGGAGCTGTCCCGCCAGCACGGCGTCTCCGGGTTCCCTGTGATTTCAGGCAAGACCGTGGCGGGCATCGTCACCAATCGGGACCTGCGCTTCGAATCGCGCCTGGATGTGCCGGTGAGCGCCATCATGACCCCCCGCGAGCGTCTGATCACGGTGGGCGAGGGCGCCACCATCGAGGACGGCAAGGCCCTGATGCACCGGCACAAGCTGGAGCGCGTGCTGGTCGTCAACGACGCGTTCGAGTTGCGCGGGCTGATGACCGTCAAGGACATCACCAAGCAGACCAGCTTCCCGAACGCCGCCCGCGACGCCATGGGCAAACTGCGCGTCGGCGCCGCCGTCGGGGTGGGCGAGGGCACGGACGAGCGGGTCGAACTGCTCGTTCGCGCGGGGGTCGACGTGATCGTCGTCGACACCGCCCACGGGCACAGTGCCGGTGTGATCGAGCGGGTCCGCTGGGTCAAGCGCCACCATCCGCAGGTCGACGTGATCGGCGGCAACATCGCCACCGGCGAGGCCGCGCTGGCGCTGGTCGAAGCGGGCGCCGATGCCGTCAAGATCGGCATCGGGCCCGGGTCGATCTGCACCACACGGATCGTCACCGGCGTCGGTGTGCCGCAAATTTTCGCGATCGAGCAGGTCGCCAAGGCCTTGCAGGGCAGCGGAGTGCCGCTGATCGCCGACGGCGGCGTGCGCTACTCGGGTGACCTCGCCAAGGCCATCGCTGCCGGCGCCGATACCGTGATGATGGGCGGCGCGTTCGCCGGCACCGAGGAAGCCCCCGGCGAGACCATCCTCTACCAGGGCCGCACCTACAAGAGCTACCGCGGCATGGGGTCGATCGGCGCGATGCAGCAGGGCTCGGCCGACCGTTACTTCCAGGACCATGCCGGCAACAACCCGAACACCGCCAAGCTCGTCCCGGAAGGGATCGAAGGGCAGGTCCCCTACAAGGGGTCGGTGGTCACGGTCATTTTCCAGATGGCCGGCGGCCTGCGCGCCTCGATGCACTACTGCGGCTGCGCCAGCATCGCCGACATGCACGAGAAGGCCGAGTTCGTCGAAATCTCCAGCGCCGGGATGCGCGAGAGCCACGTTCACGACGTTCAAATCACGAAAGAAGCGCCCAACTACCGCATGGAATAGACGGGTGCGCTGCCCATGACCCCAGAAGCACCTCCGGCCATCGCACCCGCATCGTCCGTCGTCGCAAAGTCGGCCTCCAGACCGGCGCCTGCCGGACGAAAGGCGGCGATGCCTTTCATCATGGCCACGGTCCTGATCGACATGGTGTCGATCGGCCTGATCATCCCGGTGCTGCCGTTGATGGTCGGGCAGTTCACCAGTTCCCCGGCCGCGCAAGCGACCTGGTATGGCGTCATGACGATGACGTTCGGGATCGCCAACTTCTTCGGTTCCCCGATCCTCGGCCGGCTCTCCGACCGCTTCGGACGGCGGCCCGTGCTGCTGCTCGGTTTCAGCGGGCTCGCGCTCGGCTTCATCGTCACCGGTCTGGCAACCGCGCTCTGGATGCTGGTGGTGGTGCGGGTCTTCAGCGGCGCGATGCAATCCAATATCGCGGTCGCGAATGCCTATGTCGCCGACATCACGCCACCCCAGGGCCGCGCCAAGGCCTTCGGCCTGCTCGGGGCGATGCTAGGCATGGGCTTCATCCTCGGTCCGGTGCTCGGCGGCCTGCTCGGCGGCATCGAACTGCACCTGCCGTTCTTCGTCGCCGGGGGGCTGGCCTGCATCAACTGGCTCTACGGCTTCTTCG
>JALYHO010000045.1 GCA_030776545.1 Pseudomonadota bacterium | reverse complement strand
GGAGCGCGGTCGCGATGGCGTGGGCGTTGGGGATGCCGGGTGAGGTCGTGCGCTCGCTCGCATCGAAATCGGTGACCGCGCCGGTCGCGATGGGAATCGCCGAGCGGGTCGGCGGCGTGCCGGCGCTTGCGGCCGTGTTCGCGGTCGTGACCGGGTTGGTCGGCGCCTTGTCGGGCAAGACCATCTTCAACATGCTGGGCATCGACGCGTGGCCGATACGCGGCTTCGCCCTCGGCACCACCTCGCACGGCATCGGCGCGGCACGCGCGATCCAGGTGCATCCAGACGCCGGGGCCTACGCGGGCATCGCCCTCGGTCTGCAGGTGCTGCTGGCGTCGCTACTCATCCCGTTGGCGTTTCGCTGGGTGACCTGAACGTCGGCGTCGCTCCAGGCGTTGTCAGCACGCCCAAGACGCTGCCTGGTCGCTTCGGATGCCGTAGCGGAGAATCGCCTGCGCGCAAGTGGCCGCGTCGACCGACCCCTGTTCGCGCAGCGCCGTGAGCGCGGCAAGCACGATCTGGTGACGATCCACTTCGAAAAAGTTGCGCAGCGCGGCGCGCGTGTCGCTGCGGCCGAAGCCGTCCGTCCCCAACGCGATGAACGGCGCCCGGACGTAGCTGGCGATGAGTTGCGGCCAGCCGCGCACGTAGTCGGTCGCGGCGACGATCGGCGCGTCACCTTCGAGGCATCGCCGCACAAAACTCAGGCGCGGTGCGAGTTGCGGATTCAGGCGGTTCCATCGCTCGACCTCGCGCGCGTCGCGGGCGAGTTCGCTGAAGCTCGTCGCGCTCCAGGCTTCGGCCTCGACGCCCCAATCCGTCGCCAGCAATTCGGCCGCAGCGATGGCCTCGCGCAGAATCGTGCCGGAGCCGACCAGTCGCACCCGGCCTTGCCGCGCCGTGGTCGCGACGCCCGTGCCGAAGCTCGCATGGCGGTAGAGGCCCCTGATCACGTCGCCCTCGACACCTGCCGGCAGCGAAGGCTGGGGGTAGTTCTCGTTCATCAAGGTCACGTAGTAGAAAACGTCCTGCCGGCGTTCCATCATCTCGCGCATGCCGTGATCGAGGATGACCGCGAACTCGCCCGCGAAGCACGGGTCGTAGGCGCGGCAGTTGGGAACCGTCGAGGCCTGCAGCAGGCTGCTTCCATCCTGGTGCTGGAGCCCTTCGCCGCCCAGCGTCGTCCGCCCTGCCGTGGCCCCGAGCAGGAAACCGCGCGAGCGCTGGTCGGCGGCCGCCCAGATCAGGTCGCCGACGCGCTGGAAGCCGAACATCGAGTAGTAGATGTAGAACGGCAGCATCGCCTGGCCATGCACCGAGTAGCTCGTGGCGGCTGCCGTCCAGCTGCTGAGCGCGCTGGCCTCGCTGATGCCTTCTTCCAGGATCTGTCCGTCGGTCGCCTCCCGGTAGCTCAGGATCGAACCGATGTCCTCCGGCTCGTAGGTCTGCCCCGCGCTCGAATAGATCCCGACCTGCTTGAACAGATTGGCCATCCCGAAGGTGCGCGCCTCGTCGGCCACGATGGGCACGACGCGGGGCCCGAGCCGCTCGTCCTTCAGCAGGTGGGTCAGCATGCGGACGAACGCCATCGTCGTGCTCATCTCCTTGCCGTCGGCGTGGGTCGCGAATTCGGCGTAGGTCGAGAGCGCCGGCACCGCCACCGGGGGGGCGGCCTGCGTCCGCGCCGGCATGCTGCCGCCGAGCGCTTCGCGGCGCGCCATCAGGTAACGCATTTCCGGGGTGTCGGCGGCCGGCTTCACGAATTCCAGCGCCGCCGCCTGGTCGTCGGTGAGCGACAAGCTGAATCGGTTGCGAAACGCCACCAGGTCTTCACGTTCGAGCTTTTTCTGCTGGTGCGTTGTCATGCGGCCCTGGCCCGCGCCGCCCATGCCGTAGCCCTTCTTGGTCTGCGCCAGGATGACGGTCGGCCGGCCGACGCTGCGCGCGGCCTCGTGGTACGCCGCGTGGATCTTCACCAGGTCGTGGCCGCCGCGCTTCAGGTGATCGATCTGCTCGTCGGTGAGTCCCTGCGCGAGCGCGGCCAGCTGGGGGTTCTGGCCGAAAAAATGGTCGCGGTTGTAGCGGCCGTCCTTCGCCGCGAAGGTCTGGAACTGGCCGTCGACGGTCTGCGCGAACGCGCGGGCGAGTGCGCCGTCGACGTCGCGTGCGAAGAGGCCATCCCAGTCGGAACCCCACACCAGCTTGATGACACGCCAGCCGGCACCCGCGAACAGCGCCTCGAGCTCGTCGATCACGCGGCTGTTGCCGCGCACCGGGCCATCCAGGCGCTGCAGGTTGCAGTTGACCACCCAGATCAGGTTGTCGAGGTTCTCCCGCGAGGCGAGCGTGAGCGCCGACATGCTCTCGGGTTCGTCCATCTCGCCGTCGCCGAACACCCCCCAGACCTTGCGCGAACTCGTTTCGAGCAGCTTGCGGTGCTGGAGGTAGCGCATGAAGCGCGCGTGGAAGATCGAACTGATCGGCCCGAGGCCCATCGAGCCGGTCGGAAATTGCCAGAAGCCCGGCATGAGCCACGGGTGCGGGTAGCTGCTGAGACCCTGCACGCCGTGTTCGCGGGCCGTGATCTCCTGGCGATAGTGCGCCAGGTCCTGCTCGGTCAGGCGGCCCTCCAGGAAGGCACGGGCATAGACGCCGGGCGCCGAGTGCGGCTGGAAAAAGACCAGGTCGCCACCGGCGTCGGCCTGCGCGCCGCGGAAGAAGTGATTGAAGCCGACTTCGAACAGATCGGCCGCGCTCGCGTAGCTCGCGATGTGGCCGCCGAGTTCGCCGTAGGCCTGATTCGCGCGCACCACCATGGCGAGTGCGTTCCAGCGCATGAGCGAGGCGAGTCGCTCCTCGATCGCCAGGTCGCCGGGGAACGCCGTCTGCGCGGACAGCGGGATCGTGTTGAGGTAGGGTGTGCCGCGCACGGGCTGCCAACCGATGGACGGATCGCGCGCCGTGACGGCGAGCCGGTCCATGAGGTCGCGCACGCGCGCCGGTCCGGCCGCCTGCAGCACGGAGGCGATCGCAGCCTGCCACTCGGCACTTTCCTGCGGGTCGGCGTCTTCGGTCCGTGCGCTGCCGGGCTCGACAGGTTTGGAGGGGTCGCTCATCGATGTCTCTCTTCGGAGCGCCGGGGGCCGGTCATCCCCGATGCGTGTTCGAGGCCTGGCGTTTCGTCGGCCCCCGTGTCGGTCGGACTATAGGGGAGCGTCGATCACGCTGCCGCCACGATCGCCGACGGCGGCCACAGGCGCACGCAGAGCGCGGCGAACGAAGCCGTCCCGGCCAGCGCCGCGACCGCGCTCCAGCCCCAGGTCGCGAGCAACTGGCTGCCGAGCGCCGCGCCCGTCGCCATGCCGATGAACATTCCCACCATCAACACCGCGTTAAGCCGGCTGCGAGCGCCCGGGTCGATGCCGTAGACGATGGTCTGGTGCGCGATCAGCGCCGCCTGCACACCCAGGTCGAAGCCGATGGCGGTCATCGCCAGCAGCCAGAGTTGGGCGCGCGGGCCCCACAGCGGGCCGAGCGCCATGGCCGCGAACGACAGCATCGCGAGTCCCGCGCCGAGGCGCGTGACCGTCTCGGGTC
>JALYHO010000044.1 GCA_030776545.1 Pseudomonadota bacterium | reverse complement strand
CCGCCCCCCCTTACCCACCGGATTCCATGGCCGACCCAACGACCGCCGCCAGCGCCGACCCCGACACGACCCCGACCCGGGCGGCGGACGTGGTCGTGATCACCGCCCATCCGCAGATGGAACATTCGCGGATCAACCGGCGCCTGATGCACGCCGCCCGGCAATTGGCCCCGGCACCCGGGTCGCCCGTGATCGCGGTGCGCGATCTGTATTCGCTCTATCCCGACTACCTGATCGACGTCGACGCCGAACAATCCCTGCTGGGGCGGGCCCAGCTGGTCGTCTGGCAGCATCCCATCCACTGGTACGGCATGCCGCCCCTGATGAAGTTGTGGCTCGACGAGGTCCTGAGCTTCGGCTGGGCCTATGGCCCCGGCGGAACCGCGCTGCGCGGCAAGGACCTGTGGCTGGTGGTGACCACCGGCGGCCCGGCCGACGCCTACCGCGCCGACGGCGACAACGGCTACGCTTTTTCCGCCTTCTTGCCGCCCTACCAGCAAACGGCCACGCTTTGCGGCATGCGCTTTTTGCCGCCTTTGGTGCTGCATGGCGCGCATCGGGTCGAGGAGGCCGACCTGGCCGCCCACCTCGAGCACTATGGCGGCCGCCTCGCGAGCTATCCGCGCTGGCCGGAACTGGACGAACTCCTCTACGGCCTGCCGCCCCAAGTGCCGCCGGACGCGCGCCCCGAGGACGAGGCGGACGGCCCGCTCGACGCCCCGAGGGGGCGCCACGTGGACAGCGTCCGGTCGGGTGCCGTCTGATGGGACACGGCAGCTGGCTCACCGGTGCACTGATCTACCTCGCTGCCGCGGTCGCGGCGGTTCCGGTGGCCAAGTTTCTCGGGCTCGGGTCCATCATCGGCTACCTCGCGGCGGGAATCCTCATCGGGCCGTGGGGGCTCGAGTTCGTCACCAATCCCGAGGACATCCTGCAGTTCTCGGAGTTCGGGGTGGTGCTCATGCTTTTCCTGGTCGGCCTGGAACTCGATCCGAAACGCCTGTGGTCGCTGCGCAAGCCGATATTCGGCTGGGGCAGCGTCCAGCTGTTCGGGTCTGCCGCCCTCATGTTCGCGGTCGCGACCGGGTTCGGGATGGACTGGCGTCTCGCGATGGTCGCCGCCCTCGGACTGGCGATGTCGTCGACGGCGATCGGCCTGGGCGTCCTCGGCGAACGCGGGCTGCTCGCCACCACCTCGGGCCAGGGGGTGCTGAGCGTGTCCTTGCTCCAGGACGTGGCGGCGATCCCGATCCTCGCGCTTTTGCCGCTGCTGGCGGTCACCCATGGCTCGTCCGGCGGCAACGCCTGGCTCAAGGCCGCCAAGGCGATCGGCGTCATCGCCGCGATCGTGCTCGGCGGGCGCCTGATGATCCGCCCGGCGCTGCGCTGGATCGCACGCAGCGCGACCCCCGAGATCTTCACCGCGGCGGCCCTCCTTCTGGTCGTTGCGACCGCGGCGTTGATGCAGTGGGTGGGCTTGTCGATGGCGCTCGGCGCCTTTCTCGCCGGTGTGCTGCTCGCCGAGAGCGAATATCGGCGTGAACTCGAAACCGACATCGAGCCCTTCAAGGGTCTGCTCCTGGGCCTGTTCTTCATTGCGGTCGGGATGAGCATCGACTTCGCCGTCGTGATGCAGCGGCCGCTCGCGATCGCTGCCGCCGTGATCGGGTTTCTCGCGCTCAAGGGCGCGGTGCTGTGGGGCATGGGGCGTTCGATGCCCTTGCCCAAGCCCGAGCGGCCGGTTTTCATCATCTTGCTCGCCCAGGGAGGCGAATTCGGTTTCGTGGTGTTCCAGTCCGCGGCCGGCACCGGCGCGATCGCCGGCTCGAGCGCATCGCTGCTGATCGCCGCGGTGGCGATATCGATGCTGGTGACGCCCTTGCTCCTGGTCGCTGCCGATCGCTGGTGGATTCCCCGACTGGCCGGCCGCGCCCGGCAGGGGGTGGCGCTCGAGGAGCTCGCCGACCCGCAGCACCGCTCGGTCATCATCGCGGGCTTCGGCCGCTATGGCCAAGTGGTGGGCCGGATGCTCTACGCCAACGGGATCCAGCCGACCGTGCTGGACGTCGATGCCGAGCAGATCGAGGCGATGCGGCGCTTCGGCTGGCCGGTCTTCTATGGCGACGCGACCCGCCTGGACATGCTGCGAACCGCCGGTGCTGCGACCGCGTCGGTCTTCGTGCTGGCGATCGACGACGTCGCCCAAAGCATCGAGGTCGCGAAGATGGTGCGCGAGCACTTCCCGAACCTGACCGTCGTCGCCCGTGCCCGCAATGTGCGCCACTACTTCGAGTTGCACGATCTCGGCGTCACCCTGATCGAACGCGAGACGCTCGACTCGGCGCTGATGAGCGCCCGCAGCGTGCTCGAGCAACTCGGCTGGGAGCGGCATCAGGCCCGCACCCTGGCCTTGCGTTTTCGGCGACATAACGTCGACCAACTGATCCAGCTCGCGCCCCATCGCAAGGACGAGGCCAAGCTCATCGCTGCCTCGAAGCAGGGAAGGCAACAACTCGAACAGCTCTTTGCGCAAGAACGCGACGCCGCCACCCGGCGCGACGGCCGCGCCGGCTGGAGCGGCGACGCGCAGGCAGGGCGGCGGCGGGGGCCGTGAATCTCACGCAGCTGAGCTCGCGTGCCCAGTCACCGGCCCTTCGCCTAGCTCAGGGCGAACAGGGTAGGGGTAACGGGAAAAATAACCGTTCGGGTCGGCTTGTCGAAGCCCGCGTGGGCCACGGATTTGGCGGGTGAATGGAAACGAATTTTCCGTCCGGCCTGGGCGAGTCGAAGGACCGGGCCCGTGGACACCCCCCATCAAGCCTCCAGATTCTCGTGGTGCGCCACCGCCCCTTCCTTCCAATACGCGGCCGCCCGGATCGCATGTCGGCTCAAGCCTTTGTCTTCCACGATCGACCGGCGCAAGGCCGCGACCACTTTCGCCTCCCCGGCACACCACGCATAGCCTTCGCCGGCGGGAAAGTCGAGCGCCCGGACCGCGGCCAGCAACGCGTCCGCGTGCGCGACCCATTGCAGGTCGACCGCGGCGGCGCTGACGAACGCGCGCCGGTCCAGCGGATCGGCGAGCTGCACGATCACGATGGCACGAACGCCGGGCGGCAACTCCTCGAGGCGTCGGGCGATCGCGGGCACGGCGGTGGCGTCGCCGACCAGCAGGTGCCAGTCGAAATCGGTCGGCACGATGAACGACCCGCGGGGGCCGCCTACCGTCGCCCGCTGCCCTGGACGCGCTTGCGCGGCCCATTCGGCCGCGGGACCGTCGCCGTGCAGGGCGAACTCGAGCGTCAACTCGCGGGCGACGGGGTCGTAGCGGCGCGGCGTGTAGTCGCGGCGCACCGGAGCGGGGCCGGTGGGGTCGAGCATGAACTTGACATGGTCGTCGAACGACGCGGACGTGAAATCGACCAGCGACTCGCCGGCGAACGTCACGCTGCGAAAACCGGGGCTGATGGACTCGACCCGCACCACCTCCAGGTCGCGGATCTTGAGTTCGTGGCGCACCCGCTGGACGCGGCCGAGGCTGGCGGGGACATGGTCGGAGTGGGACATGCAGGATGGGAATTGATTGATAATGTCATCGATCATGCGCAAAACACTTGACAATGTCAACCGTAAGGGCGAAGACGACGACATCCTCGAACTCGTCCACGCGGTGATGCACGAGTACCGGTCGATGCAATACCGGTTTTTGCGCGACGGTCCGCACGACATCACCCACATGGACGCCAAGGTGCTCGACTATTTCGCCCGTCGCCCAGGCGCGACGCAGAGTGAATTGGCGCTGCACAGTGGTCGGGACAAGGCGCAGTTGGCGCGCCTCGTCAAAGGTCTGCGGGAACGCGGACTGTTGGGCGCCGAAGCCGACGTCGCCGACCGCCGCCACCTGCGGCTGCACGCCACCGAAGCCGGGCACGAGGTTCAGCGCGCCTTGCGCCAGCAGGCCCGGCACCTGGGCGCACGCGCCGTCACGGGGATGAGCGCGGCGGAGCGGGCGCTGCTCGCGAGCCTGCTGCAACGGGTCAAGGCGAATCTCGCCAGCGACTAGCGTCGCGGGGCGCTAGCCGATGCAGGTGCGGTTCTTGCCGGTGCGCTTGGCTTCGTAGAGCCCGCGGTCGGCGCGCTCGAGCGCCTGCTCGATGCGCTCGCCGGCGATGTAGCCTGTGAGGCCGGCCGAAAAAGTCACGAACACTTGTCTTTGCTCGTGCATGAAGAGGCCGCCCGTGAGGGCGCGCTGAAGTCGGGTCAGGATTTGCTGCCCCTCCTCGACCGGGGTATCGGGCAGCAGCACCACGAACTCTTCCCCACCGTAGCGGGCGACGTGGTCGGTCGGCCGCAGCGTTTTCGAAACCACCGCCGCGAGCGACTTGAGGGCTTCGTCGCCCGCGCCGTGACCGAGCTCGTCGTTCAGGCGCTTGAAATTGTCGATGTCGAGCAGGCCGATCGAGAGCGCACCGCCACCGCGCGCCAGGCGCGCGCTTTCCGCGTCGAATGCCTGCAGCAGGCCGCGTCGGTTCGCGACCTGCGTCAGCTGGTCGGTGGCGACCTCGTTGGAAAGGCGCTGCATCTCGGACTCGAGTTCCATGACGCGCTGCGTCAAGCCCTGGGCCTTGCCGTGTTCTTCCTGCAACCGCGCCTGGGTGCCGCGGACCAGCGCCTGAACGGTGCGACTTTCCTCGACCATTTCGCGCACCACGCCGGTCAAGCCCTCGAGGGTGTCGGCCTTTTCGATGACGTCGGCATAGCGGCCGACGCTGTCGTGGAAATTGCCGGTCTGCTCTCCGAGCTCGTCGAGCTCGGAGAGCATCCGATTGATCAGGCCTTTGAGCGCGTCGCGGGACCGTTCGCGCTCTTCGCGAAGTTCGGCCTGCCGAGACCGGGTGTCGCGCAGCAGTTCACTGACTGCGCGGACACCACGCGCGCTCAGTCCTTCGTCGATCCGAACCTGCATGGCCTCGCATTGACCGCGCGCCCAACTGTCGTTCTCCGCCAGATCGGTCAAGCTCGCGGTCAGTTCACCGCACAACCCGTTGAGCAGATCGACCAAGTGATGCCGATGCTGCAGCACCGGCCCGGCCCGCGCGCACAGCGCCTCGAGCTCGGCCACCAGCGGCGCGTCGGCGCCGTCGTGCTCGACGCGCTCGAGCACGGTCCCCAGGGCCAGCGCGAGTTCGTGCGGAGACTCTTCGCCTGGGGGCAGCGCCAGTTGGACCGTGCCGCCCAGGCTTTGCACCGCTCGGCCCCAATGCCCGGTCGGCGCCATATCGAGCGCTCCAGGCTGCGAGGCCGGTTCGGCAGCCGGTTCGGTGGGGGCACCGGGGGCCGACGTTGCGCCCGGCGCGTCGCTCGGTTCGACGTCCCAGCTCGCGACCAGTTGCGACAAACGCTGCTGCAGCCGCCGGGCATCGCTGCGACTGCCCGTGAGCACGCGTTGCAAGCTTTCTTTCTTGCGCGCGGTCGTCCAGCCCCGGCTGCCGCGTTCGATGCCGCGGACGATGCGCTCGATCAATGCGGCGATCGCGGGGCCGTCGTCCGCCGCGGGGGGCGCCAAGGGAGGCGCAGGCTCGCCGGATTCCTGGCGCCACGCGCGCGCGTAGTTCTCGGGCGTCGGCTCGAGTTTGTCGGCGGCGAGCCGGCGCAGCGCCGCCTTGGCGAGGCGGGCCACATCGGCCGTGGGGCCGCTCAACGCGGCGGGGCGGGTCGCTTCCATGCCGTCGCGGAATAATCAGACGGCGGGCTTGCTGCGGGCGTCTCGTCCGTCGGCGAAACGCAGCACCTCGCCGATCTCGGCCTCCCCGGCCTTGCCGATCCAGGGGGCCTTGCGCGGCAGGATGGTTTGCTGCAGCCAGGTCTCGATGGCGTCGGGAGGCTGCGGGCGGCTGAAGAGGAAGCCCTGCATCGTCCCGCAGCCCAGCCGATGCAGCACTTCCATCTGGCGCAGGTTCTCCACGCCCTCGGCGATCACGCGCAGGCCCAGCGAGCGGGCCAGCGCGATGATCGCGGTGACGACGGCCGAACTTTGCGGGGTCATGCCCAGATCGCGCACGAAACTGCGGTCGATCTTGAGCTCGCTGATCGGCAAGGTGGTGAGGTAGGCCAGCGAGGAGTAGCCCGTGCCGAAGTCGTCGATCGAGATCTCGACCCCGATCTCGTTGAGCCGATGCAGCGACGGAATCACGTTCTGCAGGTCTTTCATCAACCCCGTCTCGGTGATCTCGAGCTCGATCGCATGGTGCGGAACGCCATAGGTGGTGACGGCGTTGTGGATGTACTCCACCAGGTCGGTGCGCTCGAACAGGCGATTGGGCAGGTTCACCGCGATCGAGTCGGAAAAACCGAAGCTGTCCTGCCAGACGCGAGCCTGGCGCGCGGCCTCGCGGATCGCCCATTCGCTCAGCGGCACGATCAGGCCGGTCTCTTCGGCCATCGGGATGAAGTCGCCGGGGGGCACCAGCACGCCGTTGCGGCGCCAGCGCATCAAGGCCTCGGCACCGACCATCTTGGCGGCGCGGACGTCGACCTTGGGCTGGTAGTGCAGCACCAGTTCATCGCGCTCGATCGCCTTGTGCAGGGCGCTTTCGAGTTCGAGCTTTTCGCGGCCCTGGCCGGCCAGGGCCGGGCGGTAGAGCGATGCCGAGTTGCGCCCTGCCGACTTGACCGAATACATGGCCACGTCGGAGTTGCGCATCAGGTCGGCCACCGACAGACCGTCGCGCGGATAGAGCGCGATGCCGACGCTGGCCGTGACGAAGCACTCCTGACCGCCGACGAAGATCGGCTCGCGCATCAGGTCCAGGATGCGCGAAGCGACCCGTTCGGCGTCGCGCTCGTCGATCACTTCGGGCAACAGCGCGACGAATTCATCGCCGCCGAGCCGCCCGACCGCTTCGAGCGAACGGTGCGAACGCGAGCCGAGCGACTCGATCGAACTTTCGGTGACCTGGTCGGAATGGCGCACGCACGAGCGAAGTCGGCGCGCGACCTCCATCAACAACTCGTCGCCGGCCCCGTGGCCGAGCGTGTCGTTGATGATCTTGAAGCGGTCGAGGTCGATCAGCAGCAAGGCGACCTGGTGATTGAGGCGCCGCCCGTGCTCGAGCGCGCGTTCGGCGCGCCAGATGAGCTGGCGCCGGTTCGGCAAGCCCGTCAGGACGTCGAAGTTGGCGAGGTGGCGGATCTTGTCCTCGGCCATGCGTCGGTCGGTGACATCCTGGACGATGCCGCTGTAGCCGATCAGGTTGCCGTGCTCGCTGAATTCGGGCTCGGCCTCGACGTGGACGATGCGCTGGCGCCCGTCGCGCAGGGTCGCCGGGATGTCCGTGGCCAGCACGGTGCTGTGTTTCATCACCTCGCGCAGCACCTGCACCAGTCCGCGCCGGTCGTCGTCCGACAGCATCCGCAGCAGGGGTCGAAAAGCCAGGTCGTCGTTCGGGCCCAGGCCGAAGACGCGCAGGCCTTCGACCGAGAACAAAGGTCCACCATGGCCACGCCGCCAATCGAAGCTGCCCATGCGCGCCAGGTCCTGGGCCCGCGCCAGGCGCGACTTGCTGCGCTCGAGTTCGGCCCGGGTCCGGGAGGCTCGCAGCAGGTAGCGCAGGCGTCCGGCCAGCAGGCTCCACTGGGTCGACTTGACGAAGAAATCGGTGGCGCCGGCCTCGTACGCACGGGTGATCGAGGCGTCGTCGTCCAGTCCGGTGAGCATCAACACCGGCAACGATTCGAACCCTGGCATGACCCGCAGTTCGCGGCAGGTCTCGAAACCGTCGAGACCGGGCATCAAAGCGTCCAGCACGACGACGTCCGGGAGCCAGTCGGCCAGGATCGAGATGGCACGCTCGCCGCTGCTCGCTTCGGTGATCGCAAAGCCGCGCTCGCGCAGCGCGATCGAGGTCAGCAGCAGGTTGACCTCGTCGTCGTCGACGAGCAGCACCCGTGGCTGATCCGGCAGGTCGTCGTCCATGGCACTGAAGCGGGCCATCATGCGCGGCCCTTCAGCAACGTCTCGATGGCCTGGAGCGCGCCGTCCAGCGCGCGGTCGAGCTCGTCGAGCAGGTTCGCCAGGTCGGCGTCCGGATCGAGCCGTATGGCAGTCTCGACTTGCGCGCAGAGTTGCGACAAGCGCAGCGCGCCGATGCTCGCCGAGGACGACTTCAAGGTATGCGCGACGAGCCGTATCGCCGCCCGCTCTCCCACCAGGCGCGCCGCGTCGAGCTGCGGCCGCAGTCGTGCGACCGACGTCTGAAAAGCCTGCAGCACGCGTTCGAGCAACTGGTTGCGCCCGGTCGGGTCGAGTTCGACCAGGCGCGCCAAAGCGACCGCATCGAGCTCGGCGACCGGCGCGGACACAGCGGACGAGGCATGGGCAGAAGCACCCGGCACCTCGGCCGGAGCCTGCGGAAGAAAGCGGCGGCTCAGCATGTGGGGTTATCGATTCCGGCGTAACGGCTGGCAGACATGATCATCGAACCCTCATTCGCGAACCCGCTCGCAGGCCCCTCATCGAGATGCCGACCACTCGAACGCACTGTACTGCCGGCGGCGCGATCCGTCAGCGCCACTCGCAGCCCCGACGTCCCGGCGAAAATTGTGTCAATTGTGTATTAACCCGGTCCCCCACGCCCATGGACCCGCACGACCTCGCGGTCAAGCGCGTCGCGGGTCGTGCGGCGGCGAAGGCGGCCCCGGCCGCAGAGGGGATTTCGGCCACTTCGGCATGAACTTGACCCGGTCCGGGTTGCCACGACGAGAACGCGCACATCCGTACAATCCGACCCGATGAACGCGGACGGGGGCAACGGGGGGCGGCCGAGGCGTCCCGG
>JALYHO010000043.1 GCA_030776545.1 Pseudomonadota bacterium | reverse complement strand
CCCTGGTGCAGTGGCGCCAGCGCTGGCGGCGCGTCCTGCAGCGTTGAGGATGCCACGCGTTCTGGCGTGATCTCCCGGAGGAAGGACCTGCTTCGACAGACGTGATCCAATTCGGTCGTCGACGTATCTCGCGAACGCCCCCGCCATGCAGCCTGCCCGCCTCACGTCTCCCACGCTCGCGTCCTCGGTGCCGCCGAACGCGCAAGCCCTCAAGCAACGCATCGCCCGCGAACTGCGCGAGCGCGACGCCGTGCTGGTGGCCCACTACTACGTCGACGGCGATCTCCAGGACCTGGCCCTCGAGACGGGCGGCTGCGTCGCCGACTCGCTCGAAATGGCCCGCTTCGGACGCGGCCACGCGGCCCGGACCCTGGTCGTGGCGGGCGTTCGCTTCATGGGTGAAACCGCGAAGATCCTGTCGCCGGACAAGCGCATCCTCATGCCCGAACTCGAGGCCACCTGCTCGCTCGACCTGGGGTGCCCCCCCGAGGCCTTCGCGGCGTTTTGCGACGCGCATCCGGACCGCACCGTGGTCGTCTATGCGAACACCAGCGCGGCAGTCAAGGCCCGCGCCGACTGGATGGTCACGAGCTCGTGCGCCGTTGCGGTCGTGCGCCACCTCCACGCGCAGGGGAAGAAGATCCTCTGGGCGCCCGATCGGCACCTGGGCAGCTACATCCAGCGTGAAACCGGCGCCGACATGCTGCTTTGGAACGGCAGCTGCATCGTCCACGACGAGTTCAAAGGCATCGAACTGGAACTGCTGCGCAAGGACCATCCCGGCGCCCAGGTGCTGGTGCATCCCGAGTCGCCGGAAAGCGTGGTCGCGCAAGCCGACGTGGTCGGGTCCACGACCGCGTTGCTCCAAGCCGTCGTCAACGGGAGCGCGTCCACCTATATCGTCGCGACCGACAACGGCATCTTGCACCGGATGCGCCAGCTCGCGCCGGGCAAGACCCTGCTCGAGGCCCCCACCGCGGGGCAGAGCGCCACGTGCAAGAGCTGTGCGCACTGCCCCTGGATGGCGATGAACCAGCTGCAAGGGGTGCTCGACTGCCTGGTCTCGGGTCAGGGGGAGGTCGCGGTGGCCGAGCCGGTCCGAATGCGCGCGCTGGGCTGCATCGAGCGCATGCTCGATTTCGTCGCCGCGACGCCGTCCCCCGGCGCGCCAGGCTTCGTTCCCCACCTCGGTGCCGCCTGAATGTTCGAATTCAATGAAACCCTGGAGCAGGCACGCGCGCGCAACATACGCGATGCCTTGCGGGAAGACATCGGGCAGGGCGACTGGACGGCCCGCCTGGTGCCGGCCGAACGTCGGGTGCGCGCGCACCTCACCGTCCGCGAAGCGGCCGTGTTGGCAGGCCGCGAGTGGTTCGATGGCTGTGTGCTGGCCCTCGACCCCGGCGCCGTCATCCGCTGGCACGCAGACGAAGGGGGCGACATGTCGGCCGGTACCAGGGTCTGCGAGATCGAGGCCGAAGCCCGCGCCCTGCTGTCGGCCGAACGCTCCGCGCTCAATTTCCTGCAGCTGTTGTCCGCTACCGCGACGAAGGCGCGGGCGTATGCGCGTGCGATCGTCGGCGCTTCCCCGCATTCGCGCGGCTGCGCCGTGCTCGACACCCGCAAGACCCTGCCGGGTTTGCGGCAGGCGCAGAAATATGCCGTGCGCGTGGGCGGCGGCGCCAACCAGCGGTTGGCCTTGTGGCACGGCATCCTGATCAAGGAGAACCACATCGCCGCAGCCGGTGGGGTGGCAGCGGCCTGGGTCCAGGCGCAGGCGCTCCATTCCGGCGTCGAGGTCCAGATCGAAGTGGAAGACCTCGGGCAGCTGCGCGAGGCCCTCGCTGCGGGCGCCACCAGCATCTTGCTCGACAACTTCACCGAGCCGGCCATGACCGAGGCGGTCGCGGTGACGGCGGGCCGGGCCTTGCTCGAGGTGTCCGGGGGCGTGACGTTCGACCAGCTGCGTCGCATCGCCGCCACCGGCGTCGACCGCATCTCCATCGGCGGCTTGACGAAGGACGTGCAGGCGACCGACTACTCGTTGAGGGTCGTCGGCCTGGCTTGAGGGGGCAAGGCGTGGCGGCCCGGCGGGGTCAGCACCGTGGGCAGGCCGACCGGGAGCATCGTCGGATAGTCGCGGCTGAAATGCAGGCCCCGGCTTTCGTGCCGCATCAACGCCGAGCGCACCACCAGTTCGGCGCAATCGACAAGGTTGCGCAGTTCGAGAAGGTCCCGGTTGACGCGAAAGTTGGCGTAGTACTCCTCGATCTCGCCGCGCAGCAGCACGATCCGATGGAGCGCGCGCTCGAGCCGGCGCGTCGTGCGCACGATGCCGACATAGTTCCACATGACCAGGCGCAGCTCGTCCCAGTTGTGCGAGATCACGACCTGCTCGTCCGCGTCTTCGACCTGGCTCTCGTCCCAGTCGGGCAACACCGGCCGGGAGGGATGGGGCTCGCCGGTACCCGCGGGTCCACCCAGCGTCTGATCGATGTGCGCCGCGCACGCCCGGCCCAGCACCACGCACTCGAGCAGCGAGTTGCTCGCGAGTCGGTTGGCGCCGTGCAGGCCGGTGTAGGCGACCTCGCCCACCGCGTAGAGTGCGCCCAGGTCGCACAGCCCCCCCAGGTCCGAGACCACGCCGCCACAGGTGTAGTGGGCGGCCGGGACGACCGGGATCGGCTCGCGAGAGATGTCGATGCCGAGCTGCGCGCAACGCGTCCAGATGGTGGGAAAGTGCGACTGCAGAAAATCGGCGCCGAGGTGGGTCGCGTCGAGCAGCACGCAATCGAGGCCGTGTTTCTTCATCTCGAAGTCGATCGCGCGCGCCACCACGTCACGCGGCGCCAGCTCGGCGCGCTCGTCGTGCATGGGCATGAAGCGCGTGCCGTCGGCCAGCCGCAGCACCGCGCCCTCGCCGCGCAGCGCTTCGGTGATCAAGAAGCTGCGCGCATCGGGGTGGTAGAGGCAGGTCGGGTGGAACTGGATGAATTCCATGTTGGCGACGCGGCAACCCGCGCGCCACGCCATCGCGATCCCGTCGCCGGTGGCGGTGTCGGGGTTGGTGGTGTAGCGGTAGACCTTGCCGGCGCCGCCGGTCGCCAGCACCACCGCGCTCGCCGCCAGGGTCTCGACCCGGTGGGTGATGGTGTCCAGGGCGTAGATTCCATAACAGCGCGCCGGCTCCTGGCGGCGCAGGCGCCGGGACGTGATCAGATCGATGGCCACGACGTGCTCGCGCAGCACGATGTTCGGGTGCGCAGCCGCACGGGCCAGCAGGGTCTCGTGGATGGCCTTGCCAGTGGCGTCGGCCGCGTGCGCGATGCGGCGCACCCCGTGCCCACCTTCACGGGTGAGGTGCAAGCCCAGCGGACCACTGGCGTCGTCGGTGAAAGGAACGCCTTGGCGCACCAGCCAGTCGACCGCCGCGGCGCTGCCTTCGGAGATGACTCGCGCCGCGTGTTCGTCCACCAGGCCCGCACCGGCTTCCTGGGTGTCCCGCACGTGATCAGCGACGCTGTCGTCCGCGCCCAGCACGCCGACGATGCCCCCCTGGGCCCAAGCGGTCGCGCCTTCGCCCCGGCTGCGTTTGGCCAGCACGACGACGCGCCGGGTATCGGCCAGGTGCAGCGCGGTGCACAGGCCCGCCAGGCCGGCTCCGACGACGACGATGGGGAGTCCGGAATCACGCATGTTCAGCCCAGGGGTCGAGTTCGAGGTTGTCGATCAGGCGCGTGGACCCCAGGCGGGCGGCCGCGAGCACCACCAGGGGGGCGCCGGGGGTCGGTGCGGCCAGATCCGATTGGCGGCGGATGGCGACATAGTCGGGCTGCCACCCGCGAGCACGCAAGGCGTCGAGCGCCGAATTCTCCAGCGCCTGCCAATCGCGCGAGCCGCGGCGAACCGCCAGGGCGACGTGCTCGAGCTGGTGCACCAGTGCGGTCGCTTCGACACGCTCCGTCGGACTCAGGGCGCCGTTGCGCGACGACAGCGCCAGACCGTCGTCGGCCCGCGTGGTATCGCCCACCACGATCGTGACCGGCAGTGCCAGTTGGCGCACCATGTCCCGGATCACGAGCGCCTGTTGATAGTCCTTCTTGCCGAACACGGCGACCCGCGGCTGAACGCAGTTGAAGAGCTTGGACACGACCGTGCAGACCCCCGTGAAGAAGCCGGGGCGAAACTGCCCTTCGAGGACCTCGGCCAGCGCGGATGCGGGAACCACCTTGACGTGCTGCGGCTCCGGGTAGAGCTCGGCCTCGCTCGGTGCGAACACCACGTCGCATCCGGCGCGCTCCAGGAGTTCACAGTCACGTTCCAGGGTTCGAGGATAGGTGTCGAAGTCCTCGTGCGGCGCGAACTGCAGGCGGTTGACGAAAATGCTGGCGACGACCGGGCCGCCGCAGGCCATGGCACGCGTGATCAGGGCCAGGTGCCCGGCGTGCAGGTTGCCCATCGTCGGAACGAAGGCGCTCGGGGCGCCTGCCAGCGCCTGCCTGAGCTCGAACGTGGTGTGGATGACGCGCATGCTCAATAGGTATGGACCGCGGCCGCCGGGAAGGTGCCGTCCTTGACCGCCGCGACATAGCGTCGCACCGCGGCGCCGATGGCCTCGCCCTCGGCCTGGCCAACATCGTTCATGAAGTTGCGCACGAAACGGGGAACGGGGGCCCCCGTGATGCCGAGCATGTCGTGCAGCACCAGCACCTGTCCCCCGCAGCTCGGGCCCGCCCCGATGCCGATCAACGGGATCGGCAACGCCGCCGCGAGCTCGGCCGCCAGGGCACTGGGAACGAGTTCGAGGACCAGCATCGCCGCGCCGGCGGCGGCCAGTTCGCGCG
>JALYHO010000042.1 GCA_030776545.1 Pseudomonadota bacterium | reverse complement strand
GCTCCCCGGCGCGCGCTGAAAAAGCGCCCGAACGCGCGCCGCTACACTGCGCTGCCGCGACCTCGCGACGATGCCACGACGCCCGATCCATGCCCGCCTCCACCGACCCCCTGCTGCATCTCGTGGCACGCGCCGAAGTCTTGCTCGACCGCCTCGAGGGGGTGCTTCCGCACCCGTTGACGGCCCCGGACTGGGACGCCTCGATCGCGTTTCGCTACCGGCGCCGGGCCGGCTCCGGCCGGATCGAGCCGGTGCGGCATGTCGCTGCCGTTCGGCTCGATTCACTGGTCCAGGTCGATGCGCAAAAGGAGCGCCTGGTGCGCAACACCCGCCAGTTCGTCGAGGGGCGAAGCGCCAACAACGTGCTCCTCACCGGCGCGCGCGGCACCGGCAAGAGCTCGCTGATCAAGGCCACCTTGAATGAATTCGCCGGGAGCGGCCTGCGCCTGATCGAGGTGGACAAGGCCGACCTGGTCGACCTGCCGGACATCGTCGACCTGGTCGCCGAGCGCGTCGAACGCTACATCGTTTTTTGCGACGACCTGAGTTTCGAGGAGGGCGAGCCGGGTTACAAGGCGCTCAAGTCCATCCTCGACGGCTCGGTCGCACAGGCCTCGGACAACGTCCTGATCTACGCCACCAGCAACCGCCGCCATCTCCTGCCGGAATACATGAGCGAGAACCTCAGCTACCAGCACCGGGCCGACGGCGAGTTGCACCCCGGCGAGGTGGTCGAGGAAAAGGTCTCGCTTTCGGAGCGCTTCGGCCTGTGGGTCAGCTTCTATCCTTTCACCCAGGACGAGTACCTCGCCATCGTGGCCCAGTGGCTGCGTGGTGCGGGCGTGGCCGAGCCCGCGATCGCGGCGGCGCGCCAGGAAAGCCTGGTCTGGGCCCTGGAACGCGGCTCGCGGTCGGGCCGGGTCGCGTTCCAGTTCGCCCGGGACTACGCCGGGCGGCAGGGCGGATGAGTCCACCCGACGGCGCCGCGGACGACACCGCCGGGCGCGAGCCGGTCGACGTGGCCGTCGGCGTCCTGATCGACGCCACGGGCCGGTTCCTGCTCACCTCGCGGCCCACCGGGAAGGTCTATGCGGGCTACTGGGAATTTCCGGGCGGCAAGCTCGAAGCCGGTGAGTCGGTGGAAGCGGCCCTGCGCCGCGAGCTGATGGAGGAACTCGGCATCGAGATCGGCCCGGCCACGCCGTGGAAGGTCGAGCTCATCGACTACCCGCACGCCCGCGTGCGGCTTCATTTCTGCAAGGTCAGCACGTGGCAGGGCGAGTTCGAGATGCGCGAGCGCCAACGCATGTCCTGGCAGGACCTGCCGGTGCGAGTGGCCCCGGTCCTGCCCGGGACGCTGCCGGTGCTGGCGTGGTTCGCCGCGGAACGCGGCTTCCGGGGTGCCACTACACTGGACGCGGAAGGACCCGCTGACCGATGAACTGGCTCGACGAAGTGAAATGGGACGCGCAAGGCCTGGTGCCCGCGATCGCCCAGGAAGTCGGCAGCAACGACGTGCTGATGTTCGCCTACATGAACCGCGAGGCCTTGGCGCGCACCGCCGAGCTCGGCCAGGCCGTGTATTTCAGTCGTTCGCGAGGTCGCCTCTGGCACAAAGGCGAATCGAGCGGCCATTTCCAGCAGGTCCACGAACTGCGCCTGGACTGCGACAACGACGTCGTGCTTCTCAAGGTCAGCCAACTCGGCCACGGTGACGGGCAACCCGCGATCGCCTGCCACACCGGCCGCCATTCCTGTTTCTTCCAGCGCCTGGAAGAGGGCCGCTGGAAAACCGTCGAGCCGGTCTTGAAAGATCCGGAGCACATCTACAAATGACCGCGAGCTCCAACGATACCCTGGCCCGGCTCCATGGCGTGATCGAATCGCGCAAGGGCGGTGACCCGGATAAAAGTTACGTCGCCCGCCTCTTCCACAAGGGAAACGATGCGATCCTCAAAAAAATCGGCGAAGAAGCGACCGAAGTGGTCATGGCCTGCAAGGACGGCGCGGGCCCCCGAATCGTCGCCGAAGTCGCCGACCTGTGGTTTCACTGCATGCTCGCCTTGAGCGCCCACGGCCTGAGCCCCGCTGCCGTGCTGGCCGAACTGGAGTGCCGGGAAGGCCTGTCGGGTCTGGAAGAATTCGCGGCACGCAAGTCGCAACAGAGAGAAAGTGACGGCACATGAACGACATCATCGACGTCCCGGTACCGGGCTCGGCACAAGAGGGATCGCTGCGCACGATCGGCCACATCAGCTACGCCCTGCATGCGATCGTCGCGGTCGGCGCCGTGTTGCCGGGGGTGCAGGGCAGCATCGTCTTGCTGCTCGTCGCGTTCTTCCTCGACCTGGTCAAGAAGGACGACGCCCGCGGCACCTGGCAGGAATCGCATTTTCGCTGGCGCATCCGCAGCGTGCTCTGGGCCGGCTTGCTCTACGTGGTGACGATACCGCTGTGGTTCTTGTTCGTCATCCCGGGCTGGATCGCCTGGGGCCTCATCTCGCTCTGGTTCCTGTACCGGGTGGTGCGCGGGTGGCTGGCGCTGGGCGACCGCCGCGCGATGCCGGACTGAACGGGGGATAAAGCCGTGCCGAGACACGACCCGAACTGCATCTTCTGCAAGATCGTTGCCGGCGACATCCCCAGTCGCAAGGTGGTCGAGGACGACGATCTGCTCGTCTTCCACGACATCGCGCCCTGGGCCCCGGTGCACGTGCTCGTGATCCCCAAGGAACACGTGCCGACCCTCTACGACACCGAGGGACGGCACGCGCCGCTGCTCGGCCGGATGCTCGCGATGGCCCCGGATCTGATGCGTCAGCTCGGCGTGACCCGGGGCTTTCGCGTGATCGTCAATACCGGAGAGGACGGCCGCCAGGAGGTCCCGCACCTGCACCTGCACGTGATGGGCGGCCCCCGCCCGTGGGCCAAGGGGTAGTCCCGAGAGCGGGTCCTGCGGGAGCGTCGATTCGAAACCAAGGTGTCCCGTCGCGGCCTTACGGCAGGACGGGTTTAGCCTTCCCCTAGAATTCGGTCATTGTCTGGAGAAAAATCATGGGTTCATTCAGCATCTGGCACTGGCTGATCGTGCTGTTGATCGTGGTGCTGGTGTTCGGCACCAAGAAGCTCAAGAACATCGGCACCGATCTCGGCGGCGCGGTCAAGGGCTTCAAGGACGGCGTGCGCGACGGCGGAACCCCTGCCGACCCGATCGTGCCGCCGACCCAGGTCGGGACCCAGCGGTCCGGCGACCCCCACACCGTCGACGTGGAAGCGAAGACGAAGTCGTGACCGGCGCCGAAGACGCTTCGCGTGCCGGCCATAGGCGCGCCGGTCGCAGCAGGCCATGATCGATTTCGGTTTCGACAAGATCGCGCTGATCGGTGCCGTCGCGCTCATCGTCATCGGTCCCGAGAAGCTGCCCAAGGTCGCCCGCACCGTCGGCCACCTGGTGGGCAAGGCGCAGCGCTACGTGGCCGAGGTCAAGGCCGAGGTCAACCGCTCGATCGAGCTCGAAGAGCTGAAGAAAATGAAGACCGAGTTCGAGGACGCGGCCCGCAACGTCCACGCCTCGGTCGCCAACGAACTGGACCAGACCCGCGCCGACCTCCACGAGGCCTGGAAGGACGGTGGCGTGTCCGCGACCGAATGGCCCCCTGACAGCGGCCAGCACGCCGGCTGGACCCCTCCCGCACCGCAGTACCGGCACCCCCGCAAGAACTGGCGCCTCAAGCGCGGCGCCACGCCGCAGTGGTACAAGCAGCGCACCGGGGTTCGGGCCAAGGCCCTCTCGGGCGCGGCGCGCGTGGCGCGTTTCCGCCCGCACCGCCCGGCGGCTTGACGGGGCCCCGCGTGAGCACATTCGGCGACAAGCCCGATGAACTGGAGGGCACCGAACAACCCTTCGTCTCGCACCTGATCGAGCTGCGCGATCGTCTGATCCGCTCGTGCCTCGCCGTCGGTGTGTGCTTCGGAATCCTGGCCGTCTACCCGGGCCCGGCGGGCCTGTACGACCTGCTGGCCGCACCCTTGACGTCGCACATGGCCAGCGGTGCCGGGCTGATCGCGACCGGGGTGATCTCGCCTTTCCTGGTGCCGCTCAAGATCACGCTGATGGCGGCCTTCATGGGGGCCCTGCCGGTGGTGCTCTACCAGGTTTGGGCGTTCGTCGCGCCCGGGCTCTATTCGCACGAGAAGCGGCTGGTGCTGCCGCTGGTCGTGTCCAGCACCTTGCTCTTCTATACCGGCGTGGGATTTTGTTATTTCTTCGTGATCGGCAAGGTCTTCTCGTTCATCCAGAGCTTCGCGCCCAAAAGCGTCTCGGCCATGCCCGACATCGAGGCCTATCTCAGTTTCGTGCTGACCATGTTCATCGCATTCGGCGCGGCCTTCGAGGTGCCGATCGCGGTGGTCGTTCTCGCCCGGCTGGAAATCGTCGGCATCGACAAACTCAAGGAATTCCGGGCCTATTTCGTGGTGCTCGCTTTCGTGATCGCCGCGGTGCTGACGCCCCCGGACATCGTCTCGATGCTCTCGCTGGCGATCCCGATGGTGCTGCTGTACGAGGTCGGCATCATTGCTGCGGGGTTCTTCATCAAACACACCCAGGCCCCGGTCGAGGGCACCCCGCGCGCCTGATCCTCTCCTGGTTGGGAACGCGCAGGCCGCAAGGTCTGCGCGTGCGACTCATTCGTCGCGCTGCAAGGGCTGGCGTTGCTTGGGCCGCTGTCCGACCGTGACGTCCACTTGCAAGGCCCGCTCGCCGCGCTGCACGCCGACGGCCGCCACGGCCTTCGGCTTGAGCGCGGCGACCGCGTTCAGCAGCTGAGCCGTGTTCGACACCGGTTGTCCACCGATGCTCACGACCACGTCGCCCGGCCGCAGCCCGCCGGCGCTCGCCGGGCCGCTCTGCAACACGCCGGTGATCAGCACGCCGCTTTTGACGGGCAAGTTCAACGTCTCGGCGACGTCGGGGGTGAGGTCACGTTGCTCGATGCCGATGAACCCCCGCGTGACCTGACCATCCCGGATCAGGGCGTCCATGACCTGGCGCGCGGTATTGACCGGGATGGCGAACCCGATGCCCAGACTGCCGCCCGTGCGCGAGTAGATGGCCGTGTTGATGCCCAGCAGGTTGCCGCGCGCGTCGACCAGCGCCCCGCCCGAGTTTCCGGGGTTGATCGCGGCGTCGGTCTGGATGAAATTCTCGAAGGTGTTGATGCCGAGCTTGTTGCGTCCGAGCGCGCTGACGATTCCCGACGTCACGGTCTGCCCGACGTCGAACGGATTGCCGATGGCCAGGACCACGTCGCCCACCTCGAGCGTTTCGGCGTCGCCGAAGCTCACCGTCGGGAGCCGGTCGAGCTCGATCTTGAGGACGGCGACATCGGTCTCCGGGTCGGTACCGACCAGCCGGGCACGCGCCTGGCGCCCGTCGTTCAGCGTCACCTCGATGTCGTCGGCGCCCTCGATCACGTGGTTGTTGGTGAGCAGGTAGCCGTCGTTCGAGACGATCACCCCCGAGCCCAGGCCGACCTGGGGTTCACCCCGCGACTGGCGGGGGCGGTTGCCGAAGAAGAACTGGCGCACCGGGTCGTCGCTGCCGGTGCTGCGCGGCGGCGCCTTGCTCGCCGTGATGCTGACCACCGCCGGCGCGGCGCGCTTCGCGGCGGCGCTGTAGCTCGTGACAGCGCCGCCCGGAAGCACCGCCGCCGGCGCGTCGTGGACGATGACCGGAGCCGGCGCCGGGGGTCGCACGGCGGCCACAGGCGCGGTCACTTCGCCAGCGTGCCGGATCCATTCCGGCTTGAGCGTGGCGACGACGAAGAGCGCCGCCAACGTGACGGTCACGGCCTGCGAGAAGACGAGCCAGGTTTTGCGCATGGGGCGTGAAGGAGGCGCAGGAGGCGCCGCGGACGGATCGACGATTATCGGCCATGGCACCCGGTCGCGTCGGCCGCGACAATGGCGGCATGCCCTCCCGAATCGACCCCTCCCGCCGGCCCATTGCATTCACCATGGGCGACGTCTGCGGCATCGGCCCCGAGATCGTCGCGCGCCTGTTCGCCGAGGGCAGCGCGCCCGGATGTGTCGTGATCGGCGATGTGGCGGTGCTGCGGCGGGCGGTCGCTTGCATCGGCGCGCGCCTGGCCGTGGCCCGCATCGACGCTGCCGCCGAAGCGATGGACTCGCCGACCGGCTGCATCCCGGTGC
>JALYHO010000041.1 GCA_030776545.1 Pseudomonadota bacterium | reverse complement strand
GGCCGGGGCCGGTGCTGCGCGTCGACGCGGTGCGGGGGCCGACGCGGCCGGTCACGCGGCGGCCGACCGGCGAACTGGGCTGGAGCCTGGTCAGCCACCTGACGCTCAATCACCTTTCGCTGATCGGCGAATCACCCGAACGCGCGGCTGCCGCACTGCGCACGATGCTCGGGCTCTACGCACCGCCCGAGGACCCGAACTGGTCGCGGCAGGCCGACGGCGTGCGGGCGCTGACCGCCCGCACAGTCGTGCGGCGCTTGCCGTTCAAGGGACCGTTGAGCTTCGGCACCGGGGTCGAGATCGTGCTCGAACTCGACGAGCTCGCCTATCAAGGCAGCAGCGCGTTCTTGTTCGCGAGCGTGCTCGAGTGCTTCTTCGCTCGCCATGCGGCGATCAACTCGTTCACGCAGTTGACGCTGCGAACGCCGCAACGCGGCGAGGTGATGCGCTGGCCACCGCGCATCGGCCTGCGGGAGACGGTGTGAGCGAAGCGGCTGCTGCCCTCCCAGGGGAAGCGACCGAGCGCGCGGCCGCCCTGGCGGCCTTGTTCGCCGCGGTCGAGGCCGCGCCGCACGCCTTCGATTTTTTCGCGCTGCTGCGACGCGTCGAGGCGCTGCGCTGCGAATCGCCGCGGATCGGCAGGGCCTTGCGGCCCTCGCAAGAAGCGCTGCGGCTGGGGCAGGAGCCGGAGCTCGATTTCGCGCCCGCGGCGCTCGCCACCTTCGCCCGTGAAGGCGGCGCCTCGCCGCGGCTGGGGGTGCGCTTCTTCGGTCTGCTCGGCTCGCAGGGCCCCATGCCGCTGCATTTGACCGAGTACGTGCGCGAGCGGCTGCGCTACCGCAACGACCCGACATTGGCGCGCTTTCTCGACATCTTCCACCATCGGCTCCTGTCCTTGTTCTACCGCGCCTGGGCCCAGTCGCAACCTGCGGTACAGCACGACCGGCCGGCCGACGACCGTTTCGGCGCGTGGCTCGGCGCTGCGTTCGGTCTCGGCGCGGAAAACCGGACCCAAGGCCACCTGCCCGAGGCCGCGCGCTTGTTCCAGGCCGGGCTGCTGGGCTCGCGCAGCCGGCATCCGGAGGGCCTGACCAAGTTGCTGTCGCAGTTCTTCAAGGTACCGGTGCGCATCGAGCCCCATGTCGCGCACTGGATGGCGATCGACAGTGCCGATCGGACCCGGGTCGGGTTCGCCCGCGGACGTTCGGGGCGCGGCGCGGGTGCGCCGGCCCGACTCGGCACGTCGGCCACCGCCGGGCACAAGGTGCACGATCGGCAGTACAAGTTTCGCATCGCGCTGGGTCCGCTGACGCTCGCGCAGTACTGCAACTTCCTGCCGGGCGGCGCGGCCTGGCTGGAACTGCGCGACTGGGTGCGCCAATACACCGGCCTGGACCTGCTCTGGGACGTGCAGCTCGTTCTCGCCGGTGCCCAGGCCCCGGAGCCGCGCCTGGGCCGGCGCGTGCCGCTCGGCGTGGCCGCATGGCTGGGGCGCACCCGGGATGCGAACCTGTCCGACCTGCGCTTGCGCCCCGACACCTCGTTCCTCCTTCGCCATGGAGCTCACCATGCTTGAAATCTCGCGCACCGCGCTGTTCGGCAAACTCAATCCGCTCGCCTACAAGGCGGTCGAAGGGGCGACCGTGTTCTGCAAGCTGCGTGGCAACCCCTACGTCGAGCTGCAGCACTGGCTCTATCAGATTCTCAACACCCAGGATTCCGATCTGCATCGCATCCTCAAACACAACGCCATCGATGCCTCGGTGCTGGCGAGCGATCTGACCGCGGCGCTCGATCGCCTGCCGCGCGGTGCCTCTTCGGTGACCGACCTGTCGACCTGGGTCGAAAACGCCGTCGAGCGCGGTTGGGTCTACGGTTCGCTGATGTTCGGCGACTCCCAGGTGCGGACCGGCACCCTGCTGATCGGCATGCTCAAGACCCCGGCGCTGCGCAACGCGCTGCTTTCGATTTCGAAGCAGTTCGACCGCATACGCATCGAGGACCTGACCGACCACTTTGCACGCATCGTCGAAGGCTCGCCGGAAGCAGGCCAGCGCGCCAGCGCAGGGGCGGGCGAGCCCGGCGAAGCCAGCGGCGCGATCGCGCCCGCCGCGATGGGCAAGCAGGAGGCCTTGAAGCGCTACGCGATCGACCTGACCGAGCGCGCCCGCAACGGCGAGATCGACCCGGTCGCGGGCCGCGACGAAGAGATCCGCCAGATCATCGACATCCTGATGCGCCGGCGCCAGAACAATCCGATCCTCACCGGCGAAGCCGGCGTTGGCAAGACCGCGGTGGTCGAGGGCTTCGCGCTGCGCCTGGCGCGCGGCGACGTGCCGCCGCAGCTCAAGGACGTCGAGCTGCACATGCTCGACATCGGCCTGATGCAAGCCGGAGCCAGCATGAAGGGCGAGTTCGAGAGCCGGCTGCGCGCGGTGATCGACGAGGTGCAGGGCTCGGTCAAGCCGATCATCCTGTTCATCGACGAAGCCCATGCACTGATCGGCGCCGGGGGCCAGGCCGGCACCGGCGACGCGGCCAACCTGCTCAAACCAGCGCTGGCGCGCGGCAAGTTGCGCACGATCGCGGCGACCACCTGGGCCGAGTACAAGAAGTACATCGAAAAAGACCCGGCGCTGACGCGGCGTTTCCAGGTCGTGCAAGTGGCCGAGCCGAGCGAGGAGAAGGCCGTTCGGATGCTGCGGGGCGTGGCCTCGGTCCTGGAGAAGCATCACCGCGTCGCCCTGCTGGACGAAGCGATCGAAGCCGCGGTGCGTCTCGCGCATCGCTACATCCCCGCGCGCCAGTTGCCCGACAAGGCGGTGAGCCTGCTCGACACCGCCTGTGCGCGCGTCGCGGTGAGCCAGCACGCGACCCCGCCGGCGCTCGAAGACAGCCAGCGGCGTCTGGAGGCCCTGCAGATCGAGCGCGAGATCATCGGCCGCGAAGAAGCGATCGGCATCGACACCGCAGAGCGTCGCCGGCGCACCATGAAGGCGATCGACGAGGAGCAGACGCGACTCGAGTTGCTGCAGGCGCGCCACGCCCAGGAAAAGGCCGTCGTCGACCACATCCTGGCGCTTCGGGCGCGCTTGCGCGCGCCGACGC
>JALYHO010000040.1 GCA_030776545.1 Pseudomonadota bacterium | reverse complement strand
ACACCCTGCTGGCCGAGCCCGACCCGTCGCCTCTGACCGCCGCCTACGCGGCGACCCAACGCCGGGCGCTGGCGTTGTCCGCTCGCCTGGCGCCGCTGGTCCGGACCCAGCCCGGCGACCCCGGCGCGATCGAGGCCATCGACCAGGCGTTCGGCCCGCTGATCGAGCAAGGCCGGGTCCGGACTGGTCTGGGCACGCAGCTCTATCAGGTGGCCAAACTGATCGCCGGCCACGCGACCTTGGGAGGCGACCGGCAGCTCTTTTTCGCCTCGCAGGGCGGCTACGACACGCATCGCTCGCAGGCCGTCGCCGGCGATCCCCTGGCAGGCCGGCAGGCGCCGCTGCTGGCCGAGCTCGCGGACGCGCTCGCCGCGTTCCACGCCGCCATGGACGGTCTGGGACTGGCGCGCGCCGTGACGAGCTTCACCCAGACCGAATTCGGCCGGACCTTCGCGCCGAACCGCAACGACGGGACCGACCACGGTTGGGGGAACACGCAGTGGGTCGCTGGCGGTTCGGTCCAGGGCGGCGTCAGCTACGGCCGCCACGCCGAGCTGGTCCTGGGCGGCGACAGCGACGCGAGTTCCGGCGGCGAGGAGGCGCTCGGCCGCTGGATTCCGACCTCGGCGGTCGACCAGTACGCCGCGACCCTGCTCGCGTGGTTGGGCGCCACCGACCCCCAGCTCGATGCGGTGCTGCCGAATTTGCACCGATTCGGCAGCGCACGTTCCCTCGGATTCGTCTGAGCGAACGCGCGAGGGGGACTGAGAGGGCGCCCCGAAAGGCGTCCCCACCGGCCCTGGGGCGCCTCCTGACAAGGCAAGCGCACGCACAAATTAACGAATTTCTGACATTTCACTCAAGGGTCGGCCGGCACCGCCGAAGAGCAGGAGCAGTGAGGACCCGGTGTCACCGCGGGTCCAGCGCAGCATGGTGCTGCCACTCGAACCGGACCGTGCGATGACCCCTTCTTCCCCACCGACGCCTTGCGGGCCGGTCCGCTGGACATGACAGCCGACGTCGCCACCGACACCGGGCTGCCCGAGGATCCCTGGGCGGGTGCCCGGAAAGCCGTCGAGTCGTCCGGGGGCGGCCGGCTGCGTCGGGTGCTGCTCCTGGCACTGGTTGCCTTGCCGTGCCTTGTCCTGTGCACGAGTACGCCCGGCCTCGCGGGGCACCTGCGCGGCCTGGCGCCGGTGCAATGGCATACCGCGCTCGAACTGGTCTCGATGCTCGTTTGCGGCAGCATTGCGGCGATTGCCTGGAATGCGCGCGAACTCGAAGTGCCCCGCGGCGTGCACGTCCTCGGTGCGGCCTGCGCCGGCGCCTTGCTGCTCGACCTGGCGCACACGCTTTCGTTCCCGGGCATGCCCGACCTGGTCTCGCCCAACTCCATCGACAAGACGGCGCTGCTGTCGATGGCCAGCCGCCTCTTGCTTGCGATCGCCTTGCTCGCCGTGGCCGCGTTGCCTTGGCGCCTCGACCACCAGCCGGTCTGGGTGCGGTGGGTCCCGTTCGGCGTGGCCGCCTACGTGGCGGTCCTGGCGGTCCCGATGATCGTCTGGCCCGAATCGATGCCCACCATGGGCGGCAAAGGGGCGCTGGCCAGTTCGACCAAGCTCGCGGGCGTTTTCGTCCTGATGCTCTTGTTCCTGACCGCCGCGGCCCTGCTCTTCCAGCGCCGGCACCGCCAGGAAGTGTTCGACGCACGCTCGCTGCTTTGGGCCACCTTGATGATGACGATGGGCGAGGCCTGCCTCACGCACCAGGCGCGGCTCGACGAGCTGGGGCTGATCGCCGCCCATCTCTACAAGCTGGGCGGGCTGTGCCTCGTCTTTCGGACCCTCGTCACCGACAGCATCCGCGCCCCCTATCAGCGGCTGCTCGCTTCGCGCCAGCGCCTGCGCCACAACGAGGACGAGCTGCGCACCATCACCGACAACATCCCCGCCATGGTGGCCTTCGTGGACGCCGACCAGCGCTACCGTTTCGTCAACCGCAACTACCAGCGTTGGCTCGGCATGGACCCGGAAAAGATGCTGGGGCGCAGCGTGCAGGAAGTCTTCGGCCAGGACCACTACGAAGCGCTGCAAGAGCACCTGGAGCGCGCGCTCAGCGGCCAGACATTCGCCGTCGACCACCGCATCACGGGCGTGGAATTCGCACGCGGGCGCTGGCTCAACATCATGTACATGCCGAAGGTGACGGCCGAGGGCTGCGTCACCGGGGTCTACATCCTGAGCAGCGACATCACCGAGGTGATGGTGGCCGAGCGCCGCGCCCTGTTCCTGGCCGAACACGACGAGCTGACGACGCTGCCCAACCGCGCCGCGTTCCAGGTGGCGGTCGGCAAGGCGGTCGAAGCGAGCGCGCGCGACATGAGCCAGTTCGCGGTGATTTTCGTCGATGTCGATCGATTCAAGGTCGTCAACGACACGCTCGGTCACTCCGCGGGCGACCAGCTCCTCCAGGCCCTGTCGACCCGATTGAAGCAAGTGGTGCGCGGCCAGGACCTGGTCGCCCGCATGGGCGGCGACGAGATGTGCGTGCTGCTGCACAACGTGCGCGACAACCCGCACGCGGCCGAGATCGCCGAGCGCATTCTGGGTGCCCTGCGCGCGCCGGTCGAATTGCGCCCGGGCCTGCAGCACCACGTGACCGCCTCGGCTGGCATCGCCGTCTTCCCGCAGGACGGCACCGACGTGCAGACCCTGCTGCGCCACGCCGACATCGCCATGTACCGTGCCAAAAGCGCCGGCCGCGACGGCTTCGCGTTGTTCGGCGCCCACGACGGGGGGCCCGCAGAGGCCCGCCTGACCCTGGAGCTCGAGCTGCGAACCGCGATCGACGCGGGGCAGCTGGTCCTGCACTATCAGCCACGCGTCGACGTCAAGAGCGGCCAGCCGGTCGGGATGGAAGCGCTGGTGCGGTGGCAGCATCCGGAGCGCGGCTTGCTCGCGCCGGGCCACTTCATCGACATCGCCGAAGAAACCGGGCTGATCGTGCCGATGGGCGCGTGGGTGCTGCGCGAAGCCGGCCAGGCGATGCGACGGCTGCAGATCGACAACCCCCAACTGTGCATGTCGGTCAACGTCAGCGCGCGCCAGTTCAAGAACCCGCACCTGGTCGACGAAGTCGAAGACATGATCGAGCGAGCCGGGTGCGCGCCGCATCAGTTCGAACTCGAGCTGACCGAAAGCGCCGTGATGGACCAGCCCGAACTCGCCGCGGCGACCATGGGCCGCCTCAAGGCGCTCGGGGTGCGGCTGGCGATCGACGACTTCGGCACCGGCTACTCGTCGCTGGCGGCACTCAAGCGTTTCCCGGTCGACTGTGTGAAAGTCGACCGCTCGTTCGTCAACGACATCCCCGGCGATCACGACGACGCCGCGCTGACTCGCGCCATCATCGCGATGGGGCATTCGCTCGGACTCCAGGTGGTGGCCGAAGGCGTCGAGCGGCGCGACCAACTCGATTTCCTGCGGCGTGAGAGCTGCGACGAGTATCAGGGGTACTTCTTCGCCAAGCCCCTGGCCGAAGACGCCTTCGCAGCGCTCCTGGCCAACCTGCCGAGACCGCTTGCGGTCGTCGCAGGCTGAAGCGCGCCATGGCCATGCCGACCGTTGCCTTGCGCCACCTTCTCCTCGTGCTGTGGCTCGCGCTGGCCGGGGCGGGTCCGGTGGGGGCCGCGGAGGCGATCGCCGCCGGCGCGCCGGGGTCTGCGACCGCCCGCATCCTGGCGCTCGAGAAGCTCGGTAGAGCGCGTCCGGGCGACGCCTCGAAACAGCTCGAGGCCCTGTGCGACAGCTTGCCGGTGCATGGCAGCGAGCGCGTGGAACTCCTGACCGTGCAAGGACTGATGCTGGCGACCGCCTCCCAGTACGCCGCTGCCGAACGCCCGGCGGCGCTGCTGGAAGCCTGGGGGCAAGACGTCCGTGCGCCCTACGCCGGGCTGGCGCAGGCTGGTGCCTTGCTGATCCGCGCCCGAGCCATGACCCGCGGCGGCAACTTGCAGCAAGCCGACGCAATGATGACGGAAGCGGTGGCGCGCCTGCCGTCCGACCTCTCCGCGCGCGACCGCTACCGCTTCCTGCAAGCCCAGGCCTACATCAAGAACCAGTCGGGCAAGCTCGAAGACGCGGTCCGCATCTATCACGTCGCCCTGACGTTGGCGGACCACCAGGACGATCTCTGGCGGCAATCGGAAGCGCGCAACTGGCTCGCCCACGCCTACTACGACGCCCACCAGCTCGACCGCTCCGAGGTGTTCGCCAACGAAGCGCTGGCGCTGGCCAAGCGCGCCCAGGACCCGGTCGCCATGGGCAAGGCCTACAACATCATCGGGATCGTGCTCGACGGCCATGGCGACCAGGCCGGCGAGCGCCGCTCGTTCGAGCAGGCCATCGAAAGCGCCCGCACCGCAGGCGCCAAGATCGACGAGGTCGCCTACCTTGCCAACATGTCCGACTTCTACCTGAAAGTCGCGGAGTACAAGATCGCTCTCGAGCGTGCCGAACGGGCCTTGGTGCTGGCGCGCGAACTGCACGACGCCGACAGCGAGATGGTGGCGCTGGCCAACATCGGACTGGCACAGATTTCCCTGCAGCACATCCAGCAAGGCAAGCGCGCAGTGCACGAGGCGATCGAGATCGTCGAGCGGCGCGGATCGGTCACCATCGTCTCCGACATCTATCTGGAGCTCGGGCTCTACCTCGAGAAAGCCGGCGACCTGGCCGGCGCGATCGAGGCCTACCATCAGCACCGCAAGCTGGCGACGACCCTGCTGCGCCAGGACCAGCAAAAGGCCATCCTGGCGATGCAGGAGCAGTACGATGCCGACCGCCGGGCGCGGTCGCTGGTGCTGCTCAATCGAGAGCATGACCTCAAAGCCGAGCAGCTGCGCCGCCGCGATCTGCAGCAGCGCCTCTGGGGATTGCTCGCGGCCGCTTCGATGCTCTCGTTCGCGGTCGTCGCGTTGCTCTACCGTCGGGTTCGTCGGACCAATCAACTGCTCAGCCACAGCAACGAACTTCTGCAAGTGCAAAGCGAACGCGACCCGCTCACCGGTTTGGCCAATCGACGCCACTTCCAGACCGCGATGCGCCAACTCGCGGCCGATGGCAAGCTTTCAGGCACCATTTTCCTCATCGACATCGACCATTTCAAACGCATCAACGACCAGCACGGGCACAGCGCCGGCGACGAAGTCCTGGTGGAAGTCGCCAAGCGCCTGCGCAGCACGCTGCGCGAGGAGGATTTGATCGTGCGCTGGGGCGGCGAAGAATTCCTGGTCGTGGTCCAGTCGCTCGAGCCGACGCAGATCGACGCCCTGGCACACCGCCTGCTGGGCGTGCTCGATCGGGCCCCGGTCACGGCCGGCAGCCAGCGCATCCCGGTCACCGGCTCGATCGGCTTCGCCACGTTCCCCATCGGCCCGTCGCGCCTGCGGGTGCCATGGGAGCGTGCCATCAACCTCGTGGACACCGCCATGTATCTGGCCAAGGCCCACGGCCGCAACCGCGCCTACGGGGTGCGCCTGTTGCAGCCCGCCGATGAGAGTTCGCTCGAACACATCACCCACTCGCTCGAGTCGGCCTGGCGCGAAGGCCAGGTCGAGCTGACCTTGTTGCAGGGCCGCGCCGCCCTGGCGGTGGCCGCATGAAGACGTCCACGAACCGTTTCTTGCACCGCTGCCTGTGGCGTTTCCCTCAGGGGCTCGCCGCGTTCGTGGTCACGACCGCGCTTGCCATGGCCGGGAACTCGCCCACCGTGTCCTATCGCGCCGACCCGTTTCTGGAACGCGTCGATGCCCTGACGACCGAGGGCGTCGAGCAGCCCGACCGCGCGCTGGCCGAACTGAAAGCGCTGCAGGCCACACACGCCGATTCGCCCGCAGAACAGCGCGCATTGCTGCTCGCGCTGGGCAGCGTCAACGCGCTCAGCGGCCACGCTGCCGTGGCCACCGACTATGCCGAACGCTTGCTGGCCCCTCAACCCGACAATGACAATGCGCATGCGCAGGCCGCATCGAACCTGATACGAGCCCAGATCGCCGAGACCGCCGGCCAGCTCGACGTCGCGGCCGCGCTCGCACAAGCGGCGCTGCCTGCGTGGCAGGCCGGTTGCCAGAGCGAGGGCGCGGCTTCCCCGCGCGGCGAGACGACCTGCGTCTACCGGCCGCTCTGGCAGGTGCTGCAAATCCTCGAACGACGCGCCCTCAGCCAAGGTTTGACGGTGGTGGCGAACACCCACGCGCAGGCCAGCCTGGCACTCGCCGAGTGGGCCGGTGACGCGCGTCGACGCGCCACCAACCTCGGCAACCTCGCGCTCTACGCGAACGGCCGCGGCGAGCGCGAGCTGGCGCAACGGCTGATGGCGCAGTCCAAGCATTTTGCCGCCCAGACCGACAGCGGCGTGGAACGCGCACGCATCACGAACCTGGAAGCCCGCCTGGCACTGGCACGCGGCGAGTACCACGCCGCGGTGCAGAACTACGAAGACGCACTCGCCCAGGCGACTTTCGCGCATGCGCCACGCCTGCAGGCCACCCTGCTCAACAACCTGAGCGATGTGTACACGCGCATGGGACGCCCCGCGGACGCCCTGCACGCGGCCGAGCGCTCCCTGGTGATCGCCCGCGCGCTCAAGGCCGGCGGACTGGAACGGATCCTGATCAACAACGCCGGCATCGCCAAGATCGGCCTGGGCCGGATCGCCGAAGGCAAACGCGATCTCGCCCAATTGCTCGACTTGTGGGCGCAGAGCGGCGAGACCGGGCGGCAGCAAAACACCTTGCTGGAGTTCGGCAAGGCCCTGGCGGACGCGGGTGACGCCCGCGGCGCGCTCGAGCTCTATCACCGCGAACGCAAGCTCAACACCGAACTGATGCAAGCCAACCGCCAAAGCGCGCTGAAGGAGTTGCAAAGCCGCTTCGACGCCGACGCCCGCGAGCGCGACATCGAGTTGCTCGCGCGCGACAACGCGCTCAAGTCGGCGGCGCTGACGAACCAGGACTTGTTGCAGCGCATCTGGTGGCTGCTCGCGTTCGTGATGCTCATGGCCATCACGCTGGTGACGATTCTTTACCGTCGGGTGCGTGACACCCGGCGCAGGCTCGAGGCCAGTCACCTTCAGTTGCAGGCCCAGAGCGAGCGGGACCCCCTCACCAATCTCGCCAACCGCCGCTACTTCCAGGCCGTGATGAGCAGCCTGGGCGGCGAAGCCGGATTCGAAGGCGCGCTGTTGCTGGTCGACATCGACCACTTCAAGAACGTCAACGACGCCTATGGCCACGCCGCGGGCGACCAGGTGCTGGTGGAAGTGGCGCGGCGGCTCAACGAGGCGGTTCGAGGGGTCGATCTGGTCGTCCGCTGGGGTGGAGAAGAATTCCTCATCCTGGCGCCACGCGCCACTGCCGAGCAGGCGGAACAAGTCGCGTCGAGGGTGTTGCGCGTGCTCGGTCAAACGCCCATCGCGCTGACCGGCACCGGTCCCTCGGCAGCGACTTCGCTGCGTGTCACCGCATCGATCGGCTACGGCCGCTTCCCGCTCCCCCCTTACAGCGCCGCGGTGCCGTGGGAGCAGGCAGTCAACCTGGCCGACATGGCGCTCTACACCGCCAAGAACCAGGGTCGCAACCGGGCGGTGGGCATTGTCTCGTCGACCGCCTCCACCGCGGAGGCGCTGCGCGACATCGAGGCCGACTTCGACCGTGCCTGGCACGAGGGTCGGGTGACGCTCGCGCAGCGCAGTGGGCCCCCGGCGCCGGCCGAGGGCGCACTGCCGATGGACGCGAAGCGACGCGCCCACGCCTGAGGCGGGGGGACGGCACGGGGGCGCCGTGATGGCGCCAGGTCGAGGCGTCCGTTTCGGGGATATTCTTCGCAGCCCGGCCCTGCGCGCCGGGTCACCCATCAGGAAGCTCCCATGACCGACCGCATCGACCTGCGCTCCGACACCGTGACCCGACCGACCGAGGCGATGCGCGCCGCGATGGCCGCGGCGCCCGTCGGCGACGACCAATACGGGGAAGACCCCAGCACCAATCGACTGCAGGCGCGCTGCGCGGACATGCTCGGCAAGGAGGCCGGGTTGTGGTTGCCCACCGGAACCATGGCCAACCAGGTGGCGCTGCGCACCCTGACCCGTCCGGGCGACGAGGTGATCGCTTGCCGCGAATCGCACGCCGCCTGGCATGAACTCGGAGGCGCGGCCGCGAATGCCGGCGTCCAGATCCACGAGATCGGCCAGCGGGGTCGCTATACCGCCGACGAGTTGCGCGCGGCGGTCAAGCCGCGCAATTTCCCCATCTTCCCGACCACCACGCTGGTCGAGATCGAAAACACCCACAACCGCGCCGGCGGGGTGGTGGTGCCGCAGTCCGAGGTGCTCGCCGTCTGCGCGCTGGCACGCGAGCTGGGTCTGGCCACTTTCCTCGACGGCGCGCGGCTTTGGAACGCGAGTGCGGCCAGCGGTGTCGGGTTGGCCGAACTCGCCGCGCCGTTCGACCTGGTCGCCGTCGCCTTCAGCAAGGGCCTGGGGGCACC
>JALYHO010000039.1 GCA_030776545.1 Pseudomonadota bacterium | reverse complement strand
ACGCCGCCTCGCTCCCGGGCCGCCTCGATTGGACGCTGCGCACGCGCGGCCTCGGGCTCGAGCTGCAATTGCGCCAGGCCTGCTGCCTGAACGGCACCGTCGCGCTGCGCGTCCAACCCGGTTTCGGCCGCGTCACCTACACGCTGATTCCGCCCTCCGGCTGGGTCGGCCAATGGCCTGCGGCGTTGCTAAGCGGTCTCGGCACACCCTGGAACACGATGCAGCTGGGCGGTACCCTGCGCCTGGCGTCGCCCAACCTGCGGGTCGAATCGGTCCAGGGCCGCGTCATCGTGGAAGGCCGGGCAGACGTCGAGCTCGTGGACGTGTCGTCGCGCCTGTCGACCCTCGAAGCGCTCGGCAGCTACCGTCTGAGCATGACCGGCGACGCCGCCAACCCCGGCATTTCGGTCCTCGACCTGAGCACCCAGAACGGGGCGTTGCAATTGAGCGGCAACGGCACCTGGGGTCCGACGGGGCTGCGGCTGCGCGGCGAGGCGCGCGCCGCGCCCGACGCCGAGACGGCCCTGTCGAACCTGCTGAACATCATCGGACGGCGCGATGGCGCCCGCTCCGTCATTTCGATCGGATGAGCATGAAGCCAAGCGCAACCTCGGACCGCCCGCGCGGTCGTTTCCTTCCAGCGGCGCTGGCCGCCACGCTGCTTTTCGGAGGAATCGCGCCCGCTCCGCTGGCCTACGCCCAGACCGGCAAGGCCCGCAACACCGCTCGCGGGGACGCCGTCACGCTCAACTTCGTCAATGCCGACATCGACGGCGTGGCGCGCGCCATGGGGGCGATCCTGCGTCAGCAGTTCGTCGTCGACCCGCGCGTCAAGGGCACCATGACCCTGTACAGCGACACCCCGCTGTCGCCGCGCGAGGCCTATCTCAACTTCCTGGCGGCGTTGCGTGGCCTGGGGTTCACGGTGGTCGAGGTCGGCGGTCTCTACAAGATCGTCCCCGAGGCCGACGCCAAGCTGCAAACCGGCACCGTCACGGTCGGCGGCCGCACCCTGCGCGGCGGCGACCAGGTCATCACGCAGGTGTTTCGTCTCACCCACGAGAACGCCAACAACCTGGTCGGCGTGCTGCGCCCCCTGATCAGCCCGAACAACACCATCAACGCGAACCCGGGCAACAACACCCTCGTCATCACCGACTACGCCGACAACCTGCAACGCATCGGCAAGATCATCGCCGCGATGGATACCCCCGCCGCCGGGGACGTCGAGGTCATCCCGCTCAAGTACGCGGTCGCCGCCGACATCGCCCAGCTCGTCCAACGCATGACCGACAGCACCGGCAGCGCCCCCGTGACCGGCGCTCAGCCGGGCGGCGGGGTGGGCGGGGGCCTGAACTCGGCCTCGATCCAGATCGACTCGCGCAGCAACTCGCTCCTCGTGCGCGCCCCGAACCCGGCTCGGATGGCCTCGATCCGGGCGCTGATCGACAAGCTCGACACGCCGGTGCAAGTCGCCGGGGCCTCCGGAAACGTTTGGGTCGTCTATCTGAAAAATGCCGATGCGGTCAAGCTGGCGACCGTGCTCCGGGCGGCGTATGGCGGCAGCGGGTCGGGGGGCGGGAGCAGCAACGGCACCTCCCCCGGCTCGCCCACGTCGCAGACCCCCGGCAGCCTGAACAACAATACCAACACGTCTTCGGCCAGCGGTGGCTCGACCCAGACCTCCACACCGCTGACAGCATCGGCCGGCCCCTCGACGGGCGGTTTCGTGCAGGCCGACCCTGGCACCAACTCCTTGATCATCACCGCGCCGGAGCCGCTGTACCGGCAGCTGCGTGCAGTCATCGACCAGCTCGACTCGCGGCGCGCCCAGGTCTATATCGAGTCGCTGATCGTCGAGGTCGATCCGCAGCAAAGTTCCAACTTCGGCATACAGTGGCAATTCCTGGGTCACCTCGGCTCGAAGATCATCCCCGGGGCCGGCACCAACTTTTCAACCACCGACGGCACGGTCGGTACCAACAGCATCCTGACCAACCAGGGGGCGACCACCCCCCTCGGGGCGCTGGCGAGCCTCGGATCGGGCGGCAATATCGGACTGATCAGAAACTTCGGCAACAGCTTCGGCCTTGCCGCGATCGCCAACGCGCTGAGTTCGCAAAGCGGCACGAACATCCTGTCCACGCCCAACCTGGTCACCCTCGACAACGAAGAGGCGCGCATCGTGGTAGGTCAGAACGTGCCCTTCGTGACCGGCTCCTTCACGAATACCGGGACCGCGACGACCAGTCCGTTTCAGACGATCGAGCGCAAGGACGTCGGAACGACCCTGAAGATCAAGCCGCAGATCGGCGAAAACGGCACGATCCGGATGACGATCTATCAGGAGTCGTCGTCGGTGGCCGCGACCGCGGTCGGCACCGCCAACGCCGGGCCCACGACGAACAAGCGGTCGATCGAGTCGACGGTCGTGGTCGACGACGGCCAGATCATCGTGCTCGGTGGCCTGATCGAAGACAACTACACGACCGCGCGCGACAAGGTCCCCCTGCTCGGCGACATTCCGATTCTCGGCGCGTTGTTCCGCAGCGAAGCACGCACCCGCAAGCGATCCAACCTGATGGTTTTCCTTCGCCCCGTCGTCATGCGCGATCAAGCCAGCAGCAACAAGATCTCGCTCGATCGCTACGACTACATCCGTGGCCTGCAAATCAACGAGCAGCCGCCGCAGAGCCGCATACTCGAAATCAACGAGTCGCCGATACTGCCGCAGATCCTGCCGGGGCAGACCGGCCCGAACGGCGTACCGCGCCCGCTGACCGACACGACCCCGCCACCGGTGGCGCCGTCGATGCCTGCGTCCGGTCCCGCACCGGAACCGAAGTCGAACTGACCGACCGGTCCCAGCAGCACGCCGCCAGCCGAATTCGACCAGGAAATTGCCAAATGGGCGCACGCCATCCCCTCCCCTACGCCTACGCCAAGGCCCACACGGTGCTGCTCGAAGACGACGGCGCGCGGCTGGTGCTGTGGGCGCCCGAGTCGGTCGGCCTGCAGGCGCTCGGCGAAGTGCTGCGCCTCTACGACATCGACGCCCTGGAACGTGAAGCCGCCGGGTCGCTCGCCAACCGCATCGCGGTCGCCTACGCCGGCAGCGAGTCGAGCGCGGCGACGGTGATCGGCGAGGTCGAGAGTGCGGTCGACCTGAGCCGCATGATGCAGGAGCTGCCGGCCATCGAAGACCTGTTGGAAGCCTCCAACGACGCCCCCATCATCCGCATGCTCAATGCGCTGCTGACCCAGGCCGCCAAGGACGGCGCATCGGACATCCACATCGAGCCCTACGAGCGCAGCAGCTCGGTCCGGTTCCGGGTCGACGGCACCTTGCGCGAGGTGGTGCAACCCAACAAGGCGCTGCACGCGGCGCTGATCTCGCGCCTGAAGATCATGGCCGAGCTCGACATCGCCGAACGCCGGCTGCCGCAGGACGGTCGCATCTCGCTTCGCATCGGCGGGCGCGCCGTCGACGTGCGGGTCTCGACCTTGCCCTCGGCGCACGGCGAGCGCGCCGTCCTGCGGCTGCTCGACAAGGGCGAATCCAAATTCACGCTCGAAGCGCTCGGCATGAGCGGCGACGTGCTGACCAAGTTCGACAAACTCGTGCAGCAGCCGCACGGCATCGTCCTGGTCACGGGCCCCACCGGCTCGGGCAAGACCACCACCCTCTACGCCTCGCTCGGCCGCATCGACACCGCCAGCACCAACGTGCTGACCGTGGAAGACCCGGTCGAATACGAGCTCGCGGGGATCGGCCAGACCCAGGTCAACCCGCGCATCGACCTGACCTTCGCGAAGGCCCTGCGCGCCATCCTTCGGCAGGACCCGGACGTCATCATGATCGGCGAGATCCGCGACTACGAGACCGCGCAGATCGCGATCCAGGCGTCCCTGACCGGGCACCTCGTGCTGGCCACGGTGCACACCAACGACGCCCCCAGCACGGTGACCCGGATGATCGACATGGGCGTCGAGCCCTTCCTCCTCAGCTCGAGCCTCATCGGGGTGCTGGCCCAGCGCCTGGTGCGCAAGCTCTGCCCGGCCTGCAAGAAAATCGACGCGCGCGGCCGCTACCACCCGGTCGGCTGCCCCGAGTGCGGCAGCACCGGCTACAAGGGCCGGACCGGGGTCTACGAACTGATGGCGGTCGACGACTCGATCCGGGCGCTGATCCACGGCCGTGCCGCCGAATCGCAGGTGTTCGTCGCCGCCGAGGCCGCCGGCCTGCGGTCGATGCGCGAGGACGGCGAGCGCCTGGTTGCCGAAGGCATCACCTCGGCCGAAGAGGTCATGCGCGTCACGCGCGAATAACGCCACGCCCCCATGCCCGCCTACAAGTTCGAAGCCCTCGACGCTGCCGGGAGATCCACCACCGGCCTGCTCGACGCCGAAAACGCCAAGGCCGCCCGCGGCCAGCTGCGGGCCCAGGCGCTCGTTCCCCTGGCGGTGTCCCTGGTGGCCTCGGCCGGCACCCGCAGCGAGGGGCTGCGTTTCACCCGGCGGGTGTTCAACACCACCAGCCTGACCGTCTGGACCCGCCAGCTCGCCGGCCTCGTCGGTGCCGGCTTGCCCTTGGAGCGCGCCCTGACGGCGCTGAGCGAGGAGGCCGAGGACCCCCGCCAGCGCGAATTGATCGCCCACCTCAAGAGCGAAGTCAACGGTGGTTCCCCGTTCGCCCGGGCGCTCGGCAGCGCGCCGCGCGAATTCGACGAGGTCTACCGCGGCGTCGTCGCTGCCGGCGAGCAGAGCGGCGCGCTCGGCGGCGTGCTCGAACGCCTGGCCGACGACCTCGAAGAACGCCAGGAACTGCGCTCCAAACTGATCGGCGCGACGCTCTATCCCGCCATCGTCTCGCTCATCGCCGTGGTGATCGTGATTTTCCTGGTCACCTACGTCGTGCCCCAGGTCGCCTCGGTGTTCACCAGTTCCAAGCGCGCGCTGCCCGGCCTGACGGTCGCGATGCTGGCGATCAGTGCCTTCCTGCGGTCCTGGGGCTGGGCCTTGCTGCTGGTGATCGCCGCCAGCGTCGGCCTGCTCATGCTGATGCTGCGCAACGAGGCGTTCAGGCAGAGCTTCGACGCCGGCTGGCTCGAACTGCCCTTGATCGGCAAGCTGGCGCGGGGCTACAACGCCGCCCGTTTCGCCGGTACCCTGGCCATGCTCGCCGGCGCAGGGGTTCCCATCCTCAAGGCCCTGCAGGCGGCCAGCGAAACCTTGTCGAACCGCGCGATGCGAGCCGATGCGATGGACGCGCTGGTCCAGGTGCGCGAGGGCGCCCCGCTGGCCTCGGCGCTGGCCGGCAAGAAGCGCTTTCCGGGGCTCCTGGGGATGTTCTCCCGGCTCGGCGAACAGACCGGTCAGCTGCCCCTCATGCTGGAACGCGCCGCGCGCCAACTCGGCACCGAAGTGCAGCGCCGGGCCATGCAGATGGCGACCATCCTCGAGCCGCTGCTCATCGTCGCGATGGGCGGCGTGGTGATGTTGATCGTGCTGGCGGTGCTGCTGCCCATCATCCAACTCAACACCTGGGTCAAGTGATCGGCACGGCACGCGCAGGCGCGCTGGCATGCAAACTGCTGGAACTGTGTGCGGTTTGCCCCGTTGTTCCGCAGCCACTGCGAAGGCAAACTGTGATTGAATGATTGCAGCGCAGTGAAGGAGGATGCTCGATGCCCGCTTCCAACGACCTGGTCACGGTTCCCATAGGCCGCATGCCGATCGCGCGCATGCGCAGCCTCTACCAGGTCGACGAAGTCGGTCGCAAACTCGACAAATTGCCGCAAAAGGAACACGAGACCCTGCGTTCCACGTACGAGCGCATGCTGGAAAAAGGCCCGGAACGGTTCCAGGTCAAGCCCTCCGGCCTGCCGGTGATGGACCACCTCTACGACGAGCTGCCCAATTTCACCGAGGTGCTCGACGACATTCGCCGCCAGCTCGCGCTGTGCGAGGACAGCCGTGACGCGCTCGAGATCACACCGCTCCTGCTGCTCGGCCCCCCGGGGGTCGGGAAGACCCATTTCGCCCGGGCCTTGTCCCACTTGCTCGGAACCGGCATGGGCTTCCTGTCGATGAGTTCGATGACCGCGGGTTGGGTCCTGTCGGGCGCGTCCAGCCAGTGGAAGGGCGCGCGTCCGGGCAAGGTATTCGAGACCCTGGTCGACGGCCAGTATGCCAATCCGGTGATGGTGGTCGACGAAATCGACAAGGCCGGCGGCGAGCACGCCTACGACCCCCTCGGGGCCTTGTACGGGTTGCTCGAACACGACACCGCGGGCAGCTTCACGGACGAGTTCGCCGAAGTCCCGATCGACGCCAGCCAGGTCATCTGGGTCGCGACGGCGAACGACAGTCGGGCCATCCCGGAGCCCATCATGAACCGCATGAACGTCTACGAAGTGCAGGCGCCCGACCGCGAGGCCGCGCGCCGCATCGCGCAACGCCTGTACGCCGCGATTCGCGGCGAACACGGCTGGGGCGAACGCTTCGACGCCGAGCCCGCGAGCAACGTGCTGGAAGCAATGAGCGAGATGGCACCGCGGGAAATGCGCCGCGCCTGGATGACCGCGTTCGGCAACGCCAAGCTCGATCGGCGCGAACGCATCGAGGTGCGGGACCTGCCCGGTGCGCGCGGGCGCCGCAGCGCGATCGGCTTCATGCAGTAAGCGGCGCGGGGCGCACGGGCCGCCCCGTATCATCGGTGCATGCCCAACACGCTCGACGGCCAGCTCGTGGTTGCGATTTCGTCGCGGGCGCTTTTCGATTTCGAGGAAGAGAACCAGCACTTCGAGGCCCACGACGACCGGGCCTACATGCAGCTCCAGCTCGACCGACTCGAGCAAGCCGCAAAACCCGGCGTCGCGTTCTCCCTGGTCAACAAGCTCCTCGCTTTCAACCTGAGCGCGCCACGGGTCGAAGTGGTGATCCTCTCGCGCAACGACCCGGTCTCGGGCATGCGGGTCTTCCGGTCGGCGCAACACTATGGCCTGCCGATACAGCGCGGCGTCTTCACCCGCGGCAAACCGCCCTGGCGCTACCTGCGCCCGCTCAATGCCAACCTGTTCCTCTCGACCAACGAGCCGGACGTCCGCTCGGCACTCGCGGCCGGCGTCCCCGCCGCGCGGGTCTATCCCCACTCCGCGCGGGCGTCGATCGCGCACCCCGACGAAGTCCGGATCGCCTTCGACGGCGACGCGGTGCTGTTTTCCGACGAGGCCGAGCTGGTCTTTCACCGCGGCGGCCTGGACGCGTTCCACGCCCATGAGCAGGAGCACTCGGCCAGGCCCCTGCCCGCCGGCCCCTTCAAGCCGCTGCTGCTGGCCCTGCAACACCTGCAGCGCGACCCGAACGCCGGCATGCGCATCCGCACCGCGCTGGTCACCGCACGCAGCGCCCCGGCGCATGAGCGAGCGATTCGCACCCTGATGGCATGGAATATCGAAGTCGATGAGGCGATGTTTCTGGGCGGCCTTCCCAAAGGCGAATTCCTGCGGGAGTTCGAACCCGATTTCTTCTTCGATGACCAGACTGGCCACGTCGACTCAGCCGCAGCCCACGTGCCGGCGGGTCATGTGGCCTCGGGGGTGCGCAATGGGTGACGGCGAGCGCCTCCGCTTTGCGGTTCGCCAGCTATTTTTATGTTTCCAGCGCCAAGAAGCTCCTTGCAAAGCCGACTGACCTCTGAGGACACTCCCCATGGCCCATGCCGACGATGCCACCCTGACCCGCTTGCTGCCCTTGCTGCGACAACTGCGCGAAATCAAGGCGCTGCGCGAGCAAAAACCCGGGATCTTCTACTTGAAGTCGAACGCCTTCGTCCACTTCCATGACCAAGACGGCGCCGTGTTCGCAGATCTGAAGAAAAGCAGCGGCTCGGGCTTCGATCGCTACCCCGTGGACACCCCCGCGCAGCAACGCAAATTTGTCGACGACACGAAGCGCCGCGTCGCTCGTGACGAGGACGACTGAGCACGCGCGCCGAATCCGCCCCTGGACGTCGCCCCGGTCCGTCAGGGAAATTCCTCGGTCGGAACGTCGCCGATGGCGTCGAACTGCGCTTCGACGTCTGCGGACAGCAGTTGGATCGACACGCGCAGCCCCGGCACCTCCGCGGTCAGCGCGCGCTCGACTTCGCCGCGCAAGGCGGTGGCCCGACCCAGCGACCAGCTCGCCGGCAAGTGCATGTGCAGGTCGACGAACCGGCGTCTGGCAGCGCGCCGCGTGACCAGGTGGTCGAAACGAATCGGCTGGCCGCGGAAGGCGAGCAGCGTGCGGTCGATCTGGGCCCGCACCTCCGGTTCGACCGCCTTGTCCATCAAGCCCTCGACCGAGCGCCAGGCCAGGTGCGCGCCTTCGCGCAGGATGTTGAGCGCCACGCCGATGGCGATCAGCGGATCGAGCCAGGTCCAGCGCGTGAGGGCCACCAGGCCCAGGCCCGCGATCACCGCCGCCGAGGTCCAGACGTCCGCATAGAGGTGGCGCGCGTCGGCCTCGAGGGCGATCGAACGTTCCACCTTGGAGGCCGCCATCATGCGGTGCGCGAGCAGGCCGTTGAGCAGCGAACTGCCGGCTGCGAGCAACACGCCGAGTCCGATCGATTCGACCGGCTGCGGGTTCATGAAACGGTGGGCCGCAGCCCACATGATCGCGGCGGCCGCACCCGCAATCAGCAAGCCTTCGAAACCACTCGAAAAATACTCAGCTTTGGTGTGACCGAACGGGTGGTCGGCGTCGGCCGGCCGCGCCGCGATCGTCACCATGGCCAGCGCGAACATCGCCGACGCCAGGTTGACCAGCGACTCCATGGCATCCGACAGCAACCCGACGGACCCGGTCAACCACCACGCGGCGGTTTTCATGGCGATGGTCACGACCGCCACCGCGATCGAGAGCTGCAAGAAAGACTTGATCTGCACGTCAGGTCAGCCGAACGCGCGCGAATTTGCGCTTGCCCACCTGAAGCACATAGGTCCCGGCGGCGACCTTGAGCCCCCGGTCGGAGACCACGCTGCCGTCGAGCCGAACCCCCGCGCCGTCGACCAGGCGCAAGGCTTCCCCGCTCGACGCGGCGAGCCCGGCTTGCTTGAGCAATTGCCCGATGCCGAGCGGGGCGCCCTGCAGGGTCACCTCGGCGATCACGTCCGGCACGCCGCCGCGCGCGCGGCGTTCGAAGTCGAGTTGTGCGGCGG
>JALYHO010000038.1 GCA_030776545.1 Pseudomonadota bacterium | reverse complement strand
GGGCAGTTGACGGGCGGCATCGCGCACGATTTCAACAACCTGCTGATGGCGATTTCGAGCAGCCTGGCCTTGCTGCAAAAGCGCATCCCCGACGATCCCGCGCTGCGCAGGCTGATCGACAACGCGCTGCAGGGCACCCAGCGCGGTGCGGCGCTGACCCAGCGCATGCTGGCGTTCGCCCGGCGCCAGGAACTGGCGCCGGTTCCGGTCGATGTGCCGGCCTTGCTGCAGGGGATGGCCGACCTGCTGGAGCGTTCGCTCGGTCCCGCCATCGATTTTGTATGCAAGTTCGAAACCGAACTTCCACCGGTCCTGATCGACCCGAACCAGCTGGAGCTCGCCATTCTCAATTTGGCGGTGAACGCCCGCGACGCCATGCCCGCCGGGGGTCGCGTCGTCATCGAAGGGCGTAGCGCGGAGGGCGTGCAAAGGCCGGGCCGATTCGTCTGCATCGCCGTCAGCGACAACGGCCAGGGCATGGACGAATCGACCCGGAACCGGGCCGTCGAGCCCTTCTTCACCACCAAGGGCGCCGGCAAGGGGACCGGCCTGGGACTCGCGATGGTCCATGGCGTGGCCGCTCAATCGGGCGGCGAGCTCGTGCTGCGCAGCGTCCTGGGGGTCGGCACGACCGCCGAGATCTGGCTTCCGGTCGCCAGCGGCGAGGTCCGGGGACGCGTCGACCAGCGCCGCCGCAAGAGCCGTCCCGCGGGGGCCTGCCGCTCGCTGGTGGTGCTCGCCGTCGACGACGACAACCTCGTGCTCGAAGGCACCGTCGCGATGCTCGAAGAGATCGGCCACCAGGCGATCGGCGCAAGTTCGGCACTGGAGGCGCTTTCGTTGGTCCGCGCCCGACCCGACATCGAGGTCGTCGTCACGGACGAAGTCATGCCCGGCATGCGGGGCTCCGAGTTGGTCGAAGTCCTCGCCGCCGAGCGACCCGCACTCGCCGTCATCGTCGCCAGCGGCTTCGCGCAGATCGGCTCGACCAGCATCGGAACCGCGCGCGGCTTGAACAAACCGTTCGACCAGGACGCCCTGGGAGAAGCGATCGCCGGCGCCATGACGCGTACGGTCTGAGCTTGCCCAGGGGCCGGTGACTGGGCACGCGGGCGTTGTCCCCGGGCGCCCCCGCTCAGACCTCCTTCAAGGCTCGCGCCGACCCCGCGACCAAATCGAATCTGAACAAGCGGCATTCGATCGGCCCGTTCCACAACGGCACGCGCCTCGATTCCTTCAGCCGCATGGCGCTTGGCAGCTTCATGTCCGGACTCAGCACATACGCCGTCCAAGCCGCGCCCGGGCCGGTATAGGCGCGCTTCCAATGCGCCGCCAGGCGGGGAAAGAAATCGTTCGCCGCGCTCCGGTTGTCCGACCCGCCCGGCGCGCCGGCGCCGCGCCCGGCCTTGCCCGCGACCTCGATCCGTTCTCCGTACGGGGGATTCACCATCAACGTCCCGGGCATGCCGTCGGGCAGATCCGGCGCCGGCCGCTCCAGCGCGTCGCCCCCATGGAAATCGATCGCTTCGGCGACGCCGGCGCGAGCGGCGTTGCGGCGGGCGAAATCGACCATGCGAAACGACACGTCGCTGGCCACGATCGGCACCGAACTCGGATGGATGCGAGCCTGGGCATGACTGCGCAAGCGCTGCAGATCCGCACGCTGCGCCGCGCCCGCGAACGGCAGCAGCCGCTCGAAGGCGAAGCGGCGCTTGAGCCCGGGTGCGATGCCGCAGGCGATCTGCGCGGCTTCGATCGCGATCGTTCCCGAGCCGCAGCAGGGGTCGTGCAGGGCCCCGCCCGCCTGCGGTTGGCCGCGCCAGCCCGCAGCCGCGAGCATGGCGGCGGCGAGGGTTTCCTTGAGTGGGGCGTCGCCTTTGTCGGCTCGCCAGCCGCGCTTGAAGAGCGAGTCGCCCGAGCTGTCGACGTAGACGGTCGCCTCCTGCTCGCCCAGATGCAGCACCACGCCCAGGTCCGGGTCACGGGTGTCGACACTCGGGCGGTCGCCGCAGCTCTCGCGCAATTGGTCGCACACCGCGTCTTTCACGCGCAGGGTGGCGAACGCCAGGCTCTTGAGCGGACTGCGGTGCGCGGTGGTGTCGACGCGCAACGTTTGCCGGGGCGTGATCCACTGCGCCCAATCCACGGCCCGGGCCAGCGCGTACACGTCCTCCTCGGTCCGGTAGGAGCCGTGCGCAACTTCGATCAGCACCCGCTGGGCGAGCCGGCTTTCCAGATTGAGCGTCATGACCTCCAGCGGCTCGCCCTCGAGCGCGACGCCGCCCCGGATCGGGTGCACCCGGGACATCGGGAGGACCTGCGCGATTTCCTCGGCGAGCAAGCCCTCGACGCCGGCGGCGCAGGGCAAGAAAAGTGGCAGGGCCATGCCTACATCGCCTTGCGCAACTGGGTCGGCGCGATTTTCAGCGCGTCGCGGTACTTGGCCACGGTACGGCGCGCCACCTGGATGCCCTGCTCGTCGAGCATCTGCGAGATCTGGCTGTCCGACAGCGGCTTGTCCGGGTCCTCCGCCGCGACGATTTGCTTGATGAGCGCCCGCACGGCCGTGCTCGACGCGTTCCCGCCGGCTTCGGTGTTGAGCGACGAGCCGAAGAAGTATTTCAACTCGAAGGTGCCGAACGGCGTGTTCATGTATTTGGCGGTCGTCACGCGCGAGATGGTCGATTCGTGCAGCCCGAGCTCGTCGGCGATCTCGCGCAAGACCAGTGGCTTCATGGCAATGGCGCCATGGGTGAAGAAATTCTTCTGCCGCTCGACGATCGCTTGCGACACCCGCTGGATGGTGTCGAAGCGTTGCATGATGTTCTTCATGAACCAGCGCGCTTCCTGCAAGCGCGAGTTGAGTCCCGCGCCGGCGCCGTTGAGGGCGTCGGGCGCGCTGCGGGAACCGGGGCCGCGCTGCTGTCGGATGGCATTGGCGTAGAGGTCGTTGATGCGCAGCTTGGGCATGACGTCCGGGTTGAGCGTCACCTTCCAGTTGCGGCCCGCCTTGTGGACGATGACGTCGGGAATGATGATGTTGGCTTCGGCGGGCGCGAACTGCCGGCCCGGCTTGGGTTCGAGGGCGACGATCAAGGCCTGCGCCTCGCGCAGCAGGTCTTCGTCGGCCCCGGTCACGGCCATCAATTTCTTCAGGTCGCGCCGGGCGAGAAGCTCGAGATGTTGCTTGCACACGATGATGGCGATCATCTGGGCCTCGCTGCGCGGCCGCGTCCGCAACTGCAGGGTCAGGCACTCGGCCAGGTCACGCGCGCCCACGCCGGTCGGCTCCATGCTCTGCAGGTAGCGCAGGCCGCAGCGCAGCCGCTCGAGCAGTTCGTCGGGCTCGGCGGCGTCGTGGTCGACCTGACCTTCGAGACCGGCGGCGATCTCTTCCAGCGCATCGGCCAGATAGCCGTCGTCGGTGAGCGAGTCGATGAGGATCAGGACCGCCGCTGCATCGGCGGGCGCGAGGCGCATTCCCGAGAGTTGCTGGCGCAAATGATCCTGCAGGCTGATGACCGCCGTGTCGCGCTCGGCACCGTCGAAGTCGTCGCCGTCGCCGCTGGCGCTGCTCTTGCCAGGGGTCTCGCGAATGCTGTCGAAGTCCTCGCGCTCGGTGCCGTTCTCCCAGTCCTCGCGCTCGGTGCCGCCGAACTCGGCCGTGTCCAGGGGTGCGGCGGCCTCGTCGCCGCCGACGCCGTCGGTGCCGGGCTCCCCGGCTCGTTCGGTCTCGCGCTCGGCGGCGCGCTCGGCCGGCGAGGTGCGTTCGGCGAGCGGCTCGAAGGCCGGGCCGCCGTCGTCTTCGGTTTCCAGGAAGGGGTTCTGCTCGAGCATCTGCTCGACTTCCTGATGAAGTTCGAGCGTCGACAGCTGCAGGAGTCGAATCGACTGCTGCAGCTGCGGCGTCAATGCCAGATGCTGCGAGAGCCGGAACTGGAGCGTGGGCTTCATGCGCGCGCTCCCGGCCCGATCGCGAAGGGGGTCAGCGGGGTCATGCGGCCCTACATCCGGAAGTGTTCGCCGAGATAGACCTTGCGGACGTCGGCGTTGTCGACGATCTCGGTCGGCGTGCCCTCGGCCAGGACCCGCCCTTCGCTGATGATGTAGGCGCGGTCGCAAATGCCGAGCGTCTCGCGCACGTTGTGGTCGGTGATGAGCACCCCGATGCCGCGATTTTTCAGGAAACTGATGATGCGCTGGATCTCGATCACGGCGATCGGGTCGACCCCGGCGAAGGGTTCGTCGAGCAAGATGAAGCGCGGCTGGGTCGCGAGCGCTCGGGCGATCTCGACTCGGCGGCGCTCGCCTCCGGACAAGGCCGGTGCCGGCGACGCGCGCAGGCGTTCGATCGACAAGTCCACCAGCAGGCCATCGAGCAGGGTCTCGATCGCGGCCGGCTTGAGGGAGCGGCCCGCGGCGTCGATCTGCAGTTCGAGCACGGCGCGGATGTTTTCCTCGACCGTCAGCTTGCGAAAGATCGACGCTTCTTGCGGCAGGTAGGACAAGCCCAGGCGCGAGCGCTGGTGGATCGGCAGCCGCTCGACGCGCCGCCCCTCGATCGTGATCTCGCCGGCATCGGCTCGAACCAGGCCCACGATCATGTAGAAGCTGGTCGTCTTGCCGGCGCCATTGGGACCCAGCAGCCCGACGACTTCGCCGCTGTGAACCGCCAGGTGCACGTCCTTGACGACGGTGCGTGCGCCGAAGGTCTTGCGCAGGCCGTGGGCCTGCAAGCGATGGCCCCGCGGGTCGACGGCGGCGGGTGCCGCGACAGGCGTCACGGTTTTTCCTTCGCGCCGGGCGGCGTCGGCGCGAGCGAGGGGCTGGTCTTGAGC
>JALYHO010000037.1 GCA_030776545.1 Pseudomonadota bacterium | reverse complement strand
GCGCTGGCCATCGCCGCGAGGTCGCCCACGCCGTGTCCGCCGGAGACCATCAGCACCACCGGCCGATCGGCGGCGAGGCCGAGGCGGGCGCGGCAGCCGGTTCGGTCGAGTTCGGGTGCCTGCGGATGGGCGAAAGCCGGCGCGACCGGTATTCCCGTGACGTGAACCGCCGCCGCCGGCAGGCCTCGCGCGCGCATTCGGTGCGCCACCTCGGCGGTGGCGGCGAAATATCCTGCCATCCCGGGCACCAGCCACATGTTGTGCAGGTCGTAGTCGGTGACCTGCAGCCACACCGGGCAGGCCAGGCGCTCACGCCGGGCTTCGCGCATGAGCAGTTCGGCCGGCAGGAAATGGGTGCAGACGACGGCATCCGGCCGGGCCGCGCGGATCGCGCTCAGAAGCTTGCCGCTGCTGAGCCGCTCGACCGCGCGCCGCAGGCGCTGGCTGGTCGCGGCGTGTGGGGTCGTGTCGGTCTTTTGGTGGACGTACGACCAGAGCCCGGGGTGGCGGTCGATCAGGTGGATGTAGAGGTCGGAGTAGACCTTGCGAAAGCCGCTCGCCACGTGCTGCATGGCGTCCAGGTGCAGGACCTCGGGCGGGTCGTCGAGGGCCCGCGCCGTGGCTTCCAGCGCCTGGGCGGCACGGACGTGGCCGTGGCCGGCACTGACGCTCAGGATCAGCAGCCGGGTCATGGGGTGCGCGCGTCAGCCATTTTTTGCCAGCCAGGCCACCATCGCATCGAGGGCGGGCCGGCCGGCGGCGGGGTCGCTGCCGTTGACCATCAGGGCCACCGCGTACATCTTGCCGCTCAGGCCGTGCACGTAGCCGGCCAGTGCCCGCGTGTCGTTGAGGGTGCCGGTCTTCAGATAGGCCTGCCCGGCCGCCCGGCTGCCGACGAGTCGGCCTTTCATGGTGCCGTCGACGCCGGCGATCGGCAGCGAATCGAAGAACGCCTGGGCCTGCTCGGCACGCCAGGCCCGGCGCAGGAGCTGCACCAGGGCGCGGGGCTTGGCACGTTCGCTGTGAGAGAGCCCGGAGCCATTCTCGACTTCGATGTCGCCTTCGGCCAGGCCCTGGGCCAGCAGCCACTGGTCGACCGCCTGCCGGGCGCCGGCGAGCGTGGCGGGTCGATTCGGAAAGCCAGGCGAGAGCGAGAGCATCAGGTGGCGGGCGCCGACGTTGTCGCTGGCCTTGTTGATGTCCCGCACGAGTTCGGTCAACGGCTTGGACCGGTCGAACGAGAACGGCGCACCGATGTCGGCCTCGGGGGGTGGGGCGCTGTCGCTCGAGACCACCCGCCCCCGCAGCACCCCGCCCGCCCGGGCCCAGAGTGCCGGCAGGGCACGCGCCGCGATGCCGCTCTCGGGCGGGGGCACGAGGCTGATGGCACGCGACCCGCACGCCGGGCCCCAGCTGCCCGTCAGCGCCACCGTGGCCCAACCGTTGCGTCCGGCCTGCCAGCTCGGTTGCGCGTCGCAGCCTCCGGTCGAGAGCCGGTTGTCGATGCGGACCTCGCTGAGCGCGGGCCGCAACAGGGCCGTGGGACGGGGGCCACGGCCGGGTTGCAGCAGGACTTCGACCACGCCCTCGTCGAGCGTCATCGCGTCGGGCCAGACGTGGCGCGGTTCGTAGGGCGACTGGGCGGGCGTGCCGGCGTGGTCGGCCCGGCTCAGCCGGAACGCGTCGCGGTCGAGCACGATGTCGCCGTCGATCTCGCGCAGGCCCTGGTCGTGCATGCGTTTGAACCAGCGCGCCAGGTCGACCGAGGTGAGTTGAGCGTTGCCGCCTCCGACGATCAGCAGGTCGCCGACCAGTTTGCCGTCGGCCAGCGTCCCGAGCACGTAGGCCGAGGTGTGCCAGCGGTAGTAGGGCCCGAGCAGATCGAGTGCCGCCAGCGAGGTGACGATCTTGGTGGTCGAGGCCATCGTGTAGGGCTGCTCGGCGTTGAGCGAGAAGACGGTGCGGTCCCCGACCACCTCCTGGGCGTAGAGACCGAAGCTCTTCGCCGGCAGCCCCGACGCGGCGATCGCGTGTGACACCGCGGCGGGCAAGGCGTTCGGGGCTCCGGCAGCCGGTGGATGACGCGGCGCGGCAGCCGCGCTGGCGAGCGCCAGGGTGGCGAGCGCAAAGGTCAGGGACAGGGATCGAAGGCGCATGGTCGGGGAGCGGGTGGGCACGACATCGGGCCCCACCCTAACAGCCCCTCGCGGGGCGGCGTGGCTCAACCGGGTGTGGCGCGCCCACGCGGGCGCCCGCAATGTGGCAGCCGTCACAATCCACGCTGACCCGATTCGCCCGACCCGCGCCATGAACGACCCGCTTCCGACGTCCGCCGACAAGCCGCATCGCGGCATCCGCAGTTTCGTGCTGCGCGCCGGGCGCATGGGCCCGGGGCAGGTCCGGGCCTTGGCCGAGCTCGGGCCGCGCTATGTGCTGCCGTACCGCGCCGCGCCGGCCGACTTCGAGGCCGCCTTCGGCCGGGATGCCCCCCGGGTGCTCGAGATCGGCTTCGGGATGGGCGACGCAACGGCTGCCATCGCCGCGGCGCTGCCCGGCGTCGACTTCATCGGCGTCGAGGTGCATGCGCCGGGCGTCGGTGCGCTGCTGAAGCAGATCGGCGAGCGCCGGCTCGGCAATCTGCGGCTGATCCAGCACGACGCCGTCGAGGTCTTGCAGCACATGATCGCGCCGGCGTCGCTGGCCGGCGTGCACGTCTTCTTCCCCGACCCGTGGCACAAGAAAAAACACAACAAGCGTCGCCTGGTGCAACGTGAATTCGTGCGATTGGTCGCCAGCCGACTTGCGCCGGGGGGTTATCTGCACTGCGCCACCGACTGGCAGCCGTACGCCCTGCAGATGCTGGAGGTGCTCGACGGCGCCGTCGAATTTCGCAATACCGCGACCGGCTTCGCCGCGCGGCCAGCGTACCGGCCGCTCACCAAGTTCGAGCATCGTGGGCTGAAACTGGGGCACGGGGTGTGGGACCTCGTCTTCGAATTGCGGGGGGCAGAGGGGACGTCCGGCGCGGCCTGGCGAGGAATCAGTCCGCCCAGTGCACCCCCCCCGTCGACGCCGTGACCCACACCATCAGGCCGAACGCGATCCGATACCAGGCGAAGGCGACGAAGGTGTGGGTCGCGATGTAGCGCAGCAGCCATCGCACGCACACCCAGGCACTGATGAAACTCACTCCCAAGCCGACCCCGAACAGCGGCAGGTCGGCGCTGCCGAGCAGCGCCCGCTCCTTCCAGAGGCTGAACACGCCTGCCCCGACAAGGGTCGGGATGGCGAGGAAAAAGCTGAAGTCGGTGGCGGCCTTGCGCGACAGCCCGAGCAGCATGCCGCCGATGATGGTCGCGCCGGACCGGCTGGTTCCCGGAATCATCCCGAGGCATTGCACCGCCCCGACCTTGAACGCGTCGAGGGCGGTCATGTCGTCCACGTCGAGGACGCGCGGGGGCCGCGGGTGCGCGCGGCGTTCGACCCAGAGGATCAGCAGGCCGCCCACGATGAACGCGGCCGCCACGACCGGGCCGTTGAAGAGGTAGCGCTTGATGGACTTGTAGACCACCAGCCCGACCACGGCCGCGGGCAAGAAGCCGACCGCCACGTTGACGACGAAGCGGCGCGCCCGTTCGCTGCTGTCGAAATCGCGCAGCGCAACGGTCAGTCGTTTCCAGTAGACGATGACGACGGCGAGAATCGCGCCGGTCTGGATCGCGATGTCGAAGACCTTGGACTTGGCGTCGGTCATGCCCAGGAGGGATCCCGCCAGGATCAGGTGGCCGGTGCTGGACACCGGGAGGAACTCGGTCACCCCTTCGACGAGGCCCATCACGGCGGCTTTGAGCAGGACGGTCGGATCCAACGGCAGACTCCAAAAAGGGCGCCATCTTACCCAGCGTTCTTGACCCTCCAAGGGCGCGCCGTTACATTACTGACCACTCAGTCAGTATGAAAACGCGCGCCGCCGTTCCCCTTGCCGCGTCTTCGGACGTGGCCATCTCCCGGTCCCCCGACGTGGCGACGTCGCCACCGCCGAGTCGACGCCGGCGCAAGGAGGCGCGGGCGCAGGAACTGCTCGACTCGGCCCTGGACCTTTTCGCCGAGCGCGGGTTCGCGGCCACCCGGTCCGAGGACGTGGCGGTGCGCGCCGGGGTGTCCAAGGGCACGCTCTACCTCTACTACCCCAGCAAGGAAGAGTTGCTCAAGGAGGTGATCCGCCATCACGTGATCAATCCAATGGCCGAAGGCGTGGCGCTGCTGCACGACTTCGAGGGTGCGACCCCCGCGCTGCTGGAGTCGATGCTGCGGCTGTGGTGGCAGCGCGTCGGCGAAACCCGGGCCTCGGAGATCATCAAGCTGATGATTTCGGAGGCGCGCAACTTTCCGGAGATCGCCGAGTTCTACGCCGACGAGGTGGTGACGCCGTCGCACCAGATGCTCGCGCGGGTCATCCAGCGCGGCATCGACCGCGGCGAGTTCCGGGCCGTCGACGTGGTTCATGTCACCCACGCGCTGACCGGCCCCCTGGTCTTCATGGCGCTCAACAAACATTCGCTGGGCGCCTGCTCCGTGGCCTTCGCCCTGGATCCGCGCCAGGTCATCGACGCCCTGCTGGACATGGTGCTCCACGGCCTGGTGCGGCCGGCCGAAATAGAATCCCCGCCAACCTGATTCGTCGACCCTCATGAACATCGAACAAGCCCGCTTCAACATGATCGAGCAACAGATCCGTCCGTGGGACGTGCTCGATCTCGGCGTGCTGGACCTGCTGGCCGTGGTCAAGCGTGAAGACTTCGTGCCGCCGCTCCATCGCGCGCTCGCCTTCGTCGACACCGAGGTCCCGCTGCCCGGCGGCCAATGCATGCTGGCGCCCAAGGTCGAGGCGCGCCTGTTGCAGGAGCTCGCGGTCCGCAAGCACGAGCGCGTGCTCGAGATCGGCGCGGGCTCGGGCTACATGGCCGCGCTGCTGGCGCACCGGGCCCAGCAGGTCACCTCGCTCGAGATCGACGCCGACCTGGCGGCCTTCGCCAGCACCAACCTGAAACGCGCCGGGGTGATGAACGCGACCGTCCTGAACGTCGACGGGGCGCAAGGCCTGGCCGCCGAGGGTCCGTTCGACGCGATCGTGCTTTCCGGCTCGGTGGCCGAAGTGCCCGAGGCCATCCTTTCCCAGCTGAAGGTCGGCGGGCGCCTGGCGGCGATCGTCGGAGGCGAGCCGGTCATGCGCGCGCTGCTCATCACCCGCACCGAACAGCGCGGCCTCGAGCGCCGGGTGCTGTTCGACACCGCCGCTCAGCGCTTGCGGCATTTCCCGGAACCGACCCGGTTCCATTTCTGATGAAGCAGCTGGCCGGGCCCGAGTTGCTGGCCATGGTTCGCGCCGCAGAGGCCCCCGCGGCCCTGCTGCTCGACGTGCGCGAGCCGTGGGAAGTGGCGCTGGCTGCCATCCGGATCGACGGCTGTGAGGCCCGGTTCATCCCGATGAACAGCGTTCCCGGCCAGCTCGGCACGCTCGATCCGGCGCGGCCTGTCGTCTGTATTTGTCATCACGGGGCCCGCAGTGCGCAGGTCGTCGCATTCCTGGAGCGCCAGGGGTTCGCCGCGGCCTATAACCTGGCCGGGGGGATCGACGCCTGGTCGCTGCAGGTCGATCCGACCGTGCCCCGCTATTGAAACGCTGCCCCATCCACTGCCCGCCGGAAAGCCCTGACTCCATGCCGAACGCCTTTCGCTTCCGCCACGCCAGCCTGCCCTGCGCCATCGCGCTGGCGCTCGGAATCTGCGCCAGCACGGGCGCAGCGGCCCAGAGCCTGACCGATCTCTACCAGGCGGCCCATGCCTACGACGCCCCCTACCTGGCGGCACGGGCCAGCCTCGACGCGGCGCAGTTTCGCTACGACCAGGCGCGCGGGCTGCGGCTGCCGCAAGTCGGGCTCGGCATCACGGCCGGGCGGCAACTCAGTTCGGCCCCGGGCAGCCCGACCGAATCCGCCAACTCCACCGGCGCCACCGCCACGGTCAGCGCGACCCAGCCGCTCTACAACCCGGTCAACGACGCGACCATCCAGCAATCCGAACGCCTCGTCGAGGCCTTTCGCAGCGACCTCGAAGCGGCCGAACAAGACCTGATCCTGCGCGTCGCGCAGGCCTATTTCGACGTGCTCGCGGCCCAGGACAACCTGGCGACCGCCCGCGCCAGCCAGGCGGCGATTTCCGAATCGGTGGCGTCGGCCAAGCGCAATTTCGAGGTCGGCACCGCCACCATCACCGACACGCGCGAAGCGCAAGCGCGCTACGACCTTGCCCGCTTCACCCAGATTCAGGCCGAAAACGACCTGACCACCAAGCGCATCCAGCTCGACCAGATCGTCGGTCGCGCCGGCATCGTGCCGCTGCAGCTGGCGGTGCCGCTGGCCTTGCCGCCGCTCGCCCCGAGCAGCGTCGACGACTGGGTGGCGCGCGCCGACAGCGAGCACCCGCTGATCCGCAAGGCCCGCGTCGCCCTCGAGGTGGCTCGGCTCGACACCGAAAAGGCCCGCGCCAGCCGCCTTCCCACGGTGTCGCTCAACGGCAGCTACGCGCGCGGCAAGTCCAACACCGCCCTGGTCGTGCCGGGCCTGGCGTACGCCTACACCTCGCCGAGCACGGCCAGCCAGATCGGGGTGACGCTCAACGTGCCGCTGTTCGCGGGGTTCCAGATTCAGAACCGGATCAAGGAAACACTGGTGCTCGAGGACAAGGGCCAGGACGATTTGGAGGCGGCACGCCGCGGCGTGGCGCAGACGACGCGCCAGCTCTACTACATCGTCGGCTCCAGCGCCGCGCAGGTGAACGCGCTCGAGGCCGCCGAATCGTCCAGCAAGCTCGCCCTCGAGGCCACGCAGCTGGGCTTCAAGGTCGGGGTGCGGGTCAACATCGACGTCCTGAACGCGCAGGCGCAGCTCTACACCACCCAGGCTCAGCTCGCCAAGGCCCGCTACGACCTCATCATGGCCGGGCTGCGGCTGCGCCAGGCATCGGGACGCCTGGATGCCCAGGACGTGGCTGCCGTGAACGGGTTGCTAGTCCACTGAACCACCGCACGCGCCGAGCGATCTCGGCGCGACTCCCTGCAGCAAGATGCGTTGCAGGCTGCTCACCGTGTGCTCGAAGAACACCGGATCCGCCAAAGTGCGCCCGGTCAACGCCTGCACCTGGACCGCGAAATCGGCGTAGTGCTGCGTCGTTGCCCAGATCGAGAAGATCAGGTGCTCGGGGTCGACCGGCGCCAGGCGGCCGGCGGCGATCCAGTCGCGAATGACCGCGGATTTGCGCGCGACGATGTCGCGCAATTCGCGGTCGAGTTCGTCACGCAGCAGCGGAGCCCCCTGCACCATCTCCAGGCAGAAGAGTCGCGACGCCTCCGGGTTGTCGCGCGAGACCACGAGCTTGCGGCGGATGTAGTCTGCGATCGCCTGCTCCGGGTCCTGCTCCGCGCTGAACTCGCGCAGCGGCGCCAGCCAGACCTCGAGCAGGTCGCGCAGCACGCAGACGTAGAGCTCTTCCTTGTTCGGGAAGTAGTAGAGCAGGTTGCTCTTGGAGACCCCGGCGCGCGCCGCGACCTGGTCGACGCTGGTCCCGTGCAGGCCGTACCGGGAAAACAAACCGAGCGCGGCGGTGAGCACGGCGGCACGCTTGTTGGAAACCGGATGGGCGAGGTCTTTGGACACGCGGGCGGCGACGTTCGGCAGATGGAGCGGAGCGGCCGAGTCTCCCACAGTCGCCCACCTGCCTCGGTGTTTGTCCATATGGTCAAACTGGCACGGCGGTTGCATGCTCACGCTGCGCAGTGGACGCGCGCCTCGGATCGGTGCATAAACGAGTCCACGAGTCCCCAACCCAGGAGCGACCCATGGCTGACTTCGAGATCAACGGCGACCGCCTTTGGGCGAGCCTGATGGACATGGCCAGGATCGGCGCCACGCCCAAGGGGGGGGTCTGCCGCCTGGCCCTCACCGACCTCGACAAGCAAGCCCGCGACCTGTTCGTGTCATGGTGCGTCGAAGCGGGCTGCTCGGTCCGGGTCGACCGCATGGGCAACATCTTCGCCCGGCGGCCCGGCCGCAACGACAGCCTGGCGCCGGTCGGCACCGGCAGCCACCTGGACAGCCAACCCACCGGCGGCCGTTTCGACGGCGTCTACGGCGTCCTTGCCGGACTGGAAGTGATCCGCAGTCTCAACGACCACGGCATCGAGACCGAACGCCCGGTCGAAGCCTCGGTCTGGACCAACGAGGAGGGTTCGCGCTTCGCCCCGGCGATGGTCGCCTCCGGGGTCTACGCCGGCGTGTTCTCGCTCGACTACGGCCTCTCGCGCACCGACGCCGAAGGCAAGACGATCGGCGCCGAGCTGCAGCGCATCGGGTATGCCGGCAGCGAGCCGGTGGGCGGGCGGGCGGTGCATGCCTTCTTCGAAACCCACATCGAACAGGGCCCGATCCTGGAACACGAGGGCCAGACCATCGGTGTGGTCACCCACGCCCAGGGACAACGCTGGTACGAACTCACCCTCACCGGCCAGGACTCCCACGCCGGCCCGACGCCCATGCCGGTACGGCGCGACGCTCTGCTCGGCGCGGCCAAGGTGGTGGAGCTGGTCAATCGGATCGGTCTGGCGCACGCGCCGCTGGCGGTCGCGACGGTCGGCATGCTCAACGTCTACCCCAATTCGCGCAACGTGATCCCGGGCAAGACTTTCTTGACGGTCGACTTCCGCTGCCCGGACGACGCCGAGTTGACCCGCATGGACGCCGAGCTCAAGACCGGTGTCGCGAACATCGCCGCCGCGGGCAGGCTCGAGCACGCGCTCGAGCAGATCTTTCAGTACGACTGCGTGCAGTTCGACCCGAGCTGCGTCGACGTGGTGCGCGCCGCCGCCAAGGCGCGCGGTTATTCCACTCGCGACATCGTCTCCGGTGCCGGCCACGACGCCTGCTACATGAGCAAGGTCGCGCCGACGGCGATGGTGTTCGTGCCATGCATCGGCGGCATCAGCCACAACGAGATCGAAGACGCCAAGCCGGAATGGATTGAGGCGGGCGCCAACGTGTTGTTCCAGGCCATGCTCGCCAAGGCCAACGAATTGCCCCAGGTGTTCAAGAGCAGCGCCACCATCGCGCTCGCCTAGGCTGCGTTTTCAACGAACGAGGAGTTCCGGCATGAGCCCATCCGTCCTGATCCGCGGCGGCACCGTCGTCAATGCCGAGTCGAGCGTCGTTGCCGACGTATGGTGCGAAGGGGGCCTGATCCGTGCGGTCGGCCCCGGTCTCGCGGCACCCGCGGGCTGCACCGTGATCGACGCGGGCGGGGCCCTCGTGATGCCCGGAGGCATCGACCCCCACACCCACATGGAACTGCCTTTCATGGGCACCGTCACCAAAGACGATTTCTACACCGGCACCTCGGCCGGCGTCTCGGGCGGCACCACCATGATCATCGACTTCGTGATCCCGGACCCCCGGCAACCCTTGATGGACGCCTGGCGCAACTGGAACGGCTGGGCGCAAAAGTCAGCCGCCGACTACAGCTTTCACGTCGCCGTGACCTGGTGGGACCAGAGCGTGCACGACGACATGGGCACGCTGGTGCGCGAGCACGGCGTGAACAGCTTCAAGCACTTCATGGCGTACAAGAACGCCATCATGGCGGACGACGAGGTGCTGGTGAACAGCTTCACCCGCGCGCTCGAACTCGGCGCGCTGCCGACGGTGCATGCCGAAAACGGCGAGCTGGTGTTCCAGATGCAAAAGCGCCTGCTCGAGCAAGGCATCACCGGGCCCGAAGCCCATCCGCTGTCGCGCCCCCCGGCCGTCGAGGCCGAGGCCGCCGAGCGTGCGATCCGCATCGCCGAAGTGCTGGGGACGCCGCTCTACATCGTGCACGTGTCGAGCGAAGACTCGGTCAACGCCATCATCCGGGCCCGCAGCCACGGGCAGCGGGTCTACGGCGAAGCCCTGGCCGGACACCTGACGATCGATGAATCGGTGTATCGCCATCCGGACTGGAACATCGCCGCGGCTCACGTGATGAGCCCGCCGTTTCGCGCCAGGCATCACCAGGACGCCTTGTGGGGGGCGCTTGCGGCGGGCCATCTGCAGACGACCGCGACCGATCACTGCGCGTTCTGCGGCGACCAAAAAGCGATGGGCAAGGACAACTTCGCCAAGATCCCGAACGGCTGCGCCGGCGTCGAAGACCGCCTCTCGGTGCTCTGGGACGCGGGCGTCAACACGGGCCGGCTGACCCCCAACGAGTTCGTCCGCGTCACCTCGACCAACTGCGCTCAAATTTTCAACCTGTACCCGCGCAAAGGCCTGATCGCGCCCGGCAGCGACGCGGACCTGGTGGTGTGGGACCCGACTGCCAGCAAGACCATCACCACCGCGGGCAGCATTTCGCGCGTGGGCTACAACGTGTTCGAAGGGCGCACCGTGCGAGGCTTGGCGGTGGCCACCGTGTCGCAGGGCAACGTCGTCTGGGCCGACGGCGAACTGCGCACCGTGCGCGGCGCCGGGCGTTATGTGAAACGTCCGGCGTTCGCGCCGATGTTCGGGGCCCTGCAGCGCCAGGCCGAACTGCACCGTGCGGCACCGGTCGCCCGCACGGCCTGACCCGTCGGCCACGCCACCTCCTTCTGGAAAGACTGCGCCAAGCATGCCCCTATCCGACATCCGGCCCGGCCGCCTGGACGCGTGCCAATACCGCCAGAATTTCGCCGATGTGCACCCGCCGCTCACGGCGGCCCAGGCGGCGATCGAGTCCGAGCGCTGCTACTACTGCCACGACGCACCCTGTGTCCAGGCCTGTCCGACCGCCATCGACATTCCTTCGTTCATCCGGCGCATCAGCGAGGACAACCTGCGCGGCGCCGCCAGGTCCATCCTCGAGGCCAATGTCTTCGGCGGGATGTGCGCCCGGGTCTGCCCGACCGAGGTCCTGTGCGAGCAGGCGTGCGTGCGCAACACCCTGGAGGACAAGCCGGTCGAGATCGGTCTGTTGCAGCGGCATGCGACCGACCACTTCTTCGCCCGTCCAGGCGCGCCGATCTTCACGCGGGCCGCGCCGACCGGCCGACACCTCGCGGTGGTCGGCGC
>JALYHO010000036.1 GCA_030776545.1 Pseudomonadota bacterium | reverse complement strand
CCGAGGACGCCAAGCTGCACTACGCCATCGCGCAGCTCGTGGCGGGCCAGGTGCCCAAAGCCCAGGCCACCTTCAGAACCGTCTCGGGCAGCGACGGCACCGCCGACCTCGCCCGGCTCTGGCTGCTGTATTCCAAGCGGGCCAAATCGGCGTGACGACGCGACCGGGCGTCGACCGCCACGGCGGGTTCGAAGTCGAGGATAAAAAAAGCGGCCGAGGGCCGCTTTTTGGTGGCGTGGGTCCGCGGGTTCAGCGCCAGTCGGATTGCTGCAACAGCGGGTCGTCGACCAGCGAGAACGTCTTGGCAACTTTCTTGCCGATCGTTCCTGGCGAGGCCAGAGGGGCCGAGCCGCAAGCCCCGCTGGCGGTCTTCGCGATCGACCACAACATGGCGCCGTCGCGCGGGTTGCGATGCGGGCTCGGGTCGGTGATCGCCGCGCCGATGTAGCGTTCGACCGAGTAGGGCGCATTCACGTCGTGCCCATAGGAATCCTGCAGGATGACCGATCCGGTGCACTGCGCGTCGGCATCGTTGACCACCAGCTGACCGCCCGCCCATCCTTCGGGCGCCGTCTCCAGGCCGATCGACACGATCGTGTGCGAGCCGAAGAGACCGCGGTACTGGCTGAAGGCCTGAACGCCGTCGTAGTGCTCGAACCGGGCGTCGTAGGACATGACGTCGACCATGTCGACGCTCGCGGCGACCGCCGGATAGCGCGCCACCAGTTGCCGTTCCCGACCGGCGTTGCCGGTCCAGTAAGACATCAGGCCGGCGCACGCCGGGTCGCCGGTGGTTTGCGAGGTGCAGTCGGCTCCGGTGGACCAGCCTGCCAGGGTCAGGACGCGGCCGCCCCCGGCCAGGTCCACGGCGTGCCGCATGGCCTGGATGGCGTGGGCGTAGCGGTCGACATCGGCATCGGCTTCGTAGTCGACGTCGAGCCCGTCGAAGCCCACGTCGCGCATCACCTGAGCGAGCGCGTTGGTGATGGGGCCGCCGCCGATGCCCTCGCTGGCCAGGGGTGTCCAATTGCCGTAGGTGGCGCCTCCGACGGCCAGGACCACCTTGATGTTGCGCTGATGCAGGACATCGACCGCTGCCTTGATGTCTTGCGGTGCCCCATTGAAATTGATGCCGGTGCCCGACCAGCTGTTGGTCGCCAGGCCGGACCAGTTGAAGTTGGGGTCGGCGAAGGCCACCATCACGTGGGTGTAGTCGGCCGGAACCCGCGCGAATTTGCTGGCCTTGTAGACGTCGTTCGCGCTCAGACCGTTGGCGCTGAACCAGTTGTCGCTCCAGGTTGGGTAGTAGCCAGCGTAGACCCGTTTCGTCTGGTCGGCTTTGAGGGCCTGAGGCAAGGTCAGGGTGCCGTTGGGCGACGGAGCGGGTGCCGGTGCCGGTGCCGGTGCTGGCGCTGGGGCTGGTGCGGGTGCGGGTGCGGGTGCCGGTGTCGGCGCAGGACTGGGCGATGGTGTCGGCGAGCCGCAGCGGGTGCCGGTCACTGTCCACGGCTGGCCGCTGCCGGAGGGACCGCTGTGGGTCGCGGGACTCTCGCTTTGCGTCCACCAGTTGGCGCGGTAGTTCGCTCCGCCGTCACTCACCAGCGCGCCAGCGTTGTAGGTGGCCGTGCTGCTCCAGGCGGGGCAGTCGGCCACCGCCGCCTCGACGTAGCACGTGGCCAGGGAAGCGGTTGCGGCGAACAGTGCGCGCAGGCGAAGTGACGCATGAGTGGTCGTCTGGGGCATGGGGCATCTCCAATGGGCGAACGGACGGGTTGAGTTGACTGGTGCTGTCAGCCGCGATCGAAGCGTTGATTGCAGCGGCTTCAGGCTAACTGGTACGCATGAGGTATTCAATAGGTCAGTACCAGATTTGCAGTTTGATACAGATCTGCTGGCGTATCCGGGCGGCGCCGCTCAATGACCCCGGGGTTGGCGCCGATAAGACGGGTGAGCCCCCATCACCATCACTGCTGGAACCGAGCCGGTGACCCGGCCCGGGAAACACGCCACGCCGGACCATCGGACCGGGCCCGGGACTCGCGAGGGCGACTGTCATACTGGACCCGCCATGGCCTGGGGCCGAGCGCGCGCGTGACGCGGCAGCGGCGGCGGAGCTCCGGATCGACCGGCCCAACCTGAGGAATCCATGCAAAAGCGCGCAATGTCAGCGCCGGAGGTCGCCGGTGTGCTGGTCGCCCTGCTGGGCTCGGTGGTCGCCATCCGCTGGATCTTCCAGGTGGAGGCGATCGGGCGGCTGTTGCCTGGGTCGGCCGAAATGGGGCTGGTCAATCCGCTCCTTTTCATCGCCATCGGCATCAGTTTTTTCGTCGTCTCCCGGCCACGGCGAATCGCAGGCGTCCCCCTCGGTCTGCTCGGGTGGGCCTGCATCGTGGCCCTGGTAGTTCTCCCGCTCGCTTATCTCTTCGAGAGCGTGACGAACATCGCCCTCGGGGTCGACTTCGTCTCCCCGGGAACGGTGCGCAGTGCCTCGAACCCGCACCCGGGCCGCTTGTCGCCCAACGCGGCGCTGGCGTTTCTGCTCACCGGGCTGGCCTTCTGGCTGTTGCACCGGCCGCCCTCGGCGCGGCGCACCCGGTTGTACCTGGCGGCCTTGCTCGGCGTGGCCCTCGTCGGGCTGAGCGGGCTCGTGGGCCATTTCCTCGGGTTGGAAACCCTCTATCAGATCGCCAATTTCAACCGCATCCTCGCGCCCACGGCGTTCGGCTTCGCGATCGTGGCGGGCGGGCTCTGGATGCTCCACGACCAGTCGCTCGATGTGGCGCTGGACCGAACCCAGCAGCGGATCGACCGGCGCTCGATCGTCGTCGTCACGCTGGTCGCGCTGGGCAGCGGGGTGGCGGGCTTCGCGGTGCTGCGCGATTCGTTCGAACAGTCGGTGTCGGACAACCTGCTCTTGACCGCCACCACGACCGCGACGTCGCTGGGGCACACGGTCGAGAGCGGCCTGTGGTTTCCCAAGGCGGCCGCCTTGCGGCCCGCGCTCGGACGAGACCTGGCCCGGCTCGACGCGCGACCCGACGATGCCGAGGCCCGAGGCGCTCTGCAGGCGCTGGCCGACGGCTTCCTGACGGCCGAGGTCACCGGCGTTCAGTTCTACGACCTGCGCGGGGCTGCCATCGTCGAAGCCGGCTTGCCGGCGCGGCCGCGGGCCGAGGTCACTCATCCGCTTGCCAACGTGGGCCAACGGGCCGCGCTCGCCTGGCAGGACGGCTACCTCCTCATCGTCGACACCGACGTCGCGGTCGGCGGAGAAACGGTGGGCCGGGTGGTGATCGAGCAGCGCCTGCCCCTGTTCGACGAGTTGCTCGCCGACGTCCGGGCCGCGACTGCCGCCGCCGATGCCGCCATTTGCAGCCGCGAGGGCGACCACGCCGTGTGTGCCCGAAACAAATTCCGGCAGACCGCCTTTTCCATCCCGTTGCGGGACGCGGCCGGACGGCCCAGCTTGCCCATCGTGAACGCCTTCTTCGGCGAACGCGGCGTGGCGTTCGCCAGGGACAACCGGGGGCACGACATCATCTCGGCCTATGTGCCGATCAGCCATCTCGGGCTGGCCTTCAGCATCAAGACCGATGTCGACACGCTGTATGCACCGGTGCGTGCGCGCCTGGGTGCGCTGGTCGCGGCCGTGGCGGCGATCGTCGCGCTGGCGATCTATGCCCAGCGCAGTCAGGTCCGACCCGTCGTGATGCGGCTCGTCCGGAGCGAGCAGCGCATCAAGAGCATCCTCGAGGAACAGTCCGAGCTGGTGTCGCTCGCCTGGCCCGGCGGCGAGCTCGTCTACGCCAATCCTGCCTATGCGCGGCACCTCGGATTGGCACCGGCGGCGATGATCGGCTCGAACCTCTACGACCACGTCGATCCGGCGGACCGCGACGCGGTTCGAGACACGCTCGCGCGTGTGATGGAAAGCGGCGTGGCATCGACCACCGAAAATCGGATGGTCGAGCGCGGGGGGGCCGAGCGCTGGGTATCGTGGACCAACAGCGTGCAGCGCGATGCGTCCGGCCTGGCGATGCTGCACTCGGTCGGACGCGACGTCACCGAACGCAAGCGCGCCGAGTTCGCGCTGCAAGCCAGCCGGGCGGTGCTCGAGCGCACCGGACGCGTCGCGGGTGTGGGCGGATGGGAGGTCGATCTGCGCTCCGGCCAGATCGCCTGGACCGAGGAGACGCAGCGCATCCACGACGTGGCGGCCGGCCACGTGCCGACGATGCACGAGGCGCTGGCCTTCTATGCGCCTGCCAGCCGCCGCCGCATTGCCGCTGCGATCGACAAGGCCAGCCGGGACGGGACCGGGTGGGACCTCGAGCTCGCGATGGTGACCGCGACGGGTCGTCCCATCTGGGTGCGCAACCAAGGCCAGTCCGAAGTCGCGGATGGGCGGCCGGTCCGCCTGGTGGGCGCGCTGCAGGACATCACTGCTCGCAAGGCCCTCGAGCAGCGCGTGGCCGAAAATGAACGCTTCGTGCGCCAGGTCACCGACAGCCTGCCCGCATTGATTTCCTATCTGGACAAGGACGAACGGTTCCGGTTCGCGAACGAGGTCTATGCATCCTGGCTGGGGCACGACCCGCGCGACTTGATCGGCAAGACGCTGGTCCGGCTGTACGGGCGCGAGACCTACGACGGGTTCAGCGCCCACATCGCGCGGGCGCTGGGCGGGGCACGCGTCACCTATTCGCGTGAACTGGTCACTCTGGAGGGCACCAAGCACGTCGACGTCACGCTCATCCCCGATGTCGGCGCCGGCGGAGAGGTCGTCGGCCTGTTCGTGATGATGATCGACGTCTCGGCGCGACGCCAGGCCGAAGTCGCTCTCCTGCGCAGCGAGCGGCGCCTGCGCATGGTCGCCGACCACATTCCCGCGATCGTCACTTATGTCGATCAGGACGAGCGCTACGGTTTCGTCAATGCCTACCTGGGTTCCGTCTTCAAGACCGAACCCGAACGGCTGATCGGCAAGACCGTTCGCGAAACGGGCGGCGCCGAGCTCTACGCCGCGATCGCCCCGCACATCGCGGCGGCCCTGCGCGGCGAACAGGTGGTGTTCCACGGCGACTGGACGATCGGAGACCGGATCTACCACTACCAGTCGACCTACATCCCCGACGTCGATCAAGACGGCATCGTGCGCGGCTACTACGCGGTCACTTTCGACATCAGCGCCTTGAAGGAAACCCAGCACCGGCTCGACATGCTGGCACGGGTCGATACCCTCACCGGGCTGCCCAATCGCCGTCAACTCGATGAGCGCTTGCAGGAGGCGATGGCTCGGACGCGCCGCAGCCACAAACCGCTGGCCTTGATGTTCCTGGACATCGATCACTTCAAGAGCATCAACGACACCCTCGGGCACGGCGCGGGTGACCAGGTCTTGAAGGAGTTCGCCCTGCGCTTGAGTCACCAGGTGCGCAGCACGGACATGGTGGCACGACTCGCCGGCGACGAATTCATCATCCTTCTCGAGGGCATCCAGCGTGTCGAAGAGATCGAGACGCTCGCCGCGAAGATCGTCCGGGCGGTGCGCGAGCCGCTCGCGCTGCAAACCCGTGTCGTGCGGGTCACCACCAGCGTGGGGGCTGCCACCTACACCGGCGGCGACGAGACCCCGGCCGACCTGCTCGCCTGCGCGGACCGGGCGCTCTATGCCGCCAAGCGCCATGGCAGGGACCAGTTCTCCGTGGCCCGGCAGGGGCCGGCCACCGTCTTGGACTTGAGCAGCCGGCAGGATGTGGCGCGGCTGCCGCCCGGTGACGAGTCCGCGCCGGACGAGGTCGCGCAACGAGACCGGTAGGAATTCTGCTCGAGGCTCCGCCGGTCAGGCTTCTTTCGCGCTCAGGCGCGGGTGGGCGAGCGCCAAGACCTCGATCTCTCGACGGAACTGCGCTTCGCTCACCCGATACCCGCAGCCGTCCGGCAACGCGCGGGCGTAGGTCTCGCACAGCTTGCCGATGTCGTCGAGCCCGCGCCGCAGCGACTGGGCGGCGAGCGCTTGCGGACCCGGCAGGGGCCGGGACTTCACGTGCAGCCACTTCCCCGCGAAACGGGGCAGGAAATCGTCGGCGGTGCTGCGTTCCAGAATGAAATTCGTGACTTCGCTCCAGCAGGCCTCATCGCCCGTGGCATGGGGATGCAGTGTGGGGCAGACGGTGTCGTGAAGGTTCAAGGGCGCCTCGGGTCTCGGGTGGCCGCCATCGGCGGGGGTCGCTCAAGAGCTTGCCGGGGGGTCCCTTTGCCGTCTGTGCGGCAGCGCACGCGTGGGGCCTGCACGACGCCTGCGGCTACACTCGACCCGCTCGCCGCGCATCCCGCGAGGGCCCGAGTCAACCAGGAGCTCACCCCGATGGTCGACCGTTCGCTGCCCCATGACAACGGATTGCTCGCCGCCCTGCCGCCGGGGGATCTGGCGCGCTGGATGGCCCGGCTCGAATGGGTCGACCTGCCGCTCGGTGAAGTGATCTACGAATCAGGTGGCGCCCTGAGCCATGTCTACTTCCCGACCACCGCCATCGTGTCGCTCCTCTATGTCATGGAGGACGGCGGATCGGCGGAAATCGCCGTCGTCGGCAACGAGGGGGTCGTGGGCATCGCCCTCTTCATGGGCGGCGAATCGACGCCCAGCCGTGGGGTGGTGCAGAGCGCCGGCCAAGGCTTTCGCCTGGCCTCGAGCAGCATCAAGGACGAAATCAAGCGCGCGCCGATCCTGCACCTGCTGCTGCGCTACACCCAGGCCCTCATCACGCAGATGGCGCAGACGGCGGTCTGCAATCGGCACCACACGCTCGACCAGCAACTGTGCCGCTGGCTGCTGCTCAGCCTCGACCGGTTGCAGGGGCTGGAATTGGTGATGACGCAAGAACTCATCTCCAACATGCTCGGCGTGCGCCGCGAAGGGGTGACCGAAGGCGCCTTGAAGCTGCAACGCGCGGGCTTGATCCGCTACTCGCGGGGACACATCTCGGTGCTCGACCGTCCGGGACTCGAGTTGCGCTGCTGCGAGTGCTATGCCGTGGTCAAACGCGAGTACGACCGGCTGCTGCCCCGCCTGGCGGCCACCTGACCGACGCCACCACCCGGCCCCCGAGTTCGGCCGGTTTTCGGCCGAACATATCTCTTGCGCGGCTGAAGTCCGCTGTCTACACTCGTTCGCACTGGCCCGAAGAGGCTGGCGATGACACTGGAGGCAACGCCGCGATGAATCGCTGGTCGGAACTGTCGGCCCACGAGCTGGATACGCTGGAGAGCGTGTTCTGGCTCCACGGACCCCCGCGCGACGCTTTGGCACGCCGGCTCGGCCGTTCCAGAACCCATTCGAACGCCGTGGTCGCGGGCCTGATCGAGCAGGGGTGGCTGGAGAAGTCCGGCGAGCGCGAATCCTCGGGAGGACGCCGCGCGGAGACGGTCCGGATCGCCGACGCGCTCGGGGTGGTGCTGTGCATCGACCTGGGGGCCACCAGCCTGGGCGTGGCCGTGCTCGGCGTCGACCTGCGCGTGCTGGCCCGCCACGACGAGCCCATCGACGTGCGCGCCGGCCCCGGCATCGTGCTCTCGCGCATGCGCGTGCTGATGCGCGAGCTGCTGGGACGCTGCAAGCTCAAGCCGCGCCAGGTGGTGGCGATCGGCGTCGGCGTGCCGGGCCCGGTCGATTTCCCCAAGGGACAGTTGGTCGAGCCGCCGCTGATGCCGCTCTGGGACAGTTTTTCGATCCGCGACGACCTCGGCGCCGACTACGAGGCGCCGGTCTGGGTCGACAACGATGTCAACCTGATGGCGTTGGCCGAGTCGTGGCGCCTGCAAGGCGCGCTGCCGAATTTCCTCGTGCTCAAGGTCGGCACCGGCATCGGCTGCGGCGTGATCTGCCAGGGACGGGTCTATCGCGGGGCGAACGGCTCGGCGGGGGACGTCGGGCACATTTGCGTCGACCCGGCGGGTCCGCGTTGCCACTGCGGCAATGTCGGCTGCGTCGAGATCATGGCCGGTGGCCCGGCCATTTCCCGCGACGCGACGTTGGCGGCCCATTCCGGCAAGAGCCCCATGCTGGCGCAGCGCCTGGGCGAGGCCGGGCAATTGACGCCGGAAGACGTCGGCCAGGCCAGCCGCGCCGGCGACGCCGCGGCGAATCAGATCGTCCAGCGCGCGGGCACGCTGATCGGCCAGATGCTGGCCTCGGTCGTCAATTTCTTCAACCCGTCGCACGTGTTCGTGGGCGGGGGTTTGACGCAAATCGGCCCGTTGTTCCTGGCATCGCTACGCCAGTGCGTCTATCAGCGCTCGCTGGCGCTTTCGACCCGGCACCTCGAAATGGGGTATTTGCCGCTGGGGGACCAGGCCGGGCTGATCGGGGCCGGTGTGATGGCCGTGCACGAGACCTTGCGCCACCGCGCGGGCGTCGCGGCATGAATTCGCCTTCCGGCCGAACCGAGGACAGGGCGGGTGCCGGGCCCGCCTCCGGCCATGCCGTCCCGTCCACCCCCGGCATGGCCTTCGACGGGATCGTCAAAGCCTTCGGTCCGGTCGAGGTGCTGCACGGCGTGAGCTTTGCGCTCACCCCCGGGCGGGTGATCGGGCTCCTCGGCGAGAACGGTGCGGGCAAGAGCACGTTGATGAAGATCCTGGCCGGCTATGAGGCGCCGACCGGGGGCACCTTGCGGATCGAGGGCGTGGCCTGCCGGTTCGACGGCCCGCGCGCGGCGCAAACGCACGGCATCGTCATGATCCACCAGGAATTCGCCCTCGCCGAAGATTTGTCGATCACCGAGAACGTGTTTCTCGGGCATGAGCTGCGCCGGGGCCTCTGGCTCGACGACGCGGCGATGCGGGCTCAAACCGCGCGCGTTCTGGCCCAGGTCGGGCTGACGCGGCACCCGGACACACCGGTGCGGCAGCTCATCGTCGCCGAGAAGCAGCTGGTCGAGATCGCCAAGGCGTTGTTGCGCGATGCCCGGGTGCTGGTGATGGACGAACCCACCGCGACGCTGACGCCGACCGAGACCGAGCGCCTGTTCGGCTTGATCGCGCAGCTGCGCGCCGGGGGCGTCACCGTGGTCTACATCTCGCACAAGCTCGACGAGGTCGAACGCATCACCGACGAGGTGGTGGTGTTGCGCGATGGTCGGCTGGTGGCGCGCGAAGCGACGGCGGGGCTGAGTCGGCAACAGATGGCCAGGCTGATGGTGGGTCGAGAACTGAGCGACCTGTATCCGACAAAGGATCGGGCGCCCGGCGGACCGCCGTTGTTGCGGGTACGCGGCCTCACCGTCCCGGGGTGGGCGCGCGACGTCGGATTCGACGTCGCGCCCGGCGAGATCCTCGGCTTTGCCGGGCTGGTCGGCGCCGGGCGCACCGAATTGTTCGAAGGGCTGATCGGATTGCGGCCGCACGCCGTGGAAACGCTGGAGATCGATGGGCGGCCGGTCCGCATCGGCACCCCCCGTGGCGCCGCCGCCCACGGCCTCACCTACCTCAGCGAGGACCGCAAGGGCAAGGGGTTGCACGTCGATTTCGGCTTGCGCCAGAACCTCACGCTGATGGCCCTGCGACGGTACGCCCACCCGCTGCTCGACCTCGCCGCGGAGCGGGCGGCGCTGCGCACCGCGGTGCGCGATTTCGGGATTCGCACCGGTGCGCTCGAGATCCGGGCGTCCGCGCTTTCCGGGGGCAACCAGCAAAAGCTCGCACTCGCCAAGGTGTTGCATCCGGACCCGCGCGTCGTCGTTCTCGACGAGCCGACCCGCGGCGTCGACGTCGGCGCCAAGCGCGATATCTACGAGCTGATCCAGCGCCTGGCCCGCAGCGGCAAGGCACTGATCGTGATCTCGTCCGAATTGATGGAACTGATCGGCATTTGCCACCGCATCGTCGTGATGCGCGCCGGCTCGCTTCAGGCCACGCTCAGCGCCGACGGGCTTACCGAAGAGGTCTTGATCGCCCATGCCACCGGAACCCACTGAACAAACCCGCGG
>JALYHO010000035.1 GCA_030776545.1 Pseudomonadota bacterium | reverse complement strand
CAATCGGCGTCAGTGTTTGTGGGTAGACAGGAAGATGCTGGTCTCGGACTGGGCGATGCCCTTCAGTTTCCGGATCCCGCGCAGCACGCGTTCGAACACTTCGAGCGTTTCGGCACGCAGCTCCACGACAATGTCCCAGCGACCATTGGTCATGTACAGCGCAGAGACGTTCGGATTTGCTTGCAGCGCGTGCAAGACGTCGGATGCCCGGTCGCCCTCAGACGCGATGGTCATCAACGCGCGAATCGTCTGGCCGTCGACCTGTGGCTTGAGGCGCAGCGTGTAGCCCGCAATCACACCATCACGCTCCAGCTTTGCCAAACGATTTTGTATGGTGGCGCGCGCAACTCCGAGTTTCTTCGCGAGAGTCGCCACGGGCAGGCGCGCGTTCTCGCAAAGCATGGCGATGAGTTGATTGTCGATGTCGTCCATGGTGGATGGCAGCCTGCTGCTTCCGGGGGCCGCCAGTCTATCGACAAACATTCGGGAACCCTGGGATCCGGCGTCCCTGTCGCGCCAACACGCTTCGAGGCCACCCACAGTTCAGGCACGGCTAACCGCAGGAAACGAGCTCTTTGCGACGGAGAGTGCGCAAACCGCCGGGGACAAGTGACAAGAGTGAGCAACTTGCAATCTATGATTTGGCTCTACCTCCCGGGACAATTTTGACGAGGCCACGCGCAGCGCGGTGCCAAAGGAACAAGGAAATCAAGATGACCCGCTTTGTTGATGTTGGCGATCTCCTGCGTCTGGTCGACAACTGCAGCGTGACCCGCTTCATCGAAGATCTCGCGGAGGCACTGCGCGAAGACTTCGTTCGCTGGCACGACTTCGACAAGTTGGCCCGCGTTGCAACGCATTCGCACGTCGGTGTCATCGAATTGATGCCCGTCGCAGACAAGGGCTCGTATGCCTTCAAGTACGTCAACGGGCACCCCAGCAATACCGCTATGGGTCTGCCCACCGTGATGGCCTTCGGTGTGCTCGCCGATGTCTCGACGGGGTATCCGCTGCTGCTGTCTGAACTGACGCTGACGACCGCATTGCGAACGGCCGCGACGTCCGCCCTGGCCGCACGCGCCGTGGCTCGCCCCGACTCGAAGACCATGGCGCTCATCGGCAACGGATCGCAAAGCGAATTCCAGGCCTTGGCCTTCCACGCATTGCTCGGGATCGAAGAAGTCCGCGTGTTCGACGTGGACCCACTCGCCACCGACAAGCTGATCCGCAATCTCTCAACGTACCCGGAGCTGCGAGTCGTGCGAGCAACATCGACTGCGCAAGCCGTGCACGGTGCGGACATCGTGACCACGGTGACCGCAGACAAGGCCTTCGCCACGATCTTGACACCTGAAATGATCGAGCCCGGCATGCACATCAATGCCGTGGGTGGCGACTGCCCCGGCAAGACCGAGTTGCACCCGGACATCCTGCGCGGTGCGCGCGTCTTCGTTGAATACGAGCCGCAGACCCGCATCGAGGGTGAGATTCAACAGCTTCCGGCTGACTTCCCCGTGCAGGAACTGTGGCAGGTCCTTGACGGCTCTGCTGTCGGCCGCGAGAGCACGGAGCAAGTGACGGTGTTCGATTCCGTCGGTTTTGCGCTCGAGGACTACACGGCGTTGCGGTACATCTACAAGATCGCCAAGGAACAAAACGTCGGGGCCAACATCGCGCTTGTCCCCGAGCTTGACGATCCCAAGGACCTCTTCGGCCTGACTGCCAACGGCCGCCGCCGCGCCGTTCTTCGTCGCGTCGCGTGAGCCCCCGGTCTGAACCCCACGCGACCATGCTGATCTATCACAACCCGGTTCATCGCTTGCATGCGGGCCGCCAGGAAATATTCCGCGGCCGCCTTGTTCCCTGCCACGAAGCGCCGGAACGGCTTGAGCACGTGTTGGCGGAGTTGCAGCGCCGCCCGACGGGTGAGTTGCGCACACCCGGCGCCGCGGACATGGACCTCGTGCGGCGGGTGCATAGCCCGCGCTACGTGGAGTTCTTGACCCACGCATGGAGTGAATGGATTGCTCAGGATCAGGCCAACACCGAAGTTGACGTGCTGCCCTCAGTGTGGCCGGTGCGGGGATTCCGACACGATATTGCGCCGACCAACTTTGCAGCCCGCCTGGGACTGTTCTCGTTCGACAGCGGCACGCCCATCACGTCAGGGACCTGGGAAGCGGCTATCACCGGAGCCGCGTGCGCAATCGACGCCGCGCGCGCCGTCTCGTCCATGGGCGGGCCGCGTGCAGCGATGGCGCTCACGCGGCCTCCGGGACACCACGCCGGCACCGACTTCTTTGGCGGCTACTGCTTCTTGAACAACGCGGCCCTGGCTGCGGAGGCCTTGCGCGACGCAGGTGCTCAACGCGTAGCAGTACTGGATGTCGACTATCACCACGGCAACGGAACGCAGAGCATCTTCTATGCTCGTTCCGACGTCCTGACCGTCTCGATTCACGGCGATCCGACCACCGAGTACCCGTTCTTTCTCGGCTACGCTGACGAGCTTGGGCGGGACGCAGGCGAAGGCTTCAATGTGAACATCCCGCTGGCTTGCGGGACCGATTTTGAACGATGGTCGCATGCGCTCGGACAGGCGCTCGATACGGTGGGCCGCTACGGAGCCGACGCCTTGGTAGTCGCACTGGGCGTGGATACCTTCGAAGGTGATCCGATCTCGCGCTTTCGGCTGTGTAGCGCTGACTATCTGCAAGTTGGGCAGGCCTTGGCCCTTGCTGCCTTACCTACGGTGTTCGTCCTGGAAGGCGGCTATGCCGTCGCAGAGTTGGGGACAAACGTCGTGAACGTCCTGGAAGGTTTTTGCGCCAAGTGTTGAGTGAGTTCGCCCCCGCAGGCACCTGACGCTTCGAGCTCGCACGCCTGAAGGCCTGGAAGTTCGGCGCCCACACCGAGCGGCTGAACGCAGAGCAGCGGCATATGTTCGAGACCACCGCGGCCGAAGACGAGGCCGACAGGCGCACGCCGGGCGCCGGACGATGACTGGCCGAGCGGCACTCGCTCGGTTCAGGCGCCCCTCGGTCGCTGCGCCGGCAGACTTCTTCGACTTCTTTACCAGGTTGTGGTCGAGTAGCTCGGCCATCAACCTTTCCTGTGCCATGGGTCGTAGATTTCTCCCGGTAGGCCGGGCTTTGATGTTTGATGTATGATGTCAAGCATCAGGAGCAACCATGCGAACCACGCTTGCAATCGACGACGACATCCTTGCCACTGCAAAGCATCTTGCCGAACGCGACCAGAAAACCCTTGGCGAGGTGATCTCCGCCCTCGCGCGGCAAGGGCTGGCACGCCCCCGGGGCGCTGCGCGGGCGGAGCGAAACGGCGTGCCGTTGCTCCCGAGTCGGAAAGGCGCAAGTCCAGTGACACCTGAACTGGTCGAACAGTTGCGCGACGAGCTGCCGTGACGGTGTACCTACTGGACGTGAACGTCCTCATCGCTCTCATTGATCCGGCACACCTACAGCACGACCAGGCACACAACTGGTTCGCCCGTGTTGGGCACAAGGCATTTGCGACCTGTCCGCTCACAGAGAACGGGTTGGTACGCATCGTTGGGCACCCCAAGTATCCTCATTCACCGGGGCCACCTAGCGTTGTCCTGACGTCGCTGACCGCAATCCGCGGCCTGGCTGGCCACACGTTTTGGCCTGACAAGATCAGCATCGCAGACACAGATTTTTTCGCCTCGGCACTGTTTACGAGTCACTCAAGAGTCACTGACGGCTACCTTCTTGCGCTAGCTCACGCGCAGGGCGGACGACTCGCCACAATGGATCAGAAGTTGGCCACGGAAGTTGTGCCCAACGGAAAGAGCGCGCTGGAACTCATCTGAACCACGCTGCTGACGCTTGGCGGCCATGAGTTGGTTTTGCATGTAAGTGAGTAAATACACTCAACCCAAAACGCTGAATGTGCCTCGAACCAAAATTGCGGGCCCTCGCAACCACGGAATAGCCAGGAAATACCCAGCCCAGCGCCGTAGCGAACGCCAAGCACCAGGTTGGCGTTTTGCATGGTGGAAGTGGATGTGTGATCGACGCGTCGTGCCTTTTTCGATCAGCCTTTCGCGCGGGTGGCGAGGTTCGAAGCATCGAGGGGCAGCGGAACTTTGAGTTCATCCGACAGCTTCTTCAGATCGGCCAAGGTGCCCGCGGGCAGAGCGATTCCCGCCGCGCGGTTGCGCGCGTCGTTTCGCGCTTCTAGCTCGCCCGGATACACCACCTCGTCGAAGCCCTGGGCCAGCGGCACGGACTTCAGTTCGGCGATGTAGCGATCCATCCGTGCGTTGAAGTCTTCCAAGGGCTGCATCGCGGCGACGTTCAACGCGATCATCAGCTGCCCGGCGCCGCTGCGCTTTTCGGTTTGATAAGGACCGCTCACACCAGTGCCGAACGAACTGCCGGTGAGGACACCCGAAAGCATGTCCATGATCACGGCGATGGCGTAGCCCTTGTGTTGGGCCATCGGAAGAATGATCCCGTCGATGGCCTCGGACGGGTCAGTGGTGGGTGCGCCGGCCGCGTTGATGGCCCAGCCCTCCGGAATCGGCAACCCCTTCTGTTTGGCCAGATAGATCTTCCCGCGTGCCACACCCGTGTTGGCGATGTCCAGCACCAGTGGCGCATGGCTGCCCGCGGGCGAAGCCCACGACCAGGGGTTCGTGCCGACGGTTTTCTTGCGACCGCCCCAGGGCGCCATCGCAGGGCTCGCATTCGTCGACAGGAAGCCGACACAACCTTCCCGGGCGGCCATCAGCGTGAAGTACATCGCCGTGCCGAAGTGGTTCGAGTTGCGCAGCGCGACCGCGCCGATGCCGTGTGCCTTGGCCCGCGCAATCGCTTCCCTGGCGGCAAAGGCGGTCAGGACTTGACCCATCCCGTCATGCCCGTCGACGACGGCGATGGCGCCCGCATCGACCACGAGTTCGGGTTTCGCGACGGGTTCGCAGACGCCCGCCTTTAGCCGCGCGTGGTACCACGCCAGGCGCATCACGCCGTGTGATTGATGGCCCCACAGGTCTGCCTGAACCAGCGTGTCGGCGGCCAAGCGGGCATCCGTCTCCGACATTCCGGCCGTGACGTAGACGGCCGTTCCGAAGTCGAGCAGCTTTTGCGGTGCGATGCGAATCTGGTTGTCCATGGGTTGTTCTCCTCGTCGGGTCTCATTGCTTCCCATGCCGGGAACGGCGTTGAAGACGAATGCGATGCGGCAATCCAGTGGGGCGAGCCGACTGCGGCGTCCGTCGAGGTCGCCGCATGGCCGCCTGAAGGGGCAGACAGCGTCGACCCCCTGGTGAGCGTGGGCTAACCCCCGGGAATGAGGGAGTGCAAATATCACGGCCCGTGGGACGCTCACTACAATGAATCGTTTTCAATTGTCGCCACGCGGCGCTGAAAGCAGCGCCCACTCGCACACAGGACGACGACCGGGCTCGGGGTGAAGCCACCAACATTGGGACAATCATGACGCGCAAACATGTTCGCAAGGCGACTTCGATGGCCGCGGTGCTGTTGGTGGGAATGCTCGGGGCACTGCAGCCGGCGCAGGCTGCCGTCTATGTCGGGCATTGGGAACCGTTGTTCGGCGCCCCGTTCACCGACCTGGACTGGACGGCCGAAGCGAAATTCGTCGTCCCCGACAGCTGCCTCGCCACGGACGGTACGTACGGCAGCAACAACTGCGGCGGATTCTCGACGCTCGAGGGCTTCATCACGTTCTCCGACGCCAGCGGCGTGATGGCGTCGGAGACCCTGGGCGCGAAAAGCTTCAACCTGGACAATTTCAAGGTCCTCGGCGGTGAACTGAGCGGCGTCAGCGGCGACTTCAGCGCCGTGACCCCCGTCAGCGCGTTCGCCGGTGGCGGCACCTACTCGTTCGGGCTGGAACTGGACGGCCTGGGTTCGACGCTGCTGGCCAAGACGCCGGCGAACCACGGGGCGTTCTGCACCGAGCTGAGCCCGGGCACGTGCGTCGAATCGGCCAATCGGGGAGTCATCCTCGACGGCGGGTTCGTCAACATCAGCGCCGTGCCAGAGCCTGAGACCTATGCGCTGCTGCTGGCTGGCCTGGGGGCGATCGGGTTCTTGCGAAAAAGGCGCTGACGCCGGCGCTAAGAATCGCTTGCGACCTTCAGCGGTCCTTCCAGGTGGCGCGTCGGTCAGCTCGACAGGGCGGGTTGGGCGATCTGTCTGCCGCGGGCTTGGACGACCGCCCGGTCGATCTGCCACTCTGCCCCCTCGGCCCAGCCGACGGCATGCTCGGACGGGTCCATGACGGTACGCAGCGCGTCGAGTTCGGCCTGCCAGCGTTGCTCGTTGCGCGGCGCGCGCGACAGGCTCAGGCGCTCCCGCACCTTGCCGATCAGCGCCGCGAGGCGGACCGCGAGGCCGGGGTCGTTGTCGAGCCGGGCCAGCACCGCATGGTCCTCGAGGCAGCCGAGCATCGGCTCGTGCATCTCGAAGTCACGGAACGCGACGACCGCCTCGCCGAGCCGATGACGCGCCGACGCCAGGTCGCCCTGGCGCAGGTCGACCTTGCCCAGCCACCATTGCGCGTTCGCTTCGCCCCGCTTGTCGCCGGCCTCGCGGCAGACCGTGAACGAGCGCTTGAGGCGGACCGACGCCTGGTGCAGGTCACCTTCCGCGCAGGCGACCTCGGCCAGCACCGCCTCGCATTCGCCCTCGATCTCCTGGTGCCGGATCGCGCGTGCGATCGCCAGGCAGGCCTCGAGGTGCTCGCGGGCCTCGGCATCGGCACCGAGATAGAGCGCGATCTGGCCCAGGTGCAGCCGGCCGATCGCTTCGCCGATGCGATCGCCGAGGCGACGAAAGATCGCCAGCGCCTCGCGCTCGCCGGCCGCGGCTCCCGCCGTGTCGCCGCCCTGCAACCGCGTGATCGATAGCGTCGACAGGGTCGCCGCGATGTCGACGTCGGGCACCACGCCGCGGCGCAGTTCGAGGCAGGTCTCGAGCATGCGCCGCGCCTCGGCGTGGTCGCTCTGGCTCTCGGCCAGCGCCGCGCCGACATACAGCGCCCAGGCGTGCGCGACGGTGGACGCCTGGATCGCCGGCAGGGCGAGCGCCGTGCGGATCAGGTTGCGGCCCTCGGTGCAGTAGCCGCGCAGGATCCAGAAGCCCTGCATCGCGACCGCGAACTTGACCGCAATCATCGGATCGATGCCGCCGGCCAGCGGCAGCGCCATCGCGGTCCGCAGGTTGTCGATCTCGGCCTCGATGCGCCAGATCCAGTCGGCCTGCTCCGGGCCCTGCAGCCCGCGGTTGGCGGCCTTCGCGACCGCGAAGTAGTACTCGCAATGACGCACGGAGGCCTCGGCGAGGCCGCCGCTTTTCTCGAGCTTCTCGTGCGCGTACTCGCGGATCGTCTCGAGCATGCGGTAGCGCGACCCGTCGTCGCGGTCTTCCTGCATCACGAGCGACTTCTCGATCAGCGATCCGAGCAGGTCGAGGACGTCGGCCGGGTCGAGCGGGTGTGCACCGCAGATCGCCTCGGCGGCCGGCAGGTCGAAGCCGCCGATCATCACGCAGAGCCGCTCGAGCAGCGTCCGCTCGGCCGGCTCGAGCAGTTCATAGGACCAGTCGACCAGCGCGCGCAGCGTCTGCTGGCGCTCCTGCAGCACGCGCGCCCCGCCGGTCAGCAGCTTGTAGCGGTCCTTCAGGCGGGTGTTGATGTCATGCACGGTCATCGAGCGCACGCGCGCTGCCGCCAGTTCGAGAGCGAGCGGAATGCCCTCCAACCGGGCCACCAGTTCGGCGATCGCCGGCGCATCGCGCTCGGTCAGCACGAAGCCGGGCTTCAGCAGTTGCGCCCGGTCGATGAACAGACGCACCGCCGTCGAACGCGCCAAGGCGTCGAGACCGTCGCCGATTCGCGGCACCGGTAACGGCAGCACCGGGTAGCACTGTTCGCCCGGCGTGCGCAGCGCCTCGCGGCTCGAACACAGGATGCGCACATGCGGCGCCACCTTCACGATCGCGTTCGCGAGTTGCGCCGCCACCTTGACCAGGTGCTCGCAATTGTCGAACACCAGCAACGCCCGTTTCGCCTTCAGGTGGGCGCACAAGGTCTGCAACGGCGAGCGGCCGACTTCCTCGCGGGCGCCGACGACCTGGGCCGCTTCGGCGATCACCAGGTCGGCGTCGCGGATCGGCGCAAGGTCGAGAAACCAGACGCCGTCCGGGAACAGGTGAAGGATCTCGGCGGCAACCTGCAACGACAACCGGGTCTTGCCGAGACCGCCCATGCCGAGCAGCGTGACGATTCGGGCCCCGCCGAGCAGCGCGCGGACATCGGCCTGCTCCTTCTCGCGGCCGAAGAAAGCGGTCGGTTGATTCGGCAGGTTGTTCGGAATGTCGCGCACCGGCATCCACCAGTCGCCGGTCTTGACGACACGGTGCGCCTTCTCGTTGTCCGGCGGAATCGCGAAGCACGCCTCCTCGAGACCGACCTCGAAGAGCTCGACCGGCTCGGACACGCCCTTCAAGATCCAGTGACCGTGCGAGACGCAGCGGAATGCCGACGGCCCGAGCGCCGCGCGCGCCTCGGCGGTGAGCAGCGTCTGGCCGCCGCCCGCCAGCGTCATGACCCGCGCCGCCGTCGGCTTGGCGATGCCGTCGACCTCGAGCGGCTTGGCGCCGCGCGCGACATCGGCCGCAGTGTTCTCGCGCAGGATCACTTGCCCGACATGCAGGCCGACGCGGGCCCGCAGCGGCACCGGCAACCCGGCGAGCGCACGGTGGTAGGCGAGCGCATAGGGGACCGCCTGGGCCGCGCTTTCGAACAACAGCAGCATGCCGTCGGTCTTGTCGATCTCGCGGCCGCCGTGCGCGACCAGCAGGGCGCGCGCCACCCGGTCATGGGCGGCCCAGACCTCGGCCATCGCGGTGTCGCCGAGTTCCTCCGACAGCTGAGTGCTGTCGACGACGTCGGTCAGCAGCAAAGCCCGCGAATCGCTCATCCGGCGAGTCTACCCGGGCGGCGGCGGGCCGGGCAGACAGGTCCGGGGGGCGAGTTGTTTTCCGAATTGGTTTTTGGGTGCGAGGCTCATCCGCGACCAGCGATCCGCAAGGGACTCGGCGCCACCGGCTCGGCGACCTGAAAACCGGAGATCGCCAGGTTCAAACGGCGACCTTGGTCCTTCAGGCTCTCGGTGGCTGCCGCGCCCTGTTCGGCGAGCGCCGCGTTTTGTTGAGTCATCCGGTCGAGCTGATCGACGGCGTCGTTGATGTGGCCAATGCCGGATGTCTGCTCCGCGGCGACAGCCGAGATTTCCGCGATGATCGAACTCACGCGACCCACCGAGGCCACCATTTCATCCATGGTTCGGCCGGCTTGTTGAACCATCGTCGCGCCGAGCTCGACCTTGTCGACGGAGGCGTTGATGAGGGTCTTGATTTCCTTGGCCGCTGTTGCCGAGCGTTGGGCGAGCGATCGCACTTCCGAGGCGACGACCGCGAATCCTCGCCCTGAATCCCCCGCGCGTGCCGCCTCGACCGCCGCATTGAGTGCAAGGATGTTGGTCTGAAAGGCAATCCCGTCGATGACAGCGATGATGTCGACGATTTTTCGCGATGCCGCGGTGATGTCGCCCATGGTTTGCATGACCCCCCGGACGGCATCGCCACCGCGGACGGCGATCTGCGAAGCGTCGCCGGCCAGATGGTTGGCTTGATCGGCCGAAGCGGTGTTTTGGCGCGCACTGGCGTGCATCTGCTGGATCGCCGACGCCGTTCGCTGCAGGTTGCCGGCTTGCGCTTCGGTTCGCACTGACAAGTCCTGGTTGCCGGTCGCGATTTCCGTCGACGCGGTGGCCATCGACTCGATGCCCGCCCGCACGCTGCCCACCAGGCGACGCAGACCCGCCTGCATGTCGTTCAGTGCGTTCAGAAGCTGGCCGACTTCGTCTCCGGAGCCTTGTGGAATCGTTTGCGTCAGATCGCCACGGGCGACCGCAAGAACCTCGGACGCAGCCCGTCCCAGCGATCCGGCGATCCGCCGTGCCACCGCGACGGACAACGCCAATCCGAGTGCGACCGTGACGGCGACGCTGGCGGCGATGGCGAGCTTCGTCTGGGCGATCGTCGTTTCCGCTTCGGCGGCCTGAGACCTGGCTCGCTCGGCGTTCAATTGCAGGATGCGGGTCAGGTCGGCGCTCAAATCGTTGAAGAGCTTCTGGTAGGCGCCGCTCATCGCACGCGTACCGAAATCGCCGCTCAGCGACAGCACTCGCTCGCCGCCTTCGAGGTAGGCGATCCAATGGCGGGAAAAGCCTTCGTACGCCGCGCGCTCGTCTGCCGAGTCAATGAGCGATTCAAAGCTTGTTCGCGAGCCGGAGACTTCGTCTGAAACGCGCTTGAGCTCAACTTTCAGTGCCGACTGCTCCTGCTCCGAATCGGACAGCATGTGAGCGTATTGCAATGCACGCAATTTCAGCGCACCCGCCTGCATCCCGGAAGCCAACTGCACGCTGGGCAGCGTGCTCGCCGCCAGCGACAGCGTGTCGGCGCCAATGCGGTTGAGCTGAACGACCGCCAGCGCGGCAAGCAGCACGGTCAGACCGAGGATGGTTGAAAAACCAAGCAGGAGCTTGGTGCGAACGCGCAGGTTGTCAAACCCTTGAGAGATGTTCATAAGCCTGGAGCGAAATGCCGCACGGGAGAACGGGTGCGCTTCTCCGGGCCCGAGGGGCGCGACGTTGGTCAGCTCTTCGACGCAAAAGAGCCCGACTTGAGCAGGAAGTTCGCCCGAGACCGAGTGCCGATCGACGCCGGCAAGAAGGCTCGTGAGCGTCCGTACGAGAACTCATACGACCCAGGCGTCATGGGATGGAATTTCATAACGCCTCGGTCGGGCCGATCGGCGAAATTTTAATCAAATCAAAGACTTAGGCGTGGTCGGTCGCGGTGCGGCCGCTGGCACGCACGTTGCGCTTGGGATGACTGACAGGCCACCCGACGTCTCCGTGACTCGAGACGGGGGGCCACCTGAACGACGTCCGGTGAAGAGCCGCGTCGATCGAGCCGACCACACGTTCGCACAACAACTCACCGGAGACCCCCATGCAACCATCCCACACCCGCCTTGCCATTGCCGTCGCCGCCACGATCTGCATGTCCGCTTCCAGCGTCGCCCGCGCGGATGACGTGGCGGACCTCAAGGCCCAGATTCAATTGCTGAGCGACCGGCTTTCGAACATCGAGAGGGAGAGATCGCAGCCCAAGCCAGCCGAGTCCAAGCCTGCGGTCGACGCCACGCCCGTGACCATCGCCTACCCCCCGTCGATGCAACTGATCATGGGCAACACCACCGTTTCCCTGTACGGCATCCTCGATGCGACCTTCGCGACGCAAAGCCACGCCGATGCTGCCGGCAATCGAGGCAGCGCCCCGGTGGTGTCGTGGATGAGCGGAAATCGCTTCGGCATCGATGCCTCTCATCTCGTCGACCCGACCACGGGGCTCAAGGTCATCGGCCGCCTGGAGAACGAATTCGAGTTGCCGACGGGGAACCTCGACACGCCCAATGTGCTGTTCAACCGAGACGCGTGGGTCGGCCTGCAAAGCGACGCCTTCGGAAAGGTCACGTTCGGGCGACAGAACACGTTGCCCCGAGATTTTGCGCAAACGTGGGGCGAAGCGTTCGGCTCGCGCGAAGTGGGCTTGGACGAAGGAGGCTGGAACAACAACAACCAGATGCAGTATCTGATCAACTATGCGGGCGGCGCCAACGGGACCCGGTACAACAGTGCGGTGGTATGGAAGAAAGCGACCGGCCCGGTCGTGACCGGTCTGGCGCATCAGTTCAACGGTGGCGGTGGCTATTCGCCGGGTGACTTCGCCACGGGGACCACCACCGCCGCAGCAGTGGCCTACAACGGTGGCCGATGGAATGTCAACGCGACCTTCAGCCACGCGGACATCGGCGGACTCACGCATCGCGTCGTGGGTTTCGGTGGCAATGTGTTGGTCACTCCCGAAGTGCTCGTCCGCGGCGGCTACTTCAACAACTCCGCCGAGCAGGCGGTCGTCGGTCCGCGCAAGGACAATGTGTTTGCCGCCTCCTTGACGGTGACGCCTCAGGCCATTCCCAAAACGCAGTTCGACCTCGGTTTCTACTCTGTCAGAGCGAAGAACGCCGGGTATGCAAAGGGAGGCAATACGCTCGGCGTGAACGCGGACACCAGCGAAGTCACTTCGGCCGCCGATGGCAACCTGAACACCTTGTATGCGGCCGCTTTCTATCGCTGGGACCGTCAGACCGATATCTATGTCGCTGCCGACACGGTGCACACGTCGGGCGGGTTCAAGCTTGGATTCACCAACGGCTTTGGCAGTGCGACCGAATTCGGGGCGGGTTTGCGCTTCAAATTCTGACCGACCATCGCACGGACGGATGTCGCGTTCCCCTTCGTGCAATGGGCGCGGCGCCTGGGATGCGGCTGCTCGGGGAGAAAACCCCGAAGGAGCGGCCGGCCTCCTCGGCGAGCGCCGAAGCCTCCGACTGCGTCGAAGCGATGCACGGCCGAATGTGGATATCCACACTTGCGTACCTTCCCGCGAAGGACCGATAACCGTGCCCTCACTTGCAAGCGGAGACTTCATGGTCCGATCTGCGGTCGGCTCTGCGGGAGACGGTACGCGCGCGTGCCATCAACCCGGCCCGGCATGGCTGCGAACCCCCGGGGAGGCGCTTCCGATCTGGACGACTGCGTCGGTTCTGGTCCTGGCCGCTGGCCTGGCTGTATACGCTGCGGCCCTCGACACGGCACTCGACCGACTCCAGGTCGTCGCCGCCCACCGGCTGGACGTCCTGGCCGCAAGCCTGGACGGTGAGCTCGCGAGGTTCGAGTACCTGCCTTCCTTGCTGGAGATGAACCCGGGCGTCGCGCGGCTGGTCGATGCCCCGGAAGACGTGGACCTGCGCCGCGAAGTGAATCTCTACCTGCACGGAATCAACGCCACGTCAGGCGCGACAACCGTCTACGTTCTGGATCAGGCGGGGCTGTGTATCTCCGCCTCGGACTGGAACATGCCGGGAACGCCGCTGGGTATGAACTTGTCGTTTCGGCCCTACATGAGAGACGCGCTGAGCACCGGGCACGGACGCTTCTACGGTGTCGGAGTGACCAGTGGCCTGGCCGGCTATTACATGTCCTACGCACTTCAAAGCGGAGGACGACAGCATGGGGTGGCGACGGTCAAGATCTCGCTGGACAAGGCCGAAAGCGCGTGGAGCAAGCTGCCGGGTCACGTGCTGGTGCTGGATGAGCGTGGCGTGGCCATTTTGGCCTCCCGTTCGGCCTGGAAATACCGTCCCACGGCGCCATTGACCGAGCGGCTGCGGCACGACATCACCGAGGCGCGTCCCTATGGCAAGGCGACGCTCGTTCCGCTGGACTGGCGAGTCGAAGAAGGGCCCACCGGCGACACGTCCATCGTCGAGATGGCCGGCATCCGGTACCTGGCAGCAACGCGCGAACTTCGCCATGCCGCCTGGAAACTGATCGTGCTGGAGGACACGGCGCCCACCTATGGCACGGCGCGCACTTTTGGCGCCACGGCGGCGTTGCTCACCTCAGTCGTCTTGCTATTGGCCAGTTTGCGCTGGCAACGGCGACGTTCCATTCACCACAGACTGGCCAATCAGGCCGCGCTGCAAGCCGCCCATGACGCCTTGGAATCGCGCGTCGAGCAACGAACCGCAGAATTGAGGGAAGCCAACGTGCACCTGGCGGGCGAAGTGATCTCGCGCCGACAGATCGAACTCGATCTTCTGGCCACCCAGGACGAACTCGTCCACGCCGGCAAGATGGCCGTTCTGGGACAGCTTTCCGCCGGCATGGTGCACGAGATCAACCAGCCTTTGGCCGCGATGCGCACCTTGTCGGACAACGCGTGCGTATTCATACAGCAGGGGCGCATGGAAGACGCTTGCAGCAATCTGCGGCGAGTGGCGCAGTTGACGGACCGACTCGGGTCGGTGACTGGACAACTCCGCGGATTTGCCTACAAGAGCCGCCAACTCGACCGGCCGGCGGTGGTACGGGTGGCCTTGGCCAACGCTCAATTCCTGCTTGCGCATCGCTTGCGCGAGTGGCAAGTCGATCTCGTTGTCGCCATCGATCCTCCGGATCTCGCCGTGTCGGCGGACGAAGTGCGCCTGGAACAGGTGCTGGTCAATCTCATCGGGAATGGCATCGACGCCCTCTCTGCGGTTTCTCGCCGTCGTATCGTCGTCGAGGCATCGCGGAGCGGCGAGCGCTGCCAGATTGTCGTGAGCGACACCGGTCCCGGCATTCCAGCGGTCGTCCTGGCCCGGATGTTCGAACCCTTCATGACGACCAAATCGACGGGCGCGGGTCTGGGCTTGGGTTTGGTCATCTCCGCGCACATCGTTCGCGATTCGGGCGGCACGCTGCAAGCGCACAACATCGAGGGCGGCGGCGCCCGCTTTGCCATCGATCTGCCGCTGGCATGCCGACCGCTGGAATGAGGAATGACCATGGCTGGCTCGGACGACATCGTGGTGATATTGGTCGAGGACGACGAAGACGTGCGCATCGGCAGCACCCAAGCGTTGCAAATCGCCGGGTTCCGGGTCAGCGCGTTCGCCTCGATCGAGGAAGTCAGGCCTGCCATCGCACCGGGGATGCCGGCGGTCGTGCTGACGGATGTGAGGTTGCCCGGCCGGAGTGGCCTCTCCTGGCTCCCTGACATCCGCGCCATCGATCGAGACCTGCCCGTGATTCTCGTCACCGGCCACGGCGACATCGCCATGGCTGTCCAGGCCATGCGTGATGGCGCTTATGATTTTTTGGCCAAGCCGTTTTCGGCAGAACACCTGGTGGCGGTCGTTCGGCGGGCCGCCGACAAACGCCGCCTCACCTTGCAAGTGGATTCCCTTCGCTCGCAACTCCAGAACCGCCGCGGCATCGAAGCGACACTGATCGGCACATCCGCCGCCATGGAACGCACGCGCGGCCTGATCCTGAAGTTGGCGGCAACGTCAGCCGACGTCGTGATCTACGGCGAGACCGGCACCGGAAAGGAGGTCGTGGCGCGCTGCCTGCATGCCCATGGCGATCGCCGTGCCGGCAACTTCGTGCCGCTCAACTGCGCCGGCCTCCCGGAGACGCTGGTGGAGAGCGAGCTGTTCGGGCACGAGATCGGCTCGTTCACCGGAGCGACGCGCAGACAGATCGGCAAGATCGAACACTCGCACGGGGGGACGCTTTTCCTGGATGAAATCGAAAGCATGCCCCTTTCCGTTCAGGTCAAGTTTTTGCGTGCACTTCAAGAGCGGTGCATCGAGCGGGTGGGGGCGAACAAGTCGATCTCCGTCGACATGCGAGTGGTGGCGGCGAGCAAGGAAAATCTGCTCGCGCTCAGCAATTCACAGAAATTTCGCGCCGACCTGTACTACAGGCTCGGCGTCGCCTTCATCGAACTGCCGGCGCTCAGGGATCGCCGCGAGGATATTCCGATGCTGTTCGAACACTTTGCGCTCATCGCGGCCACCCGCTACACCCGTCCGGTGCCGGTTTTGAGCAGTGCCCAGTCGGCCGAACTGATGGGGCATGCCTGGCCGGGCAATGTTCGGGAGCTGCGCAACGTTGCCGATCGCTTCGTACTCGGCCTGCTGGGAGAGCAACTGACGGGACCGGCTGAAGGGGAGGACGAGTCGATCGGTTTGCCGGAGCGCATGGATACGATCGAATGCGCGATCATCAAGGACGAACTGCGTCGGCACGGGGGCGATGTCGGTTCGGCAGCGATCGCTCTCGGCCTGCCGAAACCGACGCTGTACGACAAAATTCGGCGCTACAAGGTGGCAACCGGCGAATTTCGTTCGAAGCAGGTCTGCGACTAGGGGTGTCGGTGTCGTAGCTATCGAGTCCAGGTCGTGGCGGCGCCTCCGATGCCATGCCCGGCCTTGTTAGGCCTTCGAAAAAGCGATGCACCAGCCGTTAGCACTGATCGGCCCGGCCACGAGTTTGCATCCCGGTGCATCGGGGTGCTCTGCTGTCGGCACGATGTAGGCGGCGCAATCCGCGCAGCGCGCCCCCCCTTTCGGGCTGTCCTGGTAGTGCATGCTGCCCTTGTTGACCGAGCCTGCCTCGGCATTCGAAGTGGTGAGAGCCACGCCAATGACGCCGAGTGGAAAGGAAATGACCGTTCGACGCCGAAGGCCGACGCCCGGGACGTGCTGATTTGAAAACATATGTCCTCCAAACTCTCATCCCAAACCCCGCCGGATCGAAATGTTGGCCATGATGGTTAAAACATCAACCATGCGTAGAAATAAATGGTATTATTATCTACGGCATTCCGGAACGTAGAATCGTAGTTCGTTTTACTGCCATTATATTTTGTATATCCGGTGTACTGGAGCCCGAATCGTACATTGGCCTGCGGGTCGAATGCCAATGTAAACTTGGGCCAATAGTTGAGTTCGACTATGTATCCGGAGGTGTTGGGTGTTCCGGAATTCGTGTTGAACCGGGCAAAATCGGCATCGCCGACCAAGTTGAATCCTCCGAGCGTCACGCCATAGGTTCGGTCGCGCAGGTAGGTTATCTTTCCACGCGTCGAACGGAGGGTCGAAGTGGGATTGTCGTTGGCTCCGGCGGAGAAACCGGAGCGCCACTCACTCAGTTCATGAATCGTCGACAAATGTACGGTGACGATGTCGCGCTCACCCGAGCTGAAATATTGGTATTGCGCATCGAACCCGATGTCCCGAAATCGATCCCCTTGGGTGACGCCGTCCGGCGATGCCAGGGACACGCGGGTCCCGAAATGGCCGATCATCAGATTCTGATTTTCTCCTTGAAAGGTATAGGCGACACGCCAATACGGATTGACGCCATCCAAAGACACGCGGCCGCTGTCGGGAGTCCCGTTGCGAAGGACCGACAGTAGTCCGTCCGACGTCTTGTAACCCGTCAGTTCGAGATACGCGCTTTCGTGCAGAAAAGCGTACGCTCCCAGGCCGGCGACCCGGTTGCCGGATTCGAGGAAAGTGGCCGCCCCTCGACCAGGTGCGGCGATGGTCGGGCTGTAGTACGGGTAGCTCCACGCTGGCGTGGTGTTCCACGCGTCCTGCACGGTGGGGTTGTTGTGGAGCGTGAGCCCGATGACGATGGGCTGTTCTTCGGAACCCAGCTCCTTGACGAGCCTCAGGTCCGTATTGTCCAGTGCGCCGTGTCCGTAATACCTGAACCCGTCGTCGGTGTTGATATTGTTGTACGTCCACTGGACAAATGCGCCGAAGTTGTCAGTGATTTTTCCACCACTGAAGACGCTCGCCGACTCGAAGACCGGGTTTCCATTTTTTCCATAAAGGGCATCGCCGGTCGACTTGTCTTCGTTGTTCTTTATGGTATTGGACGAGACGATGGCCATGAATGCGAGGGGTATTTTCTGCCTTTCGCCCAGGACGTATCCACCGAGCTTGAACTTGCGACCGAACGGCGTCAGTTCGGGATAGATGGTGTGACACGACGCGCATTGCAAACCCGTCTGACGGGCGAATAGCGGATTGGACCAGCTCGAAGTCGGAATCACCGTCAAGAGGGTACCGATCCCAGCTAAGATGATCGCGGCGACACCGTGTCGCACCACGCTGAAGCCAGCACGTCCGATAGGGTCGGCTGGAGCGTCGGGACCATCCGTATCGTGGGCTTTGAACCTGTGTCGCCAATTCATGACCTTCTCCCTCGCAACCTGCAAACAAACGGCGCGTCTGTCCGCCGGGAAGGCACCCTTTTCGAACGTGTGCTGCGCAGGTTGATGCCGTCATCTGCACAGTTTGTTTCGAAGATCTTACAATCTGATACCGGAAAAGTGCTCCCTTGCACTAGGGGGCGGGTGGAGTTGTAGTGGCGGCCCTAGGAAATATGCGGGCATACCCTACGAAGTCGGAATATCGGTCCGTCGCGAGGGTTATGGACACGCCCGTGAGCCGGGTCGAGCGACACGGTCGAGGCTCTCAAGCCCGCTGCGAACGAGCCGAAAACGCTTCGTGTCTCATTGCAAACCGCGCGCCCCTTGCCGCGCGGTCGCACGGCCAAGGACTTTTTGATGACGCTTCTTTCCAATATCCGAATCGGACCACGGCTGGCGCTGGGTTTTGCGATCGTTCTCGCCCTCTCCATCATCCCCACCGGCTTCGCGCTGTACCGCGCCAACGAGAACGCTCAGGCCACCAAGCGGATGATGGCGGTACCGCTGGCCAAGGAACGCATCGCGTCGGACTGGTACGTCCTCATCTATTCGGCGATCGCGCGCACGTCGATCATCGCCAAGAGCACGGACGGGACCATCGCCTCCGTTTTCAGCGATGTCATCGCTGCCAGCGCAAAGAACGGCACCGTCACTCTCAAGATGCTCGAGCCACTGCTCACCACGGACGAGGAACGCGTGTTGTACAAGGAGGCGCTCGAATGGCGCGTCAAGTACCAGGCGGCCAAGGATCTGGTCATGGCCGCCAAGAAGGGTGGCGACGACGCCGAGGCGAGTCGTCTCTACAACGACGCCTTCGTGCCGGCCGCGAAGGCCTACGACGAGCATGTGCAGGCGTTTCTCGCCTTGCAGCGCAAGGCGATCGACGCCACCGCGCAGGCGATCGACGAGGGGAACATCCGAACACTGCGCCTCGCGATTGCCCTGGGGGCGCTGCTGGTGGCGCTCGGCGGCTTTCTCGCATTCGTGATCACGCGAACGATCACGCGCCCGCTGGAGCGAGCGGTCGAAGTGGCAACCACGGTCGCCTCGGGCGACCTCACCCGGTCGATCGAGTCCGGGGCGAAGGATCAGATCGGCGACCTGCTGCGCGCGCTGAAGTCCATGAACGACAACCTGAGCCGAACCGTCGGCCGCGTCCGCGACGGCACGGAGGCGATCGCCACGGCGTCGAGTCAGATCGCGACCGGCAGCCAGGACCTGTCGTCTCGCACCGAATCCCAGGCATCGTCGCTCGAGGAAACCGCCGCGTCCATGGAGCAGATGAGTGCGACAGTGAAGCAAAACGCGGAGAACGCGAAGAAGGCGAACGAGCTGGCCAACGGCGCGTCGGTGGTGGCGGTCCGTGGTGGAGAGGCCGTGGAGCGAGTCGTCGAAACGATGAAGGGCATCAACCAGTCGTCGAAGAAGATTGCCGACATCATCGGCCTGATCGACGGCATCGCCTTCCAGACCAACATCCTTGCCTTGAACGCGGCCGTCGAGGCGGCGCGGGCGGGCGAGCAGGGACGAGGCTTCGCGGTGGTGGCGAGCGAAGTGCGCAGCCTGGCCGGAAGGAGCGCGGGAGCGGCCAAAGAAATCAAGTCATTGATCTCAGCCAGCGTCGAGCAGGCCGACCAGGGCACTGCCCTCGTCAATCAGGCCGGCGTGACCATGGCAGAGGTGGTCGCGAGCATACGGCGCGTGACCGAGATCGTGGGGGAGATTTCCTCGGCAAGCAGCGAGCAGAGCACCGGGGTCGCGCAAATCGGTGAAGCGGTCGGGCTGATGGATCAGGCCACCCAGCAAAATGCCGCTCTCGTCGAAGAAAGCTCTGCCGCCGCCGAAAGCCTGCGATCGCAGGCCGCAGCGTTGGTGGCGACCGTGGCGGTGTTCAAGCTCGCCAAGGCGTGAGCGCCTTCAAAGCGCTTCACCGAACCGGACCCTCGAGGAACCCGTCGACGCCGTGTCCCTGGATTTCGATGTGATCGCTGACCCCGGTGACTCCCAGCAGGTAGCGAAGGCTGTCGGCGGCGGCTTGCTTGTGCAGGGGCGTCTCGACGACGCCGCTCAAGGTCACCCATCCGGCCTCGACCGTGACAGTGACGGCGCCGGTCGGTTCGCACATGCACCGACTCAGCCCCGTTTCGACGTCGCGCGCGATCTTGGCGTCGGTGCGCGGGGAACGACTCCCCCGGGCCGTCTCGAGCGTCTTCATGGCCGGCTCCGATCCGTTGTGAAGCGCTCAGCCTGCGCCCCCTGAGCACACCCGTCTGTGCGGCATCCCACGCTGACCGCGACTGCGGGCCGGGGCTTGCGCTTGCGGTCAACCGCCGTAGCGCGTTTCCTGCAGATCGAGCTCGCGCACGAGCTCCCGCAAGGCCAGGTCCCCGACCCCGTGCCGGTGTCTGCTCCGCAGGATCTCGACGCGCTCCGCACGCAGGCCGACCCGTCGAAGCTGATGCTCGATGTCGTCGTCCTCGACGCGAAACTCGGCAGCGGCGTCGCCCCCGGCCCACCGGCCGATGCGTTGCTGGTACATGTCGACGAGACGCTTGGAGACGCCAGCGTGTCGCGCGAGGCGGGGGTCGTCGTCGGCCAGCGAGAGTTGTGCGCTTTCGATCGCGAGGATGGCGGCCTCCGCGCCCGCGGTTCGCGCCCGACTCTGCGCGTCGACGTCCGGGCGTTCCGCGGGCAGGTCCAGACCGTGCAGTACCCTGGGCAGACCCAGGGTCGCGAACACCAGCGACAGCAGGGTCACGCCCGCCGCCAGAAGAACGGCCAGCTCCCGGCTCGGGAAGGGCGTTCCGTCGCTCATCGTCAAAGGCAACGTCAATACCCCCGCGAGGGTCACGGCGCCACGGACACCGGCGATCGAGATCGCGAGCACCATGCGCCAGCTGGTCGGGACGCAAGCCACGCCGAGCCGACGCGCGCGAAGCAACGACATCTGCAACGAGGTCCAGACCCAAGCGAAACGCAAGACCGCCAGGGCGATGACGATAACGAGGACATCGAGCGCTGGCCACCAGGCCGGCTGCGCGCTGGCGTTGCCGGGCAGCGCCGTGGCGAGGAGTGCCGGGATCTGTTCTCCGAGCAGAACGAAGATGCTGCCGTTGGCTGCGAATTGAACCGTGTCCCAGACGGCGGTTCGGCTCAGTCGCGTCGCCGCTCTCCAGTGCGAGGGGTGGGTGAAGCTCATCGTGACACCCGCGGCGACCGCGGCGAGTATGCCGGAGGCGCGCAACCGTTCGGCCAGGAGGTAGACCCCGAACGGAATCAACAGCGTGCTCAGTATTTGGCCGCTCCCGTCTTCGCCGGACCTGACGAGCGCGCGCGACGTGAAGGTGACCAGCACCCACGTGGCCACCGCCCCGATGGCCAGGCCGCCGATCGCCATCCACAGGAAGCTCTGCAAGGCGTGCGCCGGCGAGAACTCCCCGGTCAGCGCCGCCGCGATGGCAAAGCGCATGCAGATCAATCCGGAAGCGTCGTTGAGCAAGGCTTCGCCTTGCAGGATGTGCAGCAGCCGCAGCGGAATCTTTGCACGACCCGCGATCGCAGAGACTGCGATCGGGTCGGTTGGGGACATGATCGCGGCCAGCGCGAACGAGACGGCGAGCGGCATCGACGGAACCAGCCAATGGATGAAAAAACCCATGCCCAGCACGGTGAAGACGACCAAGCCCAGAGCCAGCTTGAGCACGGTCGGTGCGTCGCGCAGCAGGTCGTCCTTGGGAAGGCGCCAGCCATCGAGAAAGAGCAATGGCGGCAAGAACAGCAGGAAAAAAACCTGCGGCTCGAGCACCACGGCCGCCAGACCTGAATAAAAAATCGCCGCGCCGAGCGCGATCTGCACCAGTGGCGCGGGCATGCGTGAGACGCGCGCGAGGAATCCGCTCAGCACCACGGCGAGCAGCGTCGTCAGAACGATCCCGGTCGTTTCCATCAGCGTAGAGGGTCCTAAGGCGCTTCACCCGAGGTTGTCAAAAGCAGGGGCCGCTCGATACCGGCGCTTCTTGCACGTTCAGCCTAGTCGTGACCCCAGGCGGGGGTCGGTGCGATGGCACACGCACGTGACGGCGAAAGGTGAGATTGAGTAACGCTTGGCCATGGCGGCGGCAATGCGTGCTGTCGCACAGACCAGCGTGCGAGCGACGCGCAGCCTGAAGCCCTCCTCAATGAACCGAAAGACCGCCATGAAGACCGACAAGCAACTGCAAACCGACGTCATCGCCGAACTGAGCTGGGAACCCTCGGTGCACGCGGCCGAGATCGGCGTCGAGGTCAAAGACGGCATCGTGACCCTCGCAGGACATGTGCGCAGCTATTCCGAAAAGTGGAACGCCGAGCGTGCCGCGCAGCGCGTGTCGGGCGTGCGGGCCATTGCTGTCGAGATGGACGTGAAGCTGCCCGCACTCGGCAAGCGCAACGACGCCGACATCGCCCGGTCGGCCACGAACATGTTGTCGTGGGCCAGTGCGGTCCCTGACGACACGATCAAGGTGCTCGTCGAGGACGGCTGGATCACGCTGTCGGGGGCCGTCGACTGGCAGTTCCAGAAGCTGGCCGCGGCCGACGCGGTTCGCATCCTGACCGGCGTCAAGGGGGTCAGCGACCAGATCGCGATCAAACCCACCGTGGCGATGAGTGCCGTCAAGGCGGACATCGAGGCGGCCCTGAAGCGGCGCGCGACGCGTGACGCGAAAAACATCTCGGTTCAGGTCCATGGCGCCGACGTGACGCTGACCGGCACCGTGCACAGTTACGCCGAACGCGAGTTGGCGACGAATTCGGCCTGGAGCACGCCAGGCGTGCGCAATGTCGTCGACGACATGACGCTGGCCTACTAGCCCGGCACCGAACGACTGCCGGCACAACGGTTCAGGGAGTTCCTGAAGGGGTCGGGCCGGACCGGCGAGACCGATCCCGCCCGACCCAGGGCGCGGTCTCGCGCGACTTCGCGCGGCCGTGACGCGGGTGCCGGAGCCCTGGCGTCGCCGCGCCTATGTGGCACAGCGCACAGACAAGACGTCACCACCCCGTGAAGATGGTGAATGACTTGAGCGGAACCAGACGCGTTCGACCCTCCCCCATCAACGATCGCCATTCGCCCCGTGGTAGCCGCACATGCCCGATGCACGCAATGACTCTGAACGGCATGACCTGAGCGAGAAGGTGATCGGCCTGCCGCGCGAGCTGGCGCGTCGCGACAACCTCCTCAAGACCGGGGACTTGCAAGACGCGATCTTCAACAGCGCCATGTTCTCGAAAATCGCCACCGACGTGAACGGTGTGATCCAGATTTTCAACGTGGGTGCCGAAACCATGCTCGGCTACTCCGCCTCGGATGTGACCAACAGGATCACGCCCGCGGACATTTCGGACCCGCACGAGTTGGTGGCGCGCGCGAAGGCGTTGAGCCTGGAACTCGGAACGCTGATCACGCCCGGGTTCGAAGCCCTGGCGTTCAAGGCCTCGCGTGGAATCGAAGACATCTACGAGCTGACCTACATACGCAAGGACGGCAGCCGCTTTCCGGCGGTCGTCTCCGTGACGGCGCTGCGTGACTCGGCGCAGGCCATCATCGGCTACTTGCTGATCGGCAGCGACAACACCGTGCGCAAACAGGCCGATGCGGCCAAGCGGGAGCACGATGCGCTGCTCAACACGATCCACCTGCACTCGATCGTTTCGGTCACCGATCGGGCCGGATGCATCGTCGAAGTCAACGACGGCTTTTGCAGGATTTCCGGGTACGCCCGCGAAGAGCTGCTCGGGCAGACCCACCGCATCGTCAACTCGGGCATCCAGAGCGGCGCGTTCTGGACCGAGATGTGGCACAGCATCACGGCCGGAAGGCCTTGGCGCGGCGAGATCTGCAATCGAGCGAAGGACGGGTCGCTCTACTGGGTCGACAGCATCATCGCGCCTTTCCTCGACGAGCACGGCGTGACGAAGAAGTACGTTTCGATCCGTACCGACGTGACGGCGCGCAAGCAAGCGGAAGAAGCGCGGCAGGCGATGAACGCGGAGCTGGCACGGTCCCAATCGATGGCTGAAAAAGCCAACCTGGCGAAGTCGGACTTTCTTTCCAACATGAGCCACGAGTTGCGTTCGCCATTGAACGCCATACTCGGCTTCGCGCAGCTGATCGATTCGGGTGCGCCGGCACCGACCCCGGGCCAGAAGGAGAGTCTCGACCAGATCCTCCAGGCGGGCTGGTATCTGCTCGAGCTCATCAACGAGATCCTCGATCTGTCGCTGATCGAATCGGGCAAACTCTCACTCTCGCCCGAGGCCATGTCGCTGGACGACGTCCTGGCCGACAGCCGCGCCATGATCGAGCCGCAAGCGCACAAGAGCGGCATTCGGCTGCAGTTCCCCGAATTCGACGGGCCCTGTTTCATCCGGGCCGACCGCACGCGCGTCAAGCAGGTGCTCATCAACTTGCTGTCCAACGCGATCAAGTACAACCGCGTCGGCGGCAGCGTGGAGGTGACCTGCCGCGCCCGGGGGGACGATCGCGTCCGCATCAGTTTCCACGACACCGGTGCAGGCCTTTCCGCGGAAAAGCTCGCGCACCTTTTCCAGCCCTTCAACCGACTCGGTCAGGAGTCGGGCGTGGAGGAGGGCACTGGCATCGGCCTGGTGGTCAGCAAGCGGCTCGTCGAGCTGATGGGCGGCCAGATCGGTGCGGAAAGCGTGGTCGGCGTGGGGAGCGTCTTCTGGGTCGAACTGAATTCGACCGCGGCGCTGACGCTTCCCGCGATCGATGCCGATCCGATCACGGCCCCCCTCTTCGGCATGGCGCCCGGCGCGGCGATCCACACCCTGCTGTGTGTCGAGGACAACCCGGCCAACCTGTTGCTGATCGAGCGTTTGGTGGCACGTCGGCCCGACATACGCCTGCTGACCGCGAGGGACGGCAACCGTGGGATCGAACTGGCGCGTTCGGCCAGTCCCGACGCGATCCTCATGGACATCAACCTGCCCGGCATCAACGGCCTGATGGCGCTCAGGATTCTGGCCGCCGACCCTCGCACCGCCGCCATTCCCGTGATCGCGTTGAGCGCGAACGCGATGCCGCATGACATCGAGAAGGGAATGGACGCCGGATTCTTCCACTACCTCACCAAGCCGATCAAGGTGGACGAATTCATGGCGGCGATCGAAACGGCGCTGACATTCGCGAAGACGGGCGTGCGCGAGACGCCGCTCGAGGTGGCGCCATGATGCTCGTTGCCGAGGACTTCCGAAACGCCCGACTGCTCATCGTCGATGACCAGGAGGCGAATGTGAAACTGCTGCAGCGCGTGCTGAGCGAATCGGGCTACGTCCATGTCTCGTCGACCATGGACCCGCGCGAGGTGACCACGCTGCATCGCGTCCACCACTACGACCTCATCCTGCTCGATTTGCATATGCCCCGCATGGACGGGTTCGAGGTGATGGAATGCCTCAAATCCGACGCGGGCGACAGCTACCTTCCGGTGATCGTGCTCACGGCGCAGCCGGCGCACAAGCTGCGCGCGTTGCAGGCGGGCGCCAAGGATTTCATCAGCAAGCCGTTCGACCTGCTCGAGGTCAAGACGCGGATTCGCAACATGCTGGAGGTACGGCTGCTCTACAAAAAGCTCGAGGGCTACAACGACCTGCTCGAAAGAACGGTGCGTGAACGGACCGCCGAGCTCCGCGAAAGCGAGCAACGCTTCCGACGCCTGACCGAACTCGCGTCGGACTGGTACTGGGAGCAAAACGAAACCGGAGCATTCACCCAGGTTTCCGGCCCCGCCCTCGAGATGGTCGGCATCGGGATGCCGGCCTTCCTGGGTGAACCTGACGCCGGAGGTGCGACCGGCTGGAACGAAGCCGAGCGCGCGGCCCTGCAGGCCAAGATCGCCGATCGTCAACCCTTCTTGGATTTCGCTTTCAGTCGCGTCAACGCCGACGGCTCGAAGCAGAATTTCCGGATCAGTGGTGAGCCGATATTCAATCAGGCCTGCCGTTTCACCGGGTACCGGGGGATCGGGGTCGAAGTGGGAACGAGCGGTGCGACCTCGCCAGCCGGCGCGTGATGGACGCGCTGCACAGTCCCTTGCAGAACCGGCTGCTCGCGGCCTTGTCGCCGGCAGCGTTCGAGCCCCTCGCCGCTCACCTCGAACTCGTGCCGATGAGGTTGGGTGAGTTGCTCTACGAACCGGGGCAGCAGTTGCAACACGCCTACTTTCCAACCACGTCCATCGTTTCGCTGCACTACATCACGCAGACCGGCGCGTCCTGCGAGACCTCCGGCGTCGGAAACGAAGGCGTGGTCGGAATATCGCTCTTCATGGGGGGCGATACGACTCCCAGTTCCGCTGTCGTTCAAACCGCCGGCCACGCCTATCGTCTCGCACGCCAGATCGTCAAGCAGCACTTCGACCGAGTCGACAGCGTCAGGAGCTTGCTGCTGCGCTATACCCAGGCGCTGATCGCCCAGGTGGCGCAAACGGCAGCGTGTAATCGGCATCACTCGAGCGATCAACAACTGTGCCGTTTGCTGTTGCTGACCGTGGATCGAATCCCCGCCCACGAGTTGCACATGACCCAGGAGCTGATCGCCGGTCTGCTGGGTGTGCGCCGCGAGGGAGTCACCGATGCCGCCGGAAAGCTGCAGAACGCCGGCCTCATTCGCTACCGACGTGGACACATTTCGGTGCTCGACCGGCTGGGCCTGGAGGCGCGAACCTGCGAATGCTACGAGGTCGTCAGGAAAGAGACGAAGCGCTTGATGGCTGCGGGGTCCCGACCGGCCATCGGGTTCGCCACCTGACCGGTCGGCCGCGCCGGTTCGACAGCCCGGGCCGCGCCGTCCGGCGCAAACCACGACAATCGGTCTATCGCCGGCATCGAGCCGCAGCGCAATCGTGCGCCGACGACATCGACGTCTCGCCTCCATCGACTTTACAAATGCGACCATGAAAGCACCTGCCCGACTGCAGCCCCTGATCGACGAGGGCCTCATCGATGCGGTGTTGCGCCAGCTCATGAGCGGCAAGGAAGCGATGGTGTACGTGGTGCGTTGTGGCGACGAGACACGCTGCGCCAAGGTCTACAAGGAGGCGACTCACCGCAGCTTTCGCCAGGCCGTCGACTACACCGAAAACCGCAAGGTCAAGAACACCCGGCAGGCTCGCGCCATGGCCAAGGGAACGCGCTACGGCCGCGAGGCCCAGGAGGCGGCCTGGCAAAGCGCGGAGGTGGACGCGCTCTACCGGCTCGCCGCCGCGGGTGTGCGGGTGCCTCGACCGCTCAACTTCCATGATGGCGTGCTGCTGATGGAGCTCGTGACCGATGCCGATGGATCGGCGGCGCCACGCCTCAACGACGTCGAGTTCACCGCCCAGGAGGCGCGTACCCACCACGCCGCGCTGATCCGCGAGGTCGTGCGGATGCTGTGTGCCGGTGTCGTGCATGGCGACCTGTCGGAATTCAACATCCTGCTCGCCGCCGACGGGCCCGTCATCATCGACCTGCCGCAGGCCATCGACGCGGCCGGCAACAACCATGCGCAACGCATGCTGTTGCGGGACGTCGGCAATCTGCGCCAGTTCTTCGGTCGCTACGCCCCGGAACTGCTCACGACGCACTACGGCGCGGAGATCTGGGACCATTTCCAGCGCGGCGCGCTGTCCAACGAGACCCCCCTCACCGGGCATTTCCGGGTCCGATCCGGCACCGTCGATGTCGGCGGCGTGCTGCGCGAGATCGACGACGCGAAGGCCGAGGATGCGGCGCGCCGGCAACGGATGGCCGCGGGCTGACTCCCAGGGTGCGCGCGTCTCGGTCCTCTTTTCACCAAGGCCGCTGGCGGCCCGCGATTGGCGACTCGTGGCCCAGCCAATCCGACAGGCGGTGCTCGCACGTCTTGAAGATGACATAGGCGGCGACGCTGAGGTAGCCGGTGCCCATCAGTTCCAGCAGTTGCTGCAACGCGCCGTCCATGACCGCCTGCCACCCGTACTGGCTGAGCAAGTGCGCGTTCGCCAGAAGCAGCCGGCCCAGATTCAAGGTACCCAGGCCGAAGGCCAGAAAGCTGACGCCAAGCACCAGGAAGGTCAACCAAAGGCGGGCAAGCACGATCTTTTGAAACAGCAACCTCATTTTGGATCCTGTGCGACGTGTGGCATGGAACAGACCCATGCCGAAAGGCGTGGCGTTTCAGCAGTCGGTGCCGTCGCGGTTTGCTTACGCGGACTTTTTTTTCGACTCACGTAAGAAAGCCGCGCGTCCCTCGACTGACGTCGGTGCCCAGCCACTGGGCGCGCCAGCGACCTCAACCCGCAAAGGAGATTTCATGGACAAGCAACGCTTCATTCAATCCGCGCTCGCCTCGATGGTGGCGTTTGGCGCCATCTCGGCGGCCCAGGCCGGCCCGGTGGAACCCGACGCGACCAAGGACAAGTGCTTCGGGATCACCAAGGCAGGCCAAAACGACTGTGCGAGCGCGTCGGGCTCCCACTCCTGCGCCGGCACGGCGACCAAGGACAAGGATCCCGGCGACTGGAAGTACGTGGAAAAGGGCACGTGCGAAAAGATGGGCGGAATGATGGCGCCGCCGAAGAAGTAAGGGCCGGCCGTCCGATGCTTCGCGCAGACCGAGAGCCCCGCATGATGCCGCCGCCCGCCCTCGACGTCGGCATCGGTTTGCGCCAGCCTCACTACCGTGAGGTGTTCGAGCGGTGGCCCGCGCTGGGCTTCGTGGAAGTCCACAGCGAAAACTTCTTCCTCGCCGGCGGCGCCTCGATGCAGGCGCTCGACAGGGCCCGGGCGGCCTACCCGGTCAGCCTCCACGGCGTGGGCCTGTCGCTCGGGTCGGCCGGTGCGTGGGCCCAGGGGCATCTGGCCAAGCTCAAAGGCCTGGTCGATCGCGTCGAGCCGACCTTGGTTTCCGAGCACCTGTCGTGGAGCGGACTGGGCCCGCGTCATTTCAACGACCTGCTTCCCGTGCCCTGCACCTTCGAGGTCCTGGACTTGCTGGTCGAGCGCGTCGATCGCGTCCAGAGCACCTTGCAGCGGTCGATCCTGGTCGAGAACGTGTCGGCCTATGTCCAATTCCAGCACAACGACATGACCGACACGGCCTTGCTCGACGCATTGGCCCGGCGCACCGGCTGCGGCATCTTGCTGGACCTCAACAACCTCTACGTCAACGCGATGAATTTCGGCTTCGACCCGGTGGCGCGACTCGGCGACCTGCGCCCTGCCGCGATCGGCCAGATTCACCTGGCCGGGCATGCCGCCGCCGGCGGATGCCTGATCGACACCCACGGTTCCAGGGTGTGCGAGGACGTCTGGGACCTCTTCGAAGCCAGCTGCCGGCAGTTCGGACCGAAGCCGACGCTGATCGAATGGGACACCGATCTGCCGTCGCTCGACGTGTTGCTCGAAGAAGCCGCCAGGGCCGGTGCGGTGTGGCGCCGCGCCGCCGAGGTGTGCTGTGCCTGAGCTGCTCGACCTGCAGCGGGCGCTGGCCGATGCCTTGTCCGATGGGGGCTCGGCAACGGGCGCGGCGCATTGGCTCATGGGTGAGCCGGCCCTCCTCGAACAGCGCCTGGCCATCTACCGCTCGAACGTGGCTGCCGCGACCGCCAAGGCACTCGGCGCCGCTTACCCGGTGATCGGGCGAGTCGTCGGCGACGAGTTCTTCGGCGGCTTGGCGCGCGCCTACCAGCGCCGGGTACCGTCGACGAGCGGTGACCTCTTCGATCGCGGTGCCGGGTTCGCCGACTTCCTGGCGGACTTCGCGCCTGCGCGAACGCTGCCTTACCTGCCCGATCTGGCCCGGCTCGAATGGGCCGTTCATCGCGCCTATGGTGCCGCCGACGCCCCCGCGTGGGATCGGCAGACCGTGGCCCAGGTCGCGCCCGAGCAGCAGGCAGCGATCCGCTTCGATTGGGCCCCGGGGTCCGTGCTCATCGACTCGGGTTATCCGATGGCCCGCGTCTGGCGCATCCACCAGCCCGAGGCCGAGGAGCCATTCGAGATCGACTGGTCGGTCGGCGAGCGGGCCCTGGTCGCGCGGTGCGGCTGGCGCGTCGCCGTCTGGGCGCTTGGCGCGGGCGATGCGGCTTTCGTCGCCTCCAGCTTGGGCGGTGCTGCGCTGGGCGTGTCGGCCGCCCTGGCGCTGGATGCGGAGCCGGGGTTCGATCTCGGCCGTCTCCTCGGGCGTCTGACGACTGCGCGGGCGATATGCGGGACCCTCGGCGAGCTCGGGAATTAGCATGAAAACCTTGATCCAACGCGGTCTGCGTGCCGCCCGCGCAATCGATCGACTGCAATCGATCTTGCTGCTGGCGGCGCGGCTTTACGTCGCGATGATTTTCTTCAGGGCGGGCGCGCTCAAGGTGGCGGACTGGAGCAACACCCTGGCATTGTTCCGGGACACCTACAAGGTCCCCGTCCTCCCACCCGCATGGGCTGCCTGCGCCGGCACTTTCGGCGAGTTGGTGTTTCCTGTGCTGATCGTCCTGGGCCTGGCGGGCCGGGTGGGGGCCGCGGGGTTGTTCCTCGTCAATGTGATGGCCGTGGCGTCGTATCTCGAGCTGTTCGGTTTCGAGTGTCCGGCCGGAATCAATTCGCACTACTATTGGGGATCGCTGCTGCTCGCTCTCGTGGTGTTCGGGCCAGGCCGGATTTCGCTCGACGAGCTGATTCTTCGGCGGATGGGCCGCACAAGCTCGACTTGAGGATGGCACGGTCGCATGTCATGCACATTGAAGCCGCGAGGGCCCGCTCACCCGACTCAAGGGCGATGCGCTCCAAGCATATCGCGCAGTAGAGACTGCACCGCTTGCATCTCGGCCTCGGGAGCGAACAGAGGCGATCGCTCCACGCACTGTCGCCGGAGCTCCGCGTGAAACGCCCTGTCTTCGGAGACTCGGCGTATCAGATCGGTCAAGCACGCGACGTGCCCAACGGGAAAATAGCCGCCGTAGTCGGGTCCCAACAGCCCGACGTTGCCCTCGATATGGCTGGCGAGAACGGGCACGGCTGACCGCACGGCTTCGATGACGACGTTGGCACCGCCCTCGAGGCGGCTCATGTGGACCAGCGCGCGCGCGTCGGCGATGCGGGCTCTCGCGTCCTTTTGGGACATGCCGCCGAGCCAGCGGTAGGACGCGCAGGCCGCCATCGCGTCGCGCGCCGCGGCACCCAGCGCCGGCTCGATCGCCTCGCCGATATGCACGAACCGAGCATCAACGGCGCCTCGAAGTGCCACGGAGGCCCTCATGAACGTGAGCGGGTCCTTCACGTCGCGAAGATGGCCGACGGCGACGAACTCATGCCGGTCGTCCAGGCGTCGTGCGGAAAGCATCCGGGGCGCGGACTGCAGAACGACCCGGGCTTTTTTCCGGTGTTGCACTTCGAGGCGATCGAGGGCCATGGCCTGAAGCACCACGATGTGGCTTGCACACTGCAGCGCATCCATCGCCTGCGAGTCTGCGTTCATGCCGCCGTAGACATCCGTACCTGTCAACACCACCGCAATCGGGCGGGCCGGGAAGGCGTCTCGAAAGCGTCGCACGGAGTCTGCGGACCGGATGGCGTGGAGCGCGATCATGGCGACTGCCGGTGCTCCCTCCCAATGCGGGATGATGTGGGGATCGGCGGCGGCCTGGAGGAATTCGTGCCAACGCGCGGCCGTGTGCCAGTTGCCGTTGTTGTTCGCGGCAACGGCAGGCGACACGATGCAAACTGGACCCACGTTCATGCCAAACATCTTGACATACCCATGCGCGACCGGCGACGCCGCGAGGAATCTATCCGGCACCGAACTCGCCGACGCGTTGAGGGACAGCCGTCGGCGCACGCTGGCCGCGGTGCTGGATTTGAGCGATAGCCAATGGACACCTCGGCGTCGACAGGGCATCAATCCGATCGCGTGGGAACTCGGTCATGTGGCGTGGTTCGCGGAGTTCTGGACGCTACGAGGTCCTCATGCGCCGAGCGCCGGCGGCATTTCGAATGCGTCGGGTCGGCAGCGCATCGTGGGGCGCGATGCCATCTTCGACTCGGCACGGCTTTCGCACGCCGACCGTTGGGGGGCCGAGCTGCCGCCCCGCAACGAACTCCTTTCGCTGCTTGATCGACAGCTCGACGCGACCCTGCGCGCCATCCCGGAAGACGACCCCTCCGACGAGGCGTTGTACTTCCATCGGCTGAGCCTGTTCCATGAAGACATGCACGGCGAAGCATTCGCGTGGATGCGCGACGCCTTGGGCTACCCGCGGCCAACCGGCCTGGCGCCGGTCGAGCAACCGGCGAATGAGGCGCTGCGCTTCGCTGAGGGAGACTCGGTGCTCGGGCCATCGACGGGGCGTCCGGGTTTCCTCTTTGACAACGAGGTACGAACCGAAACGATCCGGATCCGACCGTTCGAAATCGACGCATCGTGCGTCACGGCGGGCCAGTTTTCAGAATTTGTCGCTGCGGGCGGCTACCACCGGGCAGAGTTCTGGCAGCCCGAGGGGGCGGCGTGGCAGGCGGCCAGCGCGTTGTCGCATCCGTCGCGGTGGCGGCGCGCGGGCTCGGAGTGGGAAGTGAGATCGTTCGACGGCTGGGAGCCGTTGAACCCGCTTCGGCCGGTCATGCATGTCAACGCATTCGAGGCCGAGGCGTACTGTCGCTGGAAGGGCGGCCGCTTGCCGAGCGCAGCAGAGTGGGAATGCGCTGCCGCGAACTCGCCCAGGTCGCGCTTTCACTGGGGGTCTGGCGTTTGGGAGTGGACGAGTGACGTCTTCGCCCCCTATGCGGGCTTCGTGCCCGGACCTTACAAGGACTATTCGCTGCCCTGGTTCGGAACGTGCCGGGAGTTGCGCGGCGGTGCGTTCGCGACGCACCCGCGCTTGCTGAACCCCCACTATCGCAACTTCTTCGAGCCGCAACGAGCCGACATCTTCGCGGGCTTCCGGACCGCCCGAACGCTTTAGCCGATGGCACCGGAGCCGAACGCCGTCGCCCGAAAAAAAGCCCCACCGAGGTGGGGCCGAGGTGGAATCGCCCGGGGGCGACGCTCACTTCTTGTTTTGCTTCTCGGTCTTCTTCGCCTTGGTCTTCTCGGCAGGCGCGGCGACCACGACGGGGGCGGCATCCGCTTCTTCCTCGGCGGCCTGGGCCACGCAGGAGACGATGACCGGGTTCGGTTTGCCCTGGGTCATGACCTTGACGCCCGCGGGCAGCTTGATGTCGTTGACGTGCAGGGTCTGACCCTTGGTGAGTTCGCCCAGGTCGATCGTCAGGTGCTCGGGCAGCTGCGAAGCCAGGCAGGAGATGCGCAGTTCGGTGGCGACGTGGTTGACGATGTTCGCGTCGGTCTTGACCGCGGGCGAATTCTCTTCGTTGATGAAGTGCAGGGGCACGTTCTTGACGATCCGGGTGGTCGCGTCGACGCGCTGGAAGTCGACGTGCAGCACGATCGGTCGGAACGGGTGCATCTGGTAGTCGCGCAGCAGGACCTGCTCGCTCTTGCCTGCCAGGTCCATCTCGAGGATCGAGGAGTGGAAGGCTTCCTTCTTCAGCGCGAAGAAGAGGGCGTTGTGATCGAGTTCGATCATGGAGGCCGTGCCGCCGCCATAGACGATCCCGGGTACTTTTTGCGCATTGCGCAGGCGGCGGCTCGCTCCGGTCCCCTGCAACGTGCGCTCGAAAGCGGTGAATTTCATGTGATGCTCCAGATGTTCGAGGACCCGCGACCAGGCTCCTCTTCGGCACGCGGCCAGACGGCCGCGCGACAGGTAGCGCGCCGGGTGGGGCGCGCCGACGTGTTGGGTTCTAAAAGTTCGAGTTCTGCTCCGCGAAGAGCGAGGTCACCGATTCGCCGTCGGAGATGCGCCGGATGGTTTCGGCGAACAGGAAGGCGACCGAGAGTTCGCGCACCTTGGTGCAGCTCTTGACCCCTTCGCCCTGCGGAATCGTGTTGGTGATGACGACCTCGTCGAGCTGGGAATTCTTGATTCGTTCGAGGGCCGGTCCCGAAAACACCGCGTGGGTACAGTAGGCATAGACGCGTTTGGCACCGCGCGACTTGAGCACTTCGGCCGCCTTCACCAGGGTGCCGGCGGTGTCGGTCATGTCGTCCATGATGACGCAGGTGCGGCCGTCGATCTCGCCGATCACGTGCATGACTTCGGAAACGTTGGCCTTGGGACGGCGCTTGTCGATGATGGCCAGGTCGCAATTGAGTTGCTTGGCGAGCGCCCGAGCCCGGACCACGCCGCCGACGTCGGGCGAAACCACCACCAGGTCGTCGTAGCGCTTGCTCTGCAGGTCGGAGAGCAGCACCGGCGAGGCGTAGATGTTGTCGACCGGGATGTTGAAAAAGCCCTGGATCTGGTCGGCATGCAGGTCCATCGTGAGCAGCCGCTCGACGCCCACGGCTTCGAGCATGTTGGCCACGACCTTGGCACTGATCGGCACGCGGGTCGAACGCGGTCTGCGGTCCTGGCGGGCGTACCCGAAATAGGGAATCACGGCGGTGACGCGGCGGGCCGAGGCTCGCCGCAGTGCGTCCACCATGATGCAGAGTTCCATCAGGTTCTCGTTGGTCGGCGCGCACGTCGGCTGGACCACGAAGATGTCGCGCGCGCGGACGTTTTGCTGGATCTCGCAATCGACCTCGCCGTCCGAGAAGCGGCCGACCCGGGCCTTGCCGAGTTCGACGCCCAGGTGGGTGGCGATCTCCTGCGCCAGCGCAGGATTCGCATTCCCGGTGAACAGCAAGGTGTTGAACAGCACGTTATTCATCCCGGGGAGTCGCCGCGCCCGGGGAGCCGGGATCCTTGGTGCCCCTGGGGTTCCAGGGCTCGAACAGGGTGGCAGGGGAAGAAGGATTCGAACCTTCGCATGTCGGAATCAAAATCCGATGCCTTAACCAACTTGGCGACTCCCCTACACAGGTCGACAGTTTAACGACTGTCGACCGCAAAAATCTCACTCGCCATGCTCTTGCCGGCCGGTCCGGGGACTCAGTCCGCGGACCACGTCACCAGCGGATGCGCGACCAGACTGCGGCACATTCGACCCTGCCATCCGGGCGCAAGCGACGGGAGGGGCCGATCGGGCGCCGAACCGGTGCCCGCACGCGCGAACACCGCACTGCCGGAACCCGTCATGCGGCTGTTGCCGAACTCCGTTTGCAGCAGTGCGGCAGCCTCTGTCACTTGCACGCATTCCGCTTCGGCGGCAGCTTGCAGGTCGTTACGGCCCCATCCGGCAAAGACCTCGGGTCCCGTGACGCGAGGCAACCGGTCGGGGGTCGGTCGACCCCGCAAACCTTCTTTCGAAGCATTTTGAGTGAAGCTCGCGAGTATAACAGGCTCGCTGTCCCGCTTGAGCAAGGCGTTCGCAAAAATGGCTCGGGTTTCGATGCTTGCTGGCGGTTTCACAACGGCGAGCCACTGTCCCGGCACCTCGACCGGCGTCAAGCGCTCCCCGATCCCCTCGACCATCGCGTGGTGGCCGCCGACAAAAAATGGCACGTCGGCGCCGAGCTGCAGTCCCAGGGCGAGCAAACGGTCTCGTTCCCAATGCAGACCCCAAAGACGGTTCAAGGCCAGCAAGGTGGCGGCGGCGTCGGAACTCCCACCGCCCAGGCCCGCTCCCCACGGGATGGACTTGTCGATCGAGATGTCGGCGCCGTAGGCGGTGCCGCTTTGCGCCTGCAACAAGCGGGCGGCACGCAGGCACAAGTCGTCGGGCGGCAGGGCGGGCCCGAGGTCGTGGCGGGCCAGCGCGCCGTCGGCGCGGCGCTCGAAATGCAGCGTATCGCACCAGTCGATCAAGACGAAGAGCGACTGCAGCAGGTGGTAGCCGTCGCTGCGGCGGCCGATCACGTGCAGGAAAAGGTTCACCTTGGCGGGAGCCGCGACGTCGAACAGGGCATCCATCAGCGATCGACCCGCACCCTGACCGTGACCGCGGGCGGACCGGCGCGCTGGGCGACGATCACGCCGTCGGCCAGCCGTGCCAACCCGACGCTCCAGCCGAGCTGCGTGAACCCGGGTTCCGCCGGCGGCACGGTCGGCACGCTGGGCGATTCGCGCCAGGGCCGGCCGCGCAACCAGTCGAAGAGGGCGGCCACGGGCACGCTTTCACCCAGCACCTCGCGCGTCAG
>JALYHO010000034.1 GCA_030776545.1 Pseudomonadota bacterium | reverse complement strand
CCGGGACCGGAGCGAGTTGGCAAAATCCACCCGTCCATGTGCGTACAAACCGGGGAATGCGCGTGACAGCAGGCACGATTCCGATCAAGACGGCGGCTGGACAGTCGGAGCTGACGACACGACGGCTCCGCGTCAGCCAGCGCCATCGCACCGTGCTGTTCCTGGTCGACGGCAAGCGGCCCGAAACCGAAGTGCGCCGCATGGCCTTGCAAGCGGGCGTGCCGGGCGCGTGTTTCGATGAGCTGCTGGCGCTGGGCTTGATCGTCCGCATCGAATTGATCGACTCCCCTGGACGCGACCTCGGATCGCCGCCCAGCGTGTTCCACGTCGACTTGCCGCTCCTCGACGAGTCGAGTCCCCAGCCCGATTCCGAACTGCCCCCGTCGCGCACGCTCTATCCGTCGTTGTCGGCAGATTCGAGCCTCCTCGACCCCTCTGGGGTGAGTTGGTATCCCTCCGAGTCGGGGGCGCTCGGGGTTTCCGAACCCGGGGTCGCCGAAGCACGGGCGGTCCTGCTGAGGGCGGTTCGTGCCGAGGCGCCCCTGGCCGGCTCGCTGACGCTGCTGCGGCTGCGCCGCGCCCGCACGCGCGCCGATCTGCGCGCCTTGCTCGACGAGGTCGAGTCGCGCATCAGCAAACCCCATCGCTCGCTCTCTGCGGCGCAGACCATGCGCCGTGCCAGGCAACTGTTGGACGGCAAGGTCGACTCCTCGCTGGAACCCGCCTGAGGCCAGAGGGACTGGCATGACCTTCCTGGCGATCGACATCGGCAACACCCGCTTGAAGTGGGCGCAGTACAGCTCGCCGCAGCCCGGGGCCACCTTGTTGCGGCATGGCGCGGTGTTCCTGGAGACCATCGACGACCTGGCGGAAAAGGAGTGGCATGGCCTGGCGTGTCCGGGCAGCATGCTCGGTTGCGTGGTCGCCGGGGAGGGGGTGAAGCGGCGCGTCGAGGAGCAACTCGAGATCTGGGAGCTCGAACCGCGCTGGGTCGTGTCCAGTCGGCAGGCTGGCGGTGTCATCAACAGCTACGACCACCCCAGTCGGCTCGGTGTGGACCGTTGGGTGGCACTGATCGGCGCACGCCGCCGCGTCCTCGCCCAGGGTCAGCCGCAGCCGGCATTGGTGGTGATGGTCGGGACGGCGGTGACGGTCGACGCGCTCGACGCGTCCGGTCGTTTCCTCGGAGGCCTGATCCTGCCCGGGTTCGGTCTCATGCTGCGCGCGCTGGAAATGGGCACGGCCGGCCTCAAGGCGCCGACGGGCGAGGCGGTCGAATTTCCCACCAACACCAGCGACGCGTTGATGAGCGGAGGCGCCGACGCCATCGCCGGGGCGGTCGAACGCATGCACCGCAGGCTGCTGGCGCGGACGGGTCAGGCGCCGCTGCTCTTCATGACGGGCGGGGCGGCAGTCAAGCTCAGGGCGATCGTCGACTTGCCGTTCGAGACCGTCGACACGCTGATTTTCGAAGGGCTATTGGAACTGCAAGCGCATCGCCTGGCGTTGTGAGCAGGTGACTGGGCACGCGGGGCCCGACAAGCCCAGTCCGAAAAGCATCTGGCAATGTGACGCGCCGACTCGCGCTCACAGGATGTAGCGCGACAGGTCCTCGTTCTTCGCCAGCTCCGCCAATTTGGCGTTGACCTCAGCCGCGTCGACGCGAATGACTTGGCCCCCGCGGTTGGGCGCGTCGAAGCTGATCTCGTCGAGCAGGCGCTCCATCACGGTCGAGAGGCGCCGGGCACCGATGTTCTCGGTGCGTTCGTTGACATCGAAGGCGATCTGGGCGACACGCCGGATCGCTTCGGGTGCGAGTTCGAGCGTGACGCCCTCGGTTGCCAGCAGCAGGGTGTATTGCTTGACCAGGCTGGCGTGGGTCTGGGTCAGGATGGCCTCGAAATCGTCGACGCTGAGCGAGCCGAGCTCGACGCGGATCGGAAAGCGCCCCTGCAGCTCGGGGATCAGATCGCTGGGTTTGCTGAGGTGGAAAGCGCCGGACGCGATGAACAGCATGTGGTCGGTCTTGACCATGCCGTACTTGGTGTTGACCGTCGTGCCCTCGACCAGTGGCAACAGGTCGCGCTGCACGCCTTGTCTCGAGACTTCCGCGTGACCCGACTCGGCGCGCGACGTGACCTTGTCGATTTCGTCGATGAAGACGATGCCGTTCTGCTCGGCGTTGGCGAGCGCGGCGGTCTTGACTTCGTCGTCGTTGACGAGCTTGGCGGCTTCCTCTTCGATCAGCAGTTTCTGGGCCTCGGCGATGCGCATCTTGCGCAATTTCCGCTTGGGGTTGCCGGCGCTGGCGAAGAGGCCCTTGAGCTGCTCGGTCATCTCCTCCAGTCCGGGCGGGCCCATGACTTCGAGCGTGGGCTTGGTGTCGGCCAGCTCGATCTCGATGTCCTTGTCGGCCAGGACCCCTTCGCGCAGGCGCTTGCGCATCACCTGTCGCGCGGTGTTGTCGGTGTCGGCGGCGGAGCCCGCCTCGACGCCCGCGTGGCGTGGCTTGGCGACGAGGATGTCGAGCAGGCGGTCTTCCGCAGCGTCTTCGGCGCGGCTGCGCTGTCGGCGCATGGCGTGCTCGCGTTCTTGCTTGACGCTCATGTCGACCAGGTCGCGAATGATGGAGTCGACGTCCTTGCCGACATACCCGACCTCGGTGAACTTGGTCGCCTCGACCTTGATGAATGGCGCGTCGGCGAGCCTGGCCAGGCGGCGCGCGATCTCGGTCTTGCCGACCCCGGTCGGGCCGATCATGAGGATGTTCTTCGGGGTGATCTCGCCGCGCATCGGCTCGGCCACCTGCTGGCGCCGCCAGCGGTTGCGCAGCGCGATCGCCACCGCGCGCTTGGCGCCGGCCTGACCGACGATGTGACGGTCGAGTTCGGAGACGATCTCTTGCGGCGTCATGCTGGATTTCATGGGGCCAAGCGCGCTCATTCGAGGGTCTCGATGATGTGGTTCTGGTTGGTGTAGATGCAAAGCTCGCCGGCGATTTCGAGCGATTTCTTGACGATGTCCCTGGGGCTGAGCTCGGTGTTGGACAGCAGGGCGCGGGCGCCGGCGTGGGCGTAGGCCCCCCCGGAGCCGATCGAGACGATGCCGTGCTCGGGCTCGAGCACGTCGCCGTTGCCGGTGATGATGAGAGAGGCCTCCCGGTCGGCGACGGCGAGCATCGCTTCGAGGCGCCGCAGGACGCGGTCGGTGCGCCAGTCCTTGGTGAGTTCGATGGCGGCACGCACCAGGTGGCCCTGGTGCTTCTCGAGCTTGGCCTCGAAGCGTTCGAACAGGGTGAAGGCGTCGGCGGTGGCGCCAGCGAAGCCCGCCAGGACCTGGTCGCGGTAGAGCTTGCGAACCTTGCGGGCGGACGACTTGACGACGATGGTTCCGAGGGTGACCTGCCCGTCGCCTCCGAGTGCCACCAGCTTGCCGCGGCGCACGCTCAGGATGGTCGTGCCGTGGTAATTTTCCATGGGGGTCACATAGGGACGAGCCGGATCGGTTCAAGCGCCACTTGCGTACGAATCGTCCGCTTGACGCGCGAGGCGCGCCTTTTACACCGTTCTGATCTTGACCTTGGCGTGCTCGTTGATCCCCATCGCCCCGAAAAAGAGCGCCACCATCCGGTGCGTCTCGATGAAGCTGACGCTGCGGTTCTCGCCGCGCCGTGCCAGGACCCAGTTGAGGAGGTCGCCCGCAGCGATGAAGTCGACCCGGATCAGCCGGGCACAAGAGACGTTGACGATGCTTGCCATGCCGAGCTCGGCGTCCATCTTCTTCAGGGTCGGACCGATGTCGCCGACGAGTTGGCCCGACAGTTCGACCGTTCCGACCTGAACCATCCCGGGGTCTTCGACCAACTGCGATTCGAGGAAGCTGGTCGAGACCTCGCTCACCATCGAGAGCGACGGCGACGCGGTGACCGCCGCGCCGCTGCCGCTGACCCGCACGCGGCAACGCGCGGGCTCCCAGGAAGGTGGCGACACCTCGTAGGTGACGCAATAGTCGATGGCTGCCTCGTCGAACTGGTCGGGGCGGTTGGCCATGCGCAACGCGTCGAGGCGAACCTGCCAGAAGGCCGGGTCGGCGTCGCGTACGCCGGTCGGCGCGGCCTCCGCGAGCACGCTCAGCAGGCGGTCGCCACCCAGCCAACGCATGTCGAGCTCCTGCCCGATCCACTTGCGAAACAGTTCCGAAAGCCGGCCGCACGCTTCGGCGTCCAGGCTTTCCAGGGCGCTCCAGTCGAACACCCAGGGCAGCGGCATCTGCAACGACTGCGACGCCAGCCGAGCGACCACGTCCGCATCGACTCGCGCCGGACAGACCCAGCCGATCTGGCCGTCGATGCGGGTGCGGCGGGGGCGGTCGTCGCTGGCGGCTTCGGCCACCAGCTTGGGCATCGAGAACCACTGCGGCGCCGACCAGCCGAATTGCTGCGCATAGTCGAGCGCCAGGCTTTCGAACTTGTGCTGCTGGCCAATCGCTCGATAGAGGTCGAACAGCACGAGCCAGGTCTCGGCGTGTTGGGCTCGTTCGCCGCCGGGGCCGGTCAGGGCGGCGAGCGCCTGCTCGCATTGCTCGAAATCGGCATTCGCGAAAGCGATCACCGCCTCGTCGAGTTCGGGATCGTGCGCGATCTCGGTCATCTCCTGGGCGAACGGGCTGGCCAGGTCGGGGGCAGCCGCGTCGAACTCGAGCGGCGTCAGCGGAGACACCCCGCCACTCATCACCACCGGCGACTGGGCCAGGGGCTTCTCGCGCTCGGCGATGAAGTCTTCGACCCGGGCACCGCTCTCGACGTGGATCGGTGCGGCGGGTGGCGGGCGTGCGGTCTTCGGCTCGAGGGGGACGGGTTGCGTCGGCGCACTGTAGAACTCCGGATGGCGGCGCGGCGGGTAACTGGCGGCGTCGCCGACCATTTGCTGCTCGATCTCGTCGATCTTGGCTTTGACGCCGCTGTCGGCCTTCGCGCCGCTGTCGATGCGGGCTTCGGAGTCGTCGAGGCGGGACGAGCCGCCGAGCGCGGCCAGTTGCTCGCTGGTCAGGCCCTCACGGCGCACCTTGCGCAGCATGTCGAATTCGCGCTTGCGAACGAAGTCGTTGCGACGCTTGCGCTCGATCATGGCTTTGAGTTCGCCCTTGGCGAACTCGGTTTCGCGCACCTCCTCCGCCGGGACGCCGAGTTCGGTCCAGTCGGTGGTCGGGTTGGCGACGAACTTCACCACCTTGCGGAAGAAGCTCGTCGTGTCTTTCGGTTCCGACATGTCGCGGGCTCGCGTGCTCCTGGAAGAATGCAGTCACTGCCGGCCGGTCGCGCCCGGCGCGGGGGTTTCAGTCGCCGAACATCTTTTGTTTGAGTTCGCGACGCTGCTGGGCTTCGAGGGAGAGTGTAGCGGTGGGACGCGCGATCAAACGGCCCAGCCCGATCGGTTCGCCGGTTTCGTCACAAAAGCCGTAGTCGCCTGCATCGATGCGCTGCAGCGATTGCGATATTTTCTTCAGCAGCTTGCGCTCGCGGTCGCGCGTGCGCAGTTCGAGGGCGTGTTCCTCCTCGATCGTGGCGCGGTCGGCCGGGTCGGGAACCACCGAGGTGTCCTCGCGCAGATGCTCGGTGGTCTCGCCGGCATTGCTGAGCAGGTCGTCCTTGAGGCTTTGCAGCTTGATGCGGAAGAACTCCAGCTGCTTGTCGTTCATGTACTCGGACTCGGGCATCGCCAGCAGTTCCGGCTCGGTGAGGTCGCGGCCGGCCTTGGTTTTCCAGGCATTGGCCAGCTTGGGGTCGGATTTTTGCGCCAGGCGAGGAATGTCGAGTTCCAGGTTGTTCATCTGGCGGGTCGGGGGGCGGGGCGGCGCGAACCGGTCGGCGAAGCGGGACGTCGGCGGAGGCAGCGGGGCCTGCACCTGGGGTGCCGGATATTTCGACGCGCGGCCCGATTTCTTGGGCGCCGCGGGGCTTGCGGAGGCGGACGTGGCCGCAGGGGAGGAGGTGTCGGCGGGAGCGGGAGCGGGTTTCATGGGAGCGAGCGGGGCCTTTGCGGGAGCGGCGGCCGATTTGGCCGCAACGGCCGGACCTGCAACCGTCTTGTCGGGAACGGGTGACGCGGCCGGCTTGGGGCGTAGCGAAGAGCTGGGCTTGGCAGGAACGGGAACGGCCGCGGCCGCGCCTGGGGCCGCCTTGGCCGCCACCTTGGTGGTCACTTTGGCTGCCGCCTTGACCGCCGCCTTGACCGGGCGCGTCGGCGCAGACACTGCCGCCGACGCCTTTGGCGGCGTCGCCTTTTTCAGGGGCGCTTTCGGGGCCGGGGTCTTGCTCACAGCGTTCTCCTCGCGTCGGCGTTTATACCCTGCGAACCGGGTGGGTCTCTCGGCCGCCGCGGATTGTAGTCATGTTGCATGCCGCCGGACGCGAATACTTCACGCCCGGCGGGGGCCAGCTGCACGAATCAGACGAGGCACCCCTCCAGTCCCTGAAGAAAGATCTCTTTCGGCAATTCCAGCCCGATGAACACCATCTTGCTGTTCTTTTTCTCGTCCGGGGCCCATTTCGGGCCGAGATCGCTGCCCATGAGCTGGTGGACGCCCTGGAAGATCACCTTGCGATCGCTGCCTTTCATGTGGAGGACCCCTTTGTACCGCAACATCTTCGGCCCGTAGACCTGCACGATGGCCCCCAGGAAGTCTTCGAGCTTGGCCGGGTTGAAGGCCCGGTCGGACTTGAAGACGAACGACTTCACGTCGTCGTCGTGGGCATGGTGGTGGGGATGGTCGCAGGGCTCTCCGTGGGCGTGGTCGTGGTGGTCGTGGTCGTGGTCGTGGTCGTGGTCGTGCGCGTCGGCGTTCAGGAATTCGGGGTCGATGTCGAGCGTGGCGTTGAGGTTGAAGCCGCGCAGGTCGAACACCTGCGCCAAGGGCACGGCACCGAAATCGACCCGAGTCTGGGGGGCGCGCGGGTTCATGTGCTTGATGCGGTGGGCCAGCGCATCGACTGCCGAGCCCTCGACCAGATCGGCCTTGCTGATGAAGTTCTGGTCCGCGAAGCCGACCTGGCGGCGGGCTTCCTGCCGGTCATCGAGTTGCTGGTCGCCGTGCTTGGCGTCCACCAGGGTGAGGATCGAGTCGAGCAGATAGCTTTCGGCGATTTCGTCGTCCATGAAGAAAGTCTGGGCGACCGGACCCGGGTCGGCCAGGCCCGTCGTCTCGATGACGACGCGGTCGAAATCGAGTTCGCCCTTGCGCTTTTTCTCCGCCAGGTCGCTGAGCGTCGTACGCAGGTCTTCGCGGATCGAACAGCACACGCAGCCATTGTTGAGCTGGATGATCTGTTCCTTGCTGTCTTGCACCAGGATCTCGTTGTCGATGTTTTCGTCGCCGAACTCGTTCTCGATCACGGCGATCTTTTGCCCGTGGGCTTCGGTGAGCACACGCTTGAGGAGTGTGGTTTTGCCCGAGCCCAGAAAGCCGGTCAGGATGGTTGCAGGGATCAGTGCCATGGGGGTGTCTGCCTTGTTGGGGATGCGCGGCCGCAAGGGGGCCTATATAGAGACTGTCGCGAAGCTTTCAAGATGCCCGTCGGGGCTGGCGCCGGAACGCGGCGACGGCGCGGGCCACGCCATAAGTTAAGCTTGCCCATTCTGAACTTTTCGCCCTCCGCGCGATGTCCGAACCGCATACAGGTCGTCCCCGACGGGTTGGCGACCGCCCACTGGATCCTTCGGCCCCCCGCCGAACGCTGTTCCAGAAGCTGGTCGAATTCATCGCCCCGGGGCCGGAGTCACGCGACCAGCTGATCGAATCATGGGCCGCGGCCGAGAGCCGTTCGCTGATCGCGCCGGAGTCGCGCATGATGCTCGAAGGTGTGATCCGGATGGCCGACATGACCGCCGGTGACGTCATGGTCCCGGCCGGCCGGATGGATCAACTCGACATCGCCTCCGACTACGACGACTTGCTGCATGTCGTGATCGATACCGGCCATTCACGTTTCCCCGTCTACGACGGCACCCGGGAGAACGTGATCGGCATCCTGATGGCCAAGGACCTGCTCAAGCTCCAGCGCTCGCCCGACCTGAATTTGCGGACCTTGCTGAGGCCCGCGGGCTTCGTTCCGGAATCCAAGGGCCTGAACGAACTGCTGCGCGATTTCCGCTCGAACCGCAATCACCTGGCCATCGTGATCGACGAATTCGGCAACACGGCCGGACTGATCACGATCGAGGACGTGCTCGAAGAGATCGTGGGGGAAATCGAAGACGAGTTCGACGACAAGGACGCCGATTCCGGCATCTACACCCTCGCCGACGGCAGCCAGCGGGTGGCGGGCGACGTCGACATCGTCGCGGTCAACGAGGCCTTCGGCATCGATTTGCCGGCCGACGAGTTCGACACCATCGGCGGGCTGGTGGCGCACGAGCTGGGGCGGGTGCCGCGGCGCGGCGAAAGCGTCGCCATCGCCGGGCTGACCTTCTCGGTGATGCTGACCCGGGGCGGCGCCGTGCGCTGGTTCAAGGTCACGCGTGCGCTCCCGGTGCCGGTCGGACCGGCGGCCATTTGACTACGGCGGCGAGGCGGCGGGGCCGCCCGCGCGTGCTCGACCTGGCGC
>JALYHO010000033.1 GCA_030776545.1 Pseudomonadota bacterium | reverse complement strand
GTCGCGGCCCTTCCGGCGCGGTCGGCGCGGGCCCGTCGACCTTGCGCATCGATCCGAACGTGTTGGCGTAGACCCAGGTGAACTCCGCTCCCAGCAGAAAAATTTGCGCCGAGTAGTAGACCCACACGAAAATCACCGCCACCGAACCTGCCGCCCCGAACCCCGAAGCCAGGCCCGTCTTGCCGATATAGAGCGCGATCAGGAAACGGCCGACGTTGAAGAGCGCCGACGTGACCGCCGCACCCAGCCAGACGTCGTGCCAGCGCACCGGAACTCGTGGTATCCATTTATAGATCGCGGCGAAAGCGGCGGTGGTCACCAGGTAGCCGACGATGAAGCCGAGCACCTGTCCGATCAGTTCCCACCCCGCGAAAGCGCCGTTCCACCATTTGCCCAGCGCAGCCAGCGCGGCGTTCAAGACCAGCGACACCATCAGCAGGAAAGCAACTCCCAGGACCATGCCGAAAGCGAGGAAGCGCGCCCGCACGAGCCCCCACAGCCCCGAGTCCGCCGGGCGGGCGGGAGCCCGCCAGATGCGGTCGAGGGCGTCCTGGAGTTCGCCGAACACGGTGGTCGCCCCGACCACCAGCACCGCCACGCCGAGCACGATGCCGATGATCCCGTGCTCGGGCTTGCTCGCACCCGCCAGGAGGGCCTCGACCCCCTTCGCACCTTCTTCGCCCATCAGGGACCGCAGCTGGCCGAAGATCTCGCCGCGCACCGCTTCCTGGCCGAACACCAGGCCAGCGACCGACACCACGATGAGCAGCAGCGGCCCCATCGAAAACACGCTGTAGTAGGAGAGCGCGGCGCCCATGCTCGGCGCGTAGTCGTCCGACCACGCCGCCAAGGCGCGCTTGATCATCTTCCACCAGTCGGCCAACGATCCCCGCGTGCCTGCTGTCATCCGAGCATCTCCCGTCCAGCCACCCCGCGGTGGTCGCACGAAGGGCAAAGCATGTGCCCGACGCGCTCGGCCGTCTTTTCAAGCCGCGGGTCGTCGCACCAGCCCCATCACGTGGGCCACCATCGCCTTGGCGAGCTCGCTTTCGCCGACGAACACCGTTCCGGCACCTTCACGTTCGAGCAGTCCCGCCTCTTCGAGGTTGTGGCTGCGCACCAGCACGTCGACGTCCGGATTGAGCGCCCGGGCGACCTCGACCATGGCCCGCACCTGGACCGTCTCGGGCGTTGCGATGACCAGAGCGCGAGCGTCCCGGATGTGCGCCTGGACGAGCACCTCCGGGTCGGTCGCGTCGCCCCAGACCGCCGGCAATCGCCGGTGCCGCAGGGCCTCGACCAGTTCGCGGTTCGATTCGGCGATCACGACAGGCACGCCGTGGTGAGCCAGTTGTTCGCCGATCTGCCGGCCGACCCGCCCCCAACCGACCAACACGATCTGCCCCGCGAGGCTCGTGGCCTCGGTCGAATCGGGCAACTGCGTCAACGGGTTGATCGCCGGTCCGACGCGTGCCACCCGGGCCGGGCGGCGCTCGAGCCAACGCTCGAGCGGACCGGCCAGGCTGAACATCACCGGGTTGAGCGCGATCGAGAGCAAAGCGCCCGCAAGAATGAGGTCGTTGGCCTGTTTCGGCAGCAAGCCCAGGGACATGCCGAGACCGGCGAGGATGAACGAGAACTCGCCGACCTGCGCCAGGCTCGCCGCCACCACCACCGCGCAACGGATGGGATAGCGCAGCATCAGCACGACACCGATCGCTGCCAGCGATTTGCCCACCACGATCACGCCGAGCGTGGCCAGGAGACGCAGGGGTTGCTCCAGCACGATCCCGGGATCGAAGAGCATGCCGACCGACACGAAAAAGAGCACCGCGAACGCGTCCTGCAATGGCAACGTGTCCTCCGCGGCGCGAGCACTGAACTCGCTTTCGCGCAGCACCATGCCGGCGAAGAAGGCCCCGAGGGCGAACGACACGCCGAAAATGGCGGAAGAGCCATAGGCGATGCTCACCGCCGCGGCGATGACGCACAGGGTGAAGAGTTCGCGCGAGCCGGTTTTCGCCACCTGCCACAGGATCCACGGGAAAAGCCGCCGACCGACGACGAGCATGAAGGCCACGAAGCCTGCGACCTGGGACAGCGTGACGAGCAGCGTCCACAGCGTGCTGCGGGTCGTCGGACTGGCGTGCCCGCCCAACGACGGCGCCAGGGCCGGCAGCAACACCAGCACCAGCACCATCGCCAGGTCCTCGACGACGAGCCAGCCCACCGCGATGCGTCCGTTCGCGGATTCGAGCGCGCCCCGGCTTTCGAGCGCCTTGAGCAGCACCACGGTGCTGGCCACGGAAAGCGCCACGCCGAACACCAGGCAGGCCCCGAGCGACCACCCCCAAAGACCGGCCACGCCGGCACCAAGGGCGCTGGCGGCCAGCATCTGGACGACCGCGCCCGGCAGCGCGATCTTGCGCACCGCCAGCAGGTCGTCGATCGAAAAATGCAGGCCGACGCCGAACATGAGCAGCATCACGCCAACTTCGGCGAGCTGGGCGGCGATGTGGGCGTCGGCGACGAAGCCGGGCGTCGCCGGTCCGATGGCGATGCCTGCCACCAGGTAGCCCACCAGCGCCGGAAGCTTCAGTCGAGTGGCAAGAAAGCCAAGGACGAGCGCGAGTCCGAAGCCGGCCGCGAGCGTGGTGATGAGGCTGATGTCGTGATGCAACGGAGCGGTTCCTGGCTGGCGCCCGAATCACCTTTGGCCCGAGGCGCGAGCCCCCCGATTTTGTCGCGAAAACGTCGTGTGGCGAGGGTCGGGAGCGGGTCGCACACCCGTCGGCGGCCCGTCGTCGGTGTTGCGGCAGCCGGGCCGACGCGTCAGCCGCGTTGCACGGTCTTGTACACGCCGCAGCCCAGCACCAGGTGCTCGTTGGCGGCCAGGACATACGAGGTTTTCGGTGCCACCTCACCGGTCGCGGGATTGAGGAAATCGTAGTCGACCCACCCCCCGCCCTGGGCCGCGGCGGCCCAGACGTCGTGGGCCAGTTGCGTCACATCGGTGCCCAGGATCTGGTCGGCGCGCTTGCCGATGTTCTGCGGTTTGCCGGCGAACGCGTGATAGACCAGTTCGCGGTCCCAGGCAAAAACATACATGTCGCGGTCGACGTAGCCGTTGGCGCGGTCGGTGATCTCTGCCAGGCACGACACGCCGCGGCTCGCGAACAGCGCGGCAGCCTTTTGCACCAGGGCTTGGGCCTCGTCGGCGGTCCCCTGGCGCAGGCGGAAGTTGCCCACCGTCAAGGCCAGCTTGCGCGCGCGCTCGCCGAGCCCGCTGGAGGCCGAGGTCGTCTGGTCGACCATCTTCGAATTCTGTTGCGTGATGTCGTCCAGACCGCGGATCGCCTCGGTCATCTGGATCAAGCCGCTGCTTTGCTGGGCCGCCGCGGCCGTGATGGCGCGCACGTTGCCGGCCACACGGCCGATGCCGGTGACGACCTCGGTCAGCAGGCTGCCGACCTCGTCGATCCGGGCCACGCCGGACTGCACCTGCTCGCTCGACGCGGCGATCAAGGTCTTGATCTCCTGGGCGGCGTCGCTGCTGCGCAGCGCCAGCATGCGAACCTCCGCCGCCACCACCGCGAAGCCGCGCCCATGCTCGCCGGCACGCGCCGCCTCGACCGCCGCGTTGAGGGCCAGGATATTGGTCTGGAAGGCGATGCCGTCGATGACGCCGATGATGTCCTGGACCCGGATCGAGCTCGTCCGGATCGCTTGCATCGATTCGACCGCCTCACGCATCCGGCTGCCACCCGACTCGGCCAACTCGTGGACCTGGCTCGCGAGTTGCTCGACAGCCCGCGCCTCGGCGGCATTGCGCTGCACCGAGTCGCTCAGTTCCTGGACCCCCACCGACGTCTGCTCCAGGCTGGCCGCCTGGCGCTCGGTACGTTGCGCGAGTTCGGACGTCCCGGTGGCCAGCGAGGTGCTCGCCTGCGAGACGAACGTCGATTCGCTTCGAATGTCCGCGACCAGCGCCGACATGTTGGCGTTCATTTCGTCGAGCGACCCCGCGATGACGGCGAATTCGTCCTTGCTGCGCAGTTCGAGCGGGCACGACAAATCGCCATCGCGCATCGCGTTGACGGAAGTCTGCAGGCGTGAGAATGCCCGCGACATGTGCACCTGCAGGGTCGCCAGCAGGACCACGCAGGTCCCGCCCAGGAGGGCGCACGCCAGCGCCGTCAGCGAGGCGCCGTCGAGTTGAACGATGCGAATGTCGGCCGCCACCACCAGCGTCACGGTCAACAAGCCGACAAGCCCCATGCGGTGGCGCAGCGCGCCGTGGCGGCTCGCCGCCGCACGCGTCTTCACGCCTGCATTCCGAATTGGTCCTTGGTCCATGCCGTCTTCCCCCCCGGGCGCATCGCCAGGTGTCGACCATCTTAGGTCGGGGCGTCGCCCGCGAGACGCGGAAAAGCCGCGTCAACAGGGCTCAGTTCGTCAACTGAATGTGTCCTCGCGACGCGTGCGAAAGTGACTTCCGCGGCCAGCCCGATGCCGCTGGGCGGCGTGCTCAAGCGCAGCGTGGCCTGCATCCGCGTGGCGAACTCGAGCGCGATCGGCAGGCCGAGCCCACAGCCGGCAGAGTCGGTGTTCTCGATCCGGTAGAAGCGCTCGAGCACCCGCTCGCGCAACGCCACCGGGATCCCGGGGCCGTTGTCTTCGACGCAAAGCGTCACGCTCTGCTCGGTCGTCGAGAGGCGCCCGGTGACGACGCCGCCCGGCTGCGTATAGCGGATCGCGTTGTCGATCAGGTTCATCGCAATTTCGCGCAGGGCGACCCGGTTGCCCAGGACCAGCGCGTCCTGGTCCTCGGTCATCTCGAAGCCGATGTCGATGCCTTTGGCCTGGGCTTGCCCGGACAGATTTTCCAGTACTTGTCGCACCACCAGATCGAGGGCGACGACCGATTTGAAATCCTCGTCCGGGTGGCGGGCTTCGGCGGTCGACAAAGTCAGCAATTGATTGACCAGGTGGGACGACTGCTGCACCGTCTGCCGGATCGCTGCGAGCGACTCCGCCCGCGCCTCCTCGGCCGTCGTCCGCGAGGCGAAGCTGACCTGGGTGGTCAGGAGCGTCAAAGGCGTGCGCAACTGGTGGGCGGCGTTCTGGATGAAGGCACCCTGGGCACGCGCATGCTGGTCCAGCCGCTGCGCGTACTCGTTGATGGCGACGATCAAGGGCGCGAGTTCGGAGGGGTTCATCTGCAACTCGAGCGGCTCCATCGTCCCGGGGTCGCGGCGCAAGATGGCGTCGCGCAACCGCAGGAGCGGCCGCAGCACGAGCCGCAGGCCGCAGACCATCAGGGCCGCGACCAGCGCGAGGATGATGAGCTGCTGGCCCATCGCCTGCAGCCACAGGCTGTCCTTGAGCGCCCCGTAGCCATTCAGGGTTTCGGCAATTTCAACCAGCACGGGCCGGATGCCGGCGTCGGTCGGCACGGGCTGTAGCAGCGCCACCAGATGCACCGGCGAGCCGCGCACGGTCGCGTCGAGGAACACCGGCACTTCCGGCTGCAGGGGGGCGGCCGGCACCGGCAGCTCGCCGTAGCCGGCGATGGTCTCGCCCTGGGCGGTGGTGACCCGGTAGTAGACATGGTCGTCGGCCCCCGAGTCGAACAATTCGAGTGCGGCGGGCGGAATGTGGGCCTGCAGCGCGCCGTCCTCGAAGCGCAGCTGCTCGGCGACGATGCGGGCCGAGCCCAGCAACAGCCGTTCCTGGACCAGGATGGCCATGGTGCTGGCATTGCGGTGACTGATCAGCCCGTCGACCGCCACCGCTCCGGCCAGCGGGAGCATGACCCAGGCGAGCAAGCGGCCGCGCAGGCTAGACGCCACGGTGGACCTGACGCAGCAGGTAGCCGAGCCCGCGCAGGGTGACGATGATGGCCGCGCTGCCTTCGAGCTTGCGACGCACCCGGTGGACATAGAGTTCGACCGCCTCCGCCGAGATCACTTCGTCGATCGACGAGAGGCTCTGCGCGAGCGAGCCCTTGGAGACGGCGGTCCCGAGCTTCATCGCCAGCGCCTCGAGCACGGCGCGCTCGCGCGGCGTCAGGGCCAGGCGTCGACCGGCGAGCGCGAACTCACGGGTGTTGGTGTCCAAGGTCAGGTCGCCGCACACGATGACGGGGCTCGCCACTTGCGAGGAGCGGCGCAGCAACACCCGTATGCGCGCCTCGAGCTCGTCCACGTCGAAAGGTTTGGCCATGTAGTCGTCGGCGCCCTGGTCGAGTTCGCTGACGCGGCTGGTGATGGAATTGTCGGCAGTCAGCACCATCACCGGTGTGCGCTGGTTGCGCGCCCGAAAGCGCCTGAGCACTTCCTGCCCGCTCAGACGCGGCAGGGCCAGATCGAGGATCACCAGATCGAAAGTCTCGGAACGAAGCACGAAATCGGCGTCGGCACCGTTGTCGATCCAGTCCAGGCTGTAGTTTTCCTTGCGCAGGGTGCGACCGAGCCACTCGGCCAGCTGTTTGTTGTCTTCGACCAGCAAGATGCGCATGGGTGCGGCACCTGTCCCTATTGCCGGGCCGCCGCCGAAGTGAACTCGGTGGTGTAGGTCTTGGACAGGTCGACCGGACGGGCGGCCACCGACTTGCTGACCGTGCGCATGACCCTCAACACGGTCTGCGGTCCGGTGGCCGGCATGGCGCCGTCGCCAACGAACATCGACAGGCTGTCGCGCAACGCCTCCACGTAGAGCGCCCGGTCCTCCCCGTAGTAGTCGTCCGGAAGCACCGCCGCGATCTCGTCGGCGCGATGCGATTCCATGTAATGCAGGGCTTTGACGAGCGCATTGACCAGCCGCTGGACCTGCGGCCGGTGACCCTCGACCCACACCGTCGCCATGTAGAGGCACGCCCCCGGGTAAACGCCACCCAACACCGGGTCCGACGTGTTCGGGGTTCGCAGGTCCACCAGCATGCGGGCCTGACCCGACCTGAGCAACCGCGACACGGTCGGCTCGGTCGTCATCCCCATGTCGATCCGGCCCTTGCCCAAGGCCTCGGCGAAGGCCGCTCCCGACCCCACGGCGATGGTCGTCATCTCGCCTGGCTTGACACCGTGCCGGGCCGCCAAAAACTGCGTCAGCAAATGGGTCGACGACCCGAGGCCGGTGACCCCGGCGACCCGGCTCTTGAAATCGGCCGGGGTCAGCACCCGATCGGCCAGGCGCGACGCCACGACTTCGGCCTCGCCCGGCGCCCGACTGAACTGCACCACCGACTCGACGAATTTTCCCTTGGTCTGAAGCAGGATGGTGTGATCATAGAAACCGACCACGCCCTGCACGCCTCCGGTCAGCAGTTCGTCTTCGGCGTTGACACCCGACGTTTCGCTGCGCAATTGGACGTCGAGCCCCTGCTCCTTGAAGTAGCCCAGGCGCTGCGCGAGCGCGGCGGGAAGATAGATCTGCTTTTCGATGCCGCTCACCATGATCCGGATCGGGCCGGACTCCGCCCGTGCCGGCGTCGATGCGGCCAGGACGCACACCGACCCCAGAACCAGGCCGAAGAAATTCGCCAGGGTCCATCCGTTCATTGCTGTCTCCGCGGTCCGAAGCGCATCGGTGGGGCGTCGGCGCTTAGGACCGATTTTCGAGGTGCGCCGACCGGAAAAGGCCGTCCGGCGCCGTTGTTGTTTATCCAGCTACGGACTTTCCCTTGTCCGTCTCGATTGAAAGCAAATTGAAAGGTGGACACCGCTAGCCTTCGCCCCATCGACGTGATGCCTTTGTCGTCACCGCGTCGCTTTCGAGAAAGCCAGCAGTTCCCCGGCCGATTCTCCGCTGCCGGCCGGCGATGTCGGCACCTGGCGCATCGGTCCCGAGTGTAGCCACGACAACCAGGAGACCCCTTTGAAAACTCAATTCATCTTGCGCGCCACGATGGTCGGCGTGTTGGCAGTGTGCCGGCCCGCGTTCGCCGATGAGGTCGCCGACCTCAAAGCCGAGATCGCGGCCCAGAAGCAGGCCGCCGAAGCCCAGAAGGCGCGCCTCGACGCCCTGGAGCAAAAGCTCAACAACATGCAGGTGGTGCAGCAGCAACAGCAGCAGGCACCTCAAGCGGCGGCGACGCCGGCCGCGACGAGCTCGGGCCTGCCTGCCGGACTGAGCTTCACCCAGGGCACCGGGCTGACCTATGCGAACCAGGCCGGTTTCATGCAGCTCTACGGGCTGATCGACATCAGCTACGTCCACAGCAACCACGCCGACGCCGCCGGCGACAGCCTCAACACTGCCCGCGTCGCCTGGTTCAGCGGCAACCGTTGGGGCCTCTACGGCAAGCGCGCGATGGGCGACTCGGGCCTGAACGTGATCTTCCGGCTGGAGAGCGAATTCGAAAGCCAGACCGGCTCGATGGACACACCGGGGGTGCTCTTCAACCGCGACGCCTGGGTCGGGATCGAGAACAACACCATCGGCAAGCTGACCTTCGGCCGCCAGAACGCGATCGCCCGCGACCCCGCCGCCTCCGCCATCTACGGCGATCCGTACGGCCCCGCGGCGCCCTCGACCGAGGAAGGCGGCTACACCAACAACAACAACTTCAAGCAACTGATCTTCTACGCCGGCAGCGCGACCGGGACCCGGGTGGACAACGGCATCACCTGGAAAAAAGAGTTCAATGGCGGCCTGCTGCTCGGTGGCCAATACCAGTTCGGCGGCGTCCCGGGATCGCCGGCGACCGGCGCGACCGAAACCATCTCGCTGGCTTACAAGGGCGGCGCGCTCAATCTGGCCGGCTTTGCGACCAACGCCAACGTCGCGGGGCTGACGAACCGGAGCTACTCGGTCGGTGGGAACTACACCTTCGGACCGGTGCGGCTGAATACGGGCTACTACCACTACACCGCGGAACAAGGCGCGCTCGGAAACCGCACCGACAATGCCTACACCGTCTCGGCGAGGTTCGCGCCCGCCGGCAAGATGGACTACGAGCTCGGCTACCAGAACATGAAAGCCAGCAACGCCGCCGTCAACGCCGGCCGCAATGTGCTGAATGCATTCGGCAATGCCAGCGCCGCGAAGGCGACGGCGACCGGAAGTCGCGCGACGCTGTATGCCTCGGCGTTCTATCACTTCGACAAGATCACCGAGGTGTACGTCGCTGCCGACTACCTGAAGCTGAAGGACGGCTACAAGGTCGGCGTGACGAACGGCTTCCCGAGCCAGACCGAACTCGCGCTCGGATTGCGGACGAGGTTCTGAACCCGGGGAACCGGGTCATCGAGTTGACTTGTGGCGCAGTTCCAATGGGTTTCCTGACTAACAAGGAATCCGCATGCACAAGTCGATCAAACCCGTTCTCGTCGCGCTGGCGGCAGCCGCTGCCAGCGCCGCTTCGGCAGCGCCCAGTTTCACCACCTCCACGTTTGCCCTGCCGCCAGTCGGCGCGAGCGGTCCCGACTCGGTCACCGTGGCGGCAGGTTCAGTCTGGGTCAGCTACGACGGCGCCTCCCTGAGTTCGGACGGCTCGCAGCCGGCCGGCTTCAGCACCGTGGCACGCTACAGCACCTCGGGGACCCTGCAGAGCACCTACCAGGTGGCGGGAGACGTCGATGGGCTGAAGTTCAACCCGGCCACCGCCATGATGTGGGCGGTCCAGAACCAGGACGCCAACTCCCACGTGACCCTGATCGACCCGGTCACCCACGCGACCCAGCCGCTCAGCTTCGCCGTCACCTCGCAGACCCAGGGCATCGACGATCTCGTCTTCTCGTCCCAGGGCACATTCCTGAGCGTGACGAATCCGGGCGCCCCGGGCGACACGACGCTGGCCAAGGTGACGGGCACGGCGCCCACGATCCAGACCCAGACGATCGCCACCGCGGGGCAAGCGGGACTCAATATCGTCACCGGCATGGCGAACTTCGTGCCCGCCACCGTCAACACCGATTCGCTCAAGCTGGCGCCCAATGGCGACCTGGTGCAGACCACCGGCAACCGCGACACGCTGCTTTTCATCCACGGCGCCGGCAGCGCCAATCCGTCGTTCAGCTACCTGGCCCTCACTGCCCAGGGCAAGCCTGTCAAAGGCCTGGACGACTCGCTCTACCTCACCTCGAGCTCGGGGCGCATCTTCGCCGCGCTGTCGTCGGCGGGCGCCGGGGGAGAGGTGATGGAAATCGACTACTCGGGCGTCACGCCCGGTACCTTGGTGGCAAGCATCGGCAGCCTGAACGAGCTCGGCCTGGTCGACCCGTCGACCGGGAACGTCACGCCGCTCGTGACCGGATTGGCCGGTATCCACGGGCTCGACGTCATTGCCGCGGTCCCGGAGCCTTCCACCTACGCGATGCTTTGCGCAGGGCTGGTGGGCATGATCTTCCTGCAGCGCCGCAAACGCTGACGGGGGTTGCGCCCCGGGGACGGTTCCGAAGCCGGCTTCGCCGATGCGACAGCCGTGCGTCGCGCACCGACGGCCGAACGTGAAACCGTCCGGGGCCACGAGATCGCGGCAGGCCCTCCCCTTCTCAATTGAAGACAAGGGCCTCGTTCGGAATCGGACGACATCGCAAGTTCATCCAATCGATGTAGTAGTTTTGCGCCATCCGCCAGGGCGAGGTGGCGCCCTGCTTGGGAAGACTCTCGACCGCGCGCAGCACGTAGCCTGACCGCAAGCCGATCAAGGGTTGCGGCCGCATCGTGCTGGCATCGCAGGTCGGCATGCAGCTGCGGTAGCGCTTGCGGTCCATGAAGTTGATGAGACGGGTCACGTAGCGCGAGGCCAGGTCGGCCCGCAGGGTCCACGAGGCGTTCGTGTAGCCGACACAGAAGGCCAGATTCGGCACCCCGCTGAGCATCAGGCCCTGGTAGGCGAAAGTCTTGCCGAGATCGACAGGTCGACCATCGACAATGACGGAGATGCCTGCGCAGACCTTGAGCTTGAGGCCGGTCGCGGTCACCACGAGGTCGGCTTCGAGCGACCGCCCCGACCCGAGCCGCAGGCCCGAGGGCGTGAAGGCGACGATGGTGTCGGTCAGGATGGAGGCCCGCCCCGCGGCGATCGACTTGAAGAGATCGGCGTCGCGCACGAAGCAGACCCGCTCGTCCCACGGGTCGTAGCGCGGTTTGAAATGGGTGTCGACGTCGAAACCGACGGGCAATGCCTTGGCGACGCCGGACCGCAGCAGCTTCCTGGCCAGTGCGGGGCGGCGGCGGCAGAGCTGGAAGAAAGCGGCTGCGAGCGCGACGTTCTTCAGGCGCGCCAGACGGTGCGCGACGCGCGCCGGGAGCCAGCGATGAAAGGCGTTGGCCAGTGCATCGACGCTCGGCAGCGACGCCACATAGCTCGGCGAGCGCTGCACCATCGTCACGTGAGCCGCCGTGTCGCCAAGCGCAGGCACCAGCGTGACGGCGGTCGCCCCGCTGCCGATCACGACGACGTTCTTGCCACGGTGGTCCAGGCCGGGCGGCCAGAACTGAGGATGGACGACCTGCCCCTGAAACAGGTCGCGCCCGGGAATGTCCGGCGCGAAACCCTCGTCATAGTCGTAGTAGCCGCCGCAGAGATAGAGAAAGTTGCAGCTCAGCGTGACGACCTCGACCCCGCCCGCCGGGTCACTGACTTCGGCTTCGACGCGCCAGCGCGCGTCGGCGCTCGACCATTCGGCGCGCCGCACGCGATGCCGAAAGCGGATGTGGCGGTCGATGCCGAACGCTTTCGCGGTGTCGCGCAAGTAGGCGAGGATCGAGGCGCCGTCGGCCATCGATTGGGGCGTCGTCCAGGGGCGAAACGAGTAGCCGAGCGTGTACATGTCGGTGTCGGAGCGCACGCCAGGATAGCGAAACAAGTCCCAGGTCCCTCCGGTGGCGTTGCGGCCTTCCAGGATTGCAAAGCGCTTGCCGGGGCAGCGCGCCTGGAGCGCGTGAGCCGCGCCGATGCCTGACAGCCCGGCGCCGACGATGAGGACTTCGATGTGTTCAGCGGTCATGTCCGGATCGCCGTGGCGCCGTGGTTAAGAACTTCGAGCGTAATGCCTCCCTGCGGCGTCGTACCGGCGTCCTTTCCGGAGTGCACGAAGCCGCTGTAGCATCGTCCCATGCGCCCGAACCGGGCGTGCCGCTCCTGCAGGGCGGGCTCGTCAGGCTCGTTCAACGGCTGCTCGACGTCGTCGGCCAGACCGTCGGAACGCGGCCCCTCGCCACGCCAAGAAAATGGAATCCATGACCCCTCTGAGCCGCCCCGAATCCCTCGGCATGAGTTCGAGCCGCCTGGCCCGCATCGACCGCTTTCTGAACGAACGCTATGTCGCCAGCGGCAAACTGCCGTTCGCCCATCTGCAGATCGCCCGGGAAGGTCGTCTCGTGCACCAGTCCATCCTCGGAAAAGCCTCGCTCGAGAGCGGCGCGCTGGCCGCCGAGGACACGATCGTGCGCATCTACTCGATGACCAAGCCGGTCACCAGCGTCGCCTTCATGATGCTCGTGGAAGAAGGGCGCGTCGCGCTCGACGACCCGGTCCACCGCTTCATCCCGGCGTGGCGCGACCTGGGCGTCTACCGCTCGGGACGGCCCGGCCGGTTCGAGACCGTCCCCCCCTCCGCGCCGATGCGCATGATCGACCTGCTGCGCCACACCTCGGGGCTGACCTATGGCATGCAGATGCGCACCACGGTCGATGCCGCCTACCGTGCGGGGGCGATCGAACCGTTCGACCAACAAGGCGGCCTGCAGGGCTTCATCGATGCGCTGGCCGGGCTGCCGCTCGAGTTCACGCCCGGCAGCGCCTGGAACTATTCGGTGTCGACCGATGTGCTCGGCTACCTGGTGGGCCAGATCTCCGGCGTCCCCTTCGAGCGCTTTTTGCAAGAGCGCGTCTTCGGTCCCCTCGGCATGGTCGACACCGCGTTCCATGTCGATCCGGCCCAGGCCGAGCGGTTCGCCTCGTGCTACTACCGCAAGCCCTCGGGCGAGCTCGCGCTGCTCCCGGGGCGCTCATTCCTGGAGCCGGCGACGGCCCCTTCAGGTGGCGGCGGCCTGGTCTCGACCGGTGCCGACTACATGCGGTTTTGCGAGATGCTGCGCCGAGGCGGGGCGCTCGGCGAGACCCGTCTGCTCGGTCCCAAGACGCTCGCTCTGATGCGCAGCAACCACCTGCCCGGGGGGCGCGACATCGCCGACCTCTCGGTCTCCCTATTCTCCGAAGCCGCCTATCAAGGCGTCGGCTTCGGGCTCGGCTTTTCCGTGACGACCGATGTCACCAGGACCGGCATCGCCGGCTCGATCGGCGAATACGGCTGGGGAGGCTTGGCAAGTACCGTCTTCTGGATCGACCCGGTGGAGGACCTTTGCGTGATCTTTCTGACGCAGCTGGTCCCGTCCTCGACCTACCCGGTGCGCCGCGAACTGCGCACGCTCATCAACGCGGCGATCGTCGAGTCGAAGGCCTGAAGCGAGGCAGGTGGGCCCCCGGGAAGGCGACCCCGGTGTGGATCGAGTCATCGAGACTGGGGCACCTCGGCCCCACAATCGCGCAAAACCGCTGCCCTTTGATCCTTACCTAGGAACCGTTCCATGTCCGACGTCCACACGGACCCTCAGCTCACGGCGGCGCTCGACACCGCCCACGTGGGCGACATCGAAGGGGCGTTCGGGACGATACGCCTGGACGACGACACCTCCCGCGGCGGGTGGAAGAATCGCTTGCGCATCCTCCTGGCGGTCGTCGGTCCCGGCTTGATCGTGATGGTGGGCGACAACGACGCCGGCGCCTTCGGCACCTACACCGAGGCCGGGCAGAACTACGGCACCAGCCTGCTGTGGGTGTTGCTGCTCCTGGTGCCGGTCCTGTACGTCAACCAGGAGATGGTCCTGCGGCTCGGGATCGTCTCGGGCGTGGGCCATGCGCGGCTGATCCTCGAACGTTTCGGCAAGTTCTGGGGGGCGTTCAGCGTCATCGACCTCTTCATCCTCAACGCGCTGACCATCGTCACCGAATTCATCGGCATCAGCCTCGGACTCGAAACCCTCGGGTTGCCCAAGGTCCCCGGCGTCCTGCTGTCGGCCGTGGTGATCGTGGCGGCGGCCAGCACGGGCTCCTTCAGACGGTTCGAACGGGTCTGCATGACCCTGGTCGCGGGCTCGCTGCTGTTGATCCCGATCGTCGTCATGGTGCACCCGAGCGCCCACCAGGTGGCGCACGACCTGCTGGTGCCCGGCCTGCCCGCGGGCTCGGATCTTTCCAAGGTGGTGCTCCTGATCATCGGCATCATCGGCACCACGGTCGCGCCCTGGCAACTGTTTTTCCAGCAGTCGTATCTGATCGACAAGCGCATCACGCCGCAGTTCATGAACTACGAGAAGCTCGACCTCTGGATCGGCATCGCGATCGTGATCGTCGGCGCCACCGCCATCATCGCTTTCACGGCGGCGACTTTCGCCGGGCAGCCCGAATTCGGCAATTTCACCGACGCGGCCGGGGTGGCGCGGGGGCTCGAAAAATATGTCGGAAAGACCGCGGGCGTCCTGTTCGCCATCGCGCTGATCGACGCCTCGATCATTGGCGCCGCAGCCGTCGGCCTGTCGACGTCCTACGCCTTGGGCGATGTGCTCGGTCTCAAGCATTCCCTGCATCGCAAGATATCCGACGCCAAGGCGTTCTACGTCGTTTTCGCCGGCATCTTGCTGGTCTCCGCGGGGATCGTGCTGATTCCCGGCAGCCCCCTGGGTCTGATGACGGTCGGGGTGCAGGTGCTCGCGGGCGTGTTGCTGCCGTCGGCGACGGTTTTTCTGCTTCTTCTGTGCAACGACAGGCAAGTGCTCGGGCCCTGGGTCAACGGAACGAAGATGAATGTATTCACCTCGGCGGTGATCGCCTTGCTCGTGATCCTGTCCCTGGTCCTCACCGCCGGGGTGCTGTTTCCGGAGATGGGGTCGCGCGCGACCGTCGGCATCCTGCTCGGCGGGACCGTGGTCTTCGGCACGGCGGGGCTGGTTTTCCTGCTGGTACGGCGCAGGCACCCGGGGACCCCTCGGCCGGTCCCCGCGGACCGCACCCGACGCGACACCTGGCGCATGCCGCCCCTCGCCTTGCTGGCGATGCCCCAACTGTCGACGGGCAGCCGCGTCGGCCTGACGGTCCTCAGAACCTATTTGTTGGTCGCGATGATCCTGGTGATCGTGCGTGTCGTCCAACTGGCCCTCGGGCATTGACCCCTGGTGCCGCCACACCGCCTCATTGACCGAGGAAACACCGTGACCCGTCCCGCCCTGGAATCCACCGTCTCCTTTTCCTCGCTGCTCAAGCGAGCCGTCGTCGACTCCCATGGCGCCCCCGTCGGGCGCCTCGACGACGCGCTCGTGCGCCTGCGCGACGACAACTATCCGTTGCTGGTGGGACTGTCGATGCGCGGAGCGTCCGGTGCCATCGCCATCGATGCCAGCGCCGTCGAGTTGGCGAACGAAACCGTCAGCCTGCCGGGAGCGGGTACCGCCCAGGCGTTGGCGCGCGAGGAAGGCGACATCTCCGTCAGGCTCGACGTCCTCGGGCATCGCCTGCTCGATATCTCGCGCGGCCAACTGGTCCGGGCCTACGACGTCCGGCTGGGCAAGACGACCGAGGGCTGGGCGCTCGTCGGCCTGGATGTGCACAAGCACCGCTGGTTCCAGTTCGGCGACCACGCCCACCACCCCACGCGCGACTGGCACGCCTTCCTGCTTCTCGCCGGAAGCCAGAGTTCGTTGCGGACCCGGTTCTCCAAACGCATCCGGCGCCTCAAACCGGCCCAACTGGCCGACATCCTGGAGGGCGCCTCAGTGCAGGAACAAGGGCTGCTGCTCGACCAGATCCACAGCGACCCCGAGCTCGAGGCGGATGTCTTCGAAGAACTCGCCGAAGAAAAGCAAGCCCGCCTGCTCAGCAGTCGGAGCGACCAGGAAATCGCCGAGATTCTTTCCCGGATGCGCGCCGACGACGTCGCCGACGCGATCATGGAATTGCCCCAGGTGCGACGCCAAAAGGTCTTGGACCTGCTCCCGCAGGCGCAAAACGCCAAGGTCCTGACCCTGCTCGGGTACAACCCGGCGACCGCCGGCGGGCTCATGAGCACCGACTACATCGCCTTGTCCGAGGACCGCAGCATCGCCGACGCCTTGCAGGCCTTGCGCGTGGCGACGACCCAGCAACCCGAGGCCTTGACCACCCTCCACAGCCTGCGCGCCGACGGCACCCTGGCCGGCACCCTGTCGCTGGTGCGCGCACTGCAACTCGACGCCTCGACCCTGCTTCGCGACGCCGCCGACCCGGACACGGTCGGGGCTTCCCCGGAAGAAGACATCATCGCCGTCACGACCCGGATGGCCGACTTCAACCTGCTCACCCTGCCGGTCCTCGACGCTTCCGGGAAACTCCTCGGCATCGTCACCGTCGACGACGCACTCGAAGCGGCCATTCCTCGCGAGTGGCTGCGGCGAGCGCCGATCCGACGTTGAGGCGCTCGGTCGGGCATCCTCGTCCGAGGGCGGGCCCCCTATCGAATGGGGTGAGCGGAATCCTGGTGGCACCCTCGCTCAGGCCCGGGTTCGGTGCGCACCGCACGGGGCCGCACGACGAGACCTTCATTGTCGCGTAACCCCCGCTCAGGGGGGTCGGGTGGGCATGATCCGACGAAATAGCGACGCCCGAGGCGCCGCGGCTCCCGGGTCAGCCTGAACAACCATTCGAACCCCGTGGCCGACATCCACCGCGGAGACCGGGCGATCATGCCCACGCGCCCGCCCTCTCCGCCTTCGGCCAATCGAAGCATCGCATCGACAGCGGCGTCGAAGGTCAGCGAGTCGACGTCGATTGCACCGATGCGGATGCGCGAGCCCGGGGCCTCGGTCGGGACGGTCGATGGAGTCATCACGGTATTTTCGGGTGCGAACTCGCCGATCACCGAATGCCCACGAAGTCAGGCGATCCAGCGGCTGCGCCGCCACCCTCACCGGAATGGATTCGCCGTCGCAAACCACAGACCGATGCCGGTGGCAATGATGAACGCACCGTCGATCACGCCCACGGCGAGGAAGAACTTGGTCTGCAGTTCGGGGATCAGCTCCGGTTGACGCGCGCTGGATTCCAACATCTTCATCGACGCCAGGCCGATGCCGATGCACGAACCCAGCGCCGGGACGCCGATCAACAACGCCACGGCCAGGGGCAGCAGGTCGGAGGAGGACATGAGCGTTCCTTTCAGATGAGGGTCTTGAGTCTCCGCAATCCGGTGCGTCGGAGCGATGACCTGACAGGTAATCGCACAGGGGCACGAGCAGGGCGACGATGGCCGCTCCTCAATCCCTGGAGACCCCCATGTCCGACCTCACCTCCCTGATCGACGCCCATCTTTCGTCCTATGCCGATGCCGACGCGGGCCGTCGCGCCGCCGTGGTCGAGCGCATCTGGGCGACCGACGGCCAGCTCATCGACCCGCCGATGGCCGCCACCGGCCATGCCCAGATCGGCCGGCAGGCAGAGCAGTTGCTGGCGCAATTCCCCGGCCACCACTTCGTACGCAGCAGCGGCATCGACAGCCACCACGACATGGCGCGCTATGCGTGGCAGTTGGTGGGTCCGGCGGGCGCCGTGGTCCTCGAAGGCACCGATATCGTGCGGATCGATGCGCAAGGCCGGCTGGCCCAGGTCACTGGCTTCTTCGGAACCCTGCCTGCCATGGCGCCGCCATCGGAAGCGGCATCATGATGGCTTGGGCGTGGCCTGTCGCTCGCCCCGTCCCGAGGATCGCGCCGATGTTCCCTGCTCCTTCAGCGACCGCCGAGACCGGCCAACCGATCCGCGTCGGCGAATTGCTGCGTGCCTGGCGCAGCCGCCGTCGGCGCAGCCAGATGGACCTGGCCTTGCACGTGGGGGTATCGACCCGGCACCTCAGCTTCATCGAGACCGGCCGCGCCCGGCCCAGCACGGCCATGCTGGAGGCGCTGTCCGGCGCCCTGGAGGTACCGCTGCGCGAGCGCAATCGCTTGCTGCTGGCGGCGGGCTATGCCCCGCGTTACCAGGCCAGGGCGCTGGACGACGCCGGCATGCACCAGGTTCGCGTCACACTCGACCGCCTGTTGCGCGCCCACGAACCCCTTCCGGGTCTGGTGCTGGATCGACAATGGAACGTCGTGCTGGCCAACCCGAGTGCGCTGGCGCTGGCCGGCCTGCTTCCCGACGACCTCAGGCAACCGGCCTTCAACATCTTTCGTGCCAGTCTCCACCCGCGCGGGCTTGCGGCGCTGACCGCAAACTTCTCCGACTGGGCCGCCTATTTGCTGCAGACCCTGAGCCGCGCCGTCGCGAGCACGGGCGACCCGGCGCTCGTCGCTCTCGAGGAGGAGGTCCGAGCCTACCCGAATGTGGCCGCGCTGGTGCCGGTCTTGCCGACGGACATCGTCCCCGAAGCGCTGCTGCTGGTGCCCTGCGTGCTGAGACTGCCGCAGGGTCGGCTCTCGATGTTCACCACGCTCACGACGTTCGGCACGCCCCGCGACATCACGCTCGACGAGCTCTGCGTCGAACTGTTCTACCCTGCGGACGACGCCAGCGACGGACTGCTGCGCTCCATGCAGGCCTGCCGCTCGGAGCCCGATCGCGAGCCCGGCTGAACCTTCAGCACCCCCCTCCCCCTTACAGGAATCGTCATGGCAAGACCCGGTTTCACTGCCGCGATCGCGGCCATCGGCGCGGTCGCCCTCGGCCTGTTGAGTGCTTGCGCATCGACGTCTGCCCCTCCGGTCGCGGCGCCGGACGCGCTGGCGGAGTACCCACCGCTGGCCAGCGGTCCGTCTCCCGGCGCCTCCCCCGCCGCGCGCCGATTCGCCCTCGGCCTCGGGCGCGGGGTGAATTTCGGCAACATGCTCGATGCGCCCACCGAAGGCGCCTGGCGCCTGCGCGCCGAGGATCGCTACATCGCCCTGGTGGGCAAGGACGGCGGGCTCGGCATCCAAAGCGTGCGACTGCCGGTGCGCTGGAGCAACCATGCGAGTGCCGATGCACGAGCCACGATCGATCCGGTATTCATGTCGCGCGTCGAGAGCGTCGTGCAGGGTCTGTTGCGACGCGGCGTCCCCGTCGTGCTGGACATGCACCACTACCGCCAATTCGACGGCGACGCGCTCGACGCGGGCGAGTCCGCCGTTCCCGATGCGGTCGTCGACGCGCGCTTCCTGGCACTGTGGAAGCAGGTCGCCGAACGCTTTCGCGGCTATCCCGAGACCCTCGCCTTCGAGCTCTACAACGAGCCGCACGGCAGGCTGGAGACGCGCTGGAACGACTTGTTGGCACGCGGCGTGCGCCTGGTCCGCCAAAGCAATCCCGCGCGCATCCTGGTCGTCGGCCCGACCCAGTGGAATTCAGCTCGCGCCCTGGCGACCTTCGTGATGCCGGCCGACCCGGATCTGATCCTCACGATCCACCACTACGACCCCTTCGCCTTCTCCCATCAGGGCGCCCCCTGGGCCAAACCGCCCCTGCCGACCGGCGTCGGTTGCTGCGACGCGCGGCAGCTCGCCGCCATCCGCAGCCCGCTGGACGCGGCCGAGCGCTGGGCAGGACGCAACGGCTACCCCGTCTTCCTCGGCGAGTTCGGCGCGTACGAAACCGCCGAGCCGGGCGCCCGCTCGCGCTACACGCGGCTGATGCGTACCGAGGCCGAGATCCGCGGCATGCCGTGGACCTACTGGGAGCTGGCGGGCGGCTTCGGATTCATCGACCCGGCGACCGGAGGGGTGCGACGGAATGAGGTACTGGAGGCGTTGTTCGGGCCATGACAAAGACCGGGGCAGGCAGCGATCGGACCCCCACACTTCGGTCTCGACCGAAGCATCTCGCGCGATCTGCGTTGCACAGTTGCACGTCGTCCCGAACCCCCAGGAGCGCATCCATGCCCATCACCTGCTTCATTCGCTACCGGATCGACCCCTTCCAGCGCGACGCCTTCGAACGCTACGCCCACGCCTGGGGCCGCATCATTCCACGCTGCGGGGGCCGACTCATCGGCTACTTTCTTCCGCACGAGGGCACCAACGATGTGGCCTGGGGCCTGATCGGTTTCGACGACCTGGCGGCCTACGAAAGGTACCGCGCAACGCTCAAGAACGATCCCGAAGGGCGAGCGAACTTCGAACGCGCACAGTCGACGCGATTCATTCTCCGAGAGGAGAGGACCTGGCTCGAGGATGTGGGTACGACAGGCCATGTCGCGCCGCAGGTGCGTTCGTGATCGCGGTCATCTTCGAAGTGAATCCGCGACCCGGTGCCGCCCCGCGCTACTTCGAACTCGCGGCAGCGTTGAAACCTCACTGGAGTCCATGGACGGCTTCATCTCGGTCGAGCGGTTCGAAAGTCTCACTCTCCCAGGGCGGTACTTGTCTCTCAGCTTCTGGCGCGATGAAGCCGCAGTGCGAAAGTGGCGTTGCCACGAAACGCATCGCCAGGCTCAACAGGAAGGCCGGGCCGAGGTGCTCGCAGACTACCGATTGCGGGTTGCCACGGTCGTTCGCGACTACGGGATGCTCGCGCGGGACCAGGCGCCTTCGGACTCGCGAAGCACGCTGGTCTGATCTCCATGAGCACACCGAACGAACCTCGCCTGGCCCGTGTGGCCGCCATCGTCGCCGATCCGACGCGCTCTCGCATGCTGGCCTACCTGCTCTCGGGCGACTTTGCCAGCGCCAGCGAGCTGGCCAAGATCGCATCGGTGACGCCGGCCACGGCCAGTGGGCACCTGGGCCAGCTGCTTGACGCGCGCTTCGTGGTCTGCGAGCCCAGAGGCCGGCACCGCTACTTTCGCCTGGCCGATGCCGAGGTGGCGCATGCGCTGGAGGCCCTCGCGCTGGTGGCCGAGCGCGATGAACACGATCGCGCATGGTCCACCCCGGAGCGCGCTCGACTGCGCGTTGCGCGATGTTGCTACGGGCATCTGGCGGGTCGACTGGGGGTCACGGTGTTCGACGCGCTTTGGCGCCGCGAACACCTGAGCTCAACGGTCGACGGCTACGAGCTGACCGCTTCGGGCAGCGAATGGCTTCGGGGATTGGGACTGAGTCCGGGTGCACCCAGCGGCCGGCGGCGCTATGCTTACCGTTGCCTGGATTGGTCTGAACGCCGCGATCACTTGGGCGGGCAACTGGCGGACGAGCTCTACCAGCATTTCACCTGCTCCGGGTGGCTGCGTCGCGCGTCGGGGCGCGCGGTAGAAATCACCCTCAGCGGTCGGCAGGAACTGCTGCCTCTTTTGGGCGCAAGCGAGACCTGAGACCGAGAGCAAGGACGCACGGGACTTACTGCTGACCGATGTAGGGAATTCTGTCCATCAACAGGCGGCACACTGAAGCCCGCAGGATACTTTCCACAGGCGCGATACATGAGCCTCGTATTCGCTGCGGTAGCGGTTCAATTCCCATCGCGACAATTCGTCGCCCTTCAACCTGGATCCACGACGCACCATGAACATCGGAATCATCGGAGCCGGTCACATCGGCAGCGCGCTTGCCTTGCGGCTCGGTCGCCTCGGCCACTCGGTTGACATCGCCAACTCCCGCGGCCCCGAAACGCTGAATGAGGTGGCTCAAAAAACCGGCGCCAAGCCGGTCACGGCCCGGGAAGCGGCCCGCCATGGTGACATCGTCGTCGTCACCATCCCGTTGAAAAACATTCCGGACCTGCCCAAAGACCTGTTCGCCGGCATTGCCGCCGAGGTCCCTGTCATCGACACGAGCAACTACTATCCGTTGCTGCGCGACGGCCACATCCCGGAGCTCGACACCGGCGACCTCACCGAAAGCGAATGGGTGCAGCAGCACCTGGGCCGTCCGGTGGTGAAGGTGTTCAACAACATCTACGCCGACCACCTCCAGAACAAGGGCCTGCCCGCCGGCACGCCGGGCCGCATTGCTTTGCCGGTGGCCGGCGACGATCCGGCAGCCAAACGAAAAGTGATGCAGCTCGTCGAGGCACTGGGCTTCGACGCCGTGGACGACGGCAGCCTGCATGAATCATGGCGCCAGCAGCCCGGAACGCCTTGCTACGGCGCCGACTTACCCGCCGACAAGTTGCGCGAGCATTTCGTCACGCTGGGCAGTCATCGAACGCAGGCGCAACACGCGCAATACCTGTCCAATCACGCCACACAGGAGCGCGCGATGGCAGCGCAGGGCATCAAGCTGAAGTAGCCACCGCAACGCCACGGTCCCTCCCTCGCGAACGGTGACGTACAGGAAGCGATCGACCACGACCTGATCGAAGCCTCGGCGAAGGGTGAGATGGCGTTCGTCGGCGAACTGCAGAGGGCCTGCGCCTGCATCTCACGTCGACCAGCGTCGCAGTCGCGTCGTTATGCGGACCCGTCGAGGCCGGGCCGCCATCCGACGCGCTCGAGGCAGGTGGTCAGATGACACCCAATTGCCGAAGTCGCTTCAGCTCTTGCCTGACGGCGTCCAGTCCTTGTCCGCCGTAGATCACGAGCAGCCGTTCCCCCGAAAGGTGCGACAGTGCTGGATTTCGGAAACGCGTGTTGAACGTTGTCACGTCCGAAGCGTCGTAACCGAATTCTGGGGCGAGCGTCTTCAGCAATCCGCTGGCTGATGCGACGGCGGGTCCCGAGAATGTGAAGTCGGCGTCGGAGAGGTTGTGAAGCGTGTATTCGACGCGCAGATTGGTCTGGCCGGCAGCCATCTGGTCGATGTCACCGAGCCTGCCGAGCGCAGGCAGACGCAGACGGCCGGCCGAGTCTGTCGTGAGGTATCCGGCACCGACAGGGTCGATGCGCGCGACGATCGCCGCGGCTCGGAGCCAGTTCACCACCTTGAATTCATTGCCGAGCGTCGGCGCGGAATGAGCACTGGCCTGGGTCACCACCATCAAGGGCGATAGACCCCGCGCCATCGACTCCGCGATACTCAGGATGTGATGCCCTCCGGTGCGCGAGTCCCCCGGGGCGCCCCAGGCGTCGAGCGCTCCATTGCCGCCAAAGTTGAATTCGGTGAACTCGCTGCCGTCGGCGTTCCACTGGAAAACGATCGTCTTGCCCCAGTCGTGCCAGATGGGCGCGGCCAGGATCACGTCGCCGTCGATCGGCAGGTCACCGGCACTTCCAGACCCATGATGCTCGTCCCGGTCATCGTCCGCATGGACGCGAGGCAGCCCGCCGCGACCCGCGCCGCCGTAGACGGTCTGATACTGACGGGCCAGGTTCTCGTCCGACAGATCGTTGTTGGATTCGTGTATCGCAAGGCCACCGGGGTATGAGTGGTGGCCGCCGAACGCGCTGCCTGGTGCCGACATCAGTGGTTGTGGGAGCTGCGGGCATTCTGAATCGGGCTGCAGGATGGGCGGGAAGATGGCCGCGCGCACGCCAGAAGCGAACGCCGCCGCGTCTGCGGGGCTGATCAGGCCTTGATCGAACAGCGCCTGAATGACCGCGTCTTGCTTCTGGGTCGTGGCCAGGCCGCGCCGGTGAGCAACACACGTCCTCGGGTTTTGAAGGATATCGAGCGTGGCGGCACGCAAAGAGGAATCGCCGATGCGCTCGGCCTGTTCGATCAGGAAGCGCACCGCAGACCGAACCCGTGGTGATTGCCGGGCCAGTTGGACTGCCGCCGAATTGCCCGCGCCGGGCTGCGTCTGGTCGGCGGCAAGCGCAACCGGGCATGAGACGCAGATGGCGCTCGCGGTCGCCACGAGCCGTACGAAAATGGATGGAAATGCCTGGCCCATGGCGTTGCTCCGATGTTGTTTTAGAGGCCGCCCAGAATGGGTTCGGTAAGGCGGAAAAAAGTCGGCTGGGTTACCTGAACTGTGGCGCCTGCACCCTGCAGTCCTTGCCGACGCATATTTCGAGTGTCGACGGTTGTTCGTGTTCTGGTCGCTCGTGGGTTGCGTGCGCTGCGGCAGGGCACTGCGGGATGAAGGCGATCGGATGCTGCGCCTGGAATTTGTCAGGCGCATGACGGCCCAGCGGAAAGCTGGGGGATGGGTGGAACTTGTCTGCCACGATCACGCCGTCATGCCGGTCGACCGTGCGAATGAAAGGCGGGCCTCGGCACCGAACGAACGCGAAGACGGGTCGGATCGGCGGCGCCGGCAAGAAGACCAGTCCGAGATCAAACTTGGAGCAAGCCTACACTTCAATGCGGGGCTTCAAGTCCCTCACTTCCATTGAAAGGAAATTCGTATGAGCACGCTCGATATTGCCAACAAGCTGGTGGACCTCTGCAGGCAAGGGAAGAATGATGAGGCAAAGGCCTTGTACGCTTCCGACGCCGTCAGCGTGGAAGCGATTGCAATGCCAGGCGCAGAGCAAGAAGCAAGAGGGCTTGCTGCCATCAAGGCGAAAGGCGAGTGGTGGCGCGCCAATCACGAAATTCATTCGGCCTCGGTCACCGGTCCCTGGCCCCATGGCAACCGATTCGTAGTCGGATTTCAATACGACGTGACGAACAAGCCTTCCGGCCAGCGGATGAAGATGGATGAGGTAGGGCTCTTCACCGTTCAGGATGGAAAGATCGTACGCGAGGAGTTTTTCTACGCCGGTGGCGCGTAGGCGGCGATTTACCCCCTGAAGATGGGTGGAGTCTCGATGAGAGGCCCCAAAGATCAAGGATAGATCGCGCGTAGGCGCGATCTGATCCGTTTGCTGGACAGGGCAACGTGCCCTTGGCGGGTCGCATCGACTGGGTGCCGTACTCGATGGAATCGAGCCCGAGCTCCTCGACCCAGTCTTCGAAGATGCGAGCGTATTGCCGGGTCCCAAATGCGGCAAGTCGTGGATCCGGCTTGTAAAGACCCAGTCGTCGGATCGCGCCGAAGCAGGCCAGTAGTTCGAGGTCGCGCCAGTAAGCTGGCCTTTGAGCGTCCGGCTCAACCGCGTTGACGGCATCCCGGGCTTAGGAAAAGTAGCGACATCTCATTCACTTGGCGGACTCGCCCAGGCAGTCCATCACACAAGGCGGATGTTGCTTTTTGACGCGAATTGGGGAGCCGCGCATGCTTTTGGAGCACTAGCACCGACTCTGGGCTCAAGCCGAGGAATTCCGCACCGACAACGTGATTGACGATCTGCGAGACCCACTCGTGATCGCGTAAATCCCGACCGTTACGGCGTCGCACATGCCCATCGCCATCGCAGAGCACCCAATGGGGGCCTCGGCCCACGACATCCTGCGCCTGCAGGAGATCCGCGGATACGAGCAGCCCACTCGCATCGCGACCGCACCGAGCTTCGTCAAGGGCGTCGTCAATCTGCGCGGCGTGATTGTCCCGATCGTCGAGTCACCGCCGCACTAATTGGAACAAGGGCTCCACGCCATGAAAACCCTCAAACTCTCCATTCGCCTGACCCTCGGGTTCGGAGTCCTGGCCCTGCTGATCGCCTTCACGGCGGGCATGGCGCTGACCAGGCTGCCGACCATCGAAGGCGCGTTTCACAAGGTGACCGACGAGCGCATTCCGAGGGTTGCAGTGCTCAACGAGGTCAAGGGCCATCTCAATCAAATCGGCTTGTCGATGCGCAACATGGCGATCATGAGCGATGCGGCCGAACAGAAGAAGGAGGTGGAACAGATTCTGGCCGCGCGCCAGACCGTCGGTGACGCCCTGGACAAGCTCAAGACCGAGATCGCGACCGAGGGAGGCAAGGCGCTGCTGGCCAAGGTTCTCGAAGCGCGCGCCCTCTACGTTCCGGCGCAGACCAAGTTCATTGACCTTGTCAACGCAGGCAACGCTGACGAGGCCAAGGCCCACTTGCTGGGCGTCGCGCGCCCGCTGCAGCTGGCCTACTTCGCCACGGTCGACGACCTGATCAAGCTCCAGGGCGAATTGACCAAGGAATCCAGCGCCGAAGCCAATGCCGCGGTGACTGCAATCAAGACCGCGATGTGGATTTCGGCTGGCATCGCGCTGTTGGCGGCGCTGGCACTGGCCACCTGGATCATCCGCTCGGTGATGCAACAGCTCGGCGCCGATCCGGCCGATGCCGCAGCGCTGGCGCAAAGCGTTGCCGCAGGTGACCTCAGTGTTCGTATCGACCTCAGGCAGGGCGACACCACCAGCCTGATGGCGCAGCTCAAGGAGATGCAGACCAGCCTGTCCAGTGTGGTCTCTAGCGTACGCGGCAATTCCGAGTCGGTGGCCACGGCATCGGCGCAGATCGCTCAGGGCAACCTGGACCTGAGCCAGCGCACCGAGGAGCAGGCCAGCGCGCTCGAAGAAACCGCAGCGTCAATGGAACAGCTCAGCTCGACCGTCAAGCAGAACGCCGACAACGCCCGACAGGCCAATCAACTGGCGCTGGGCGCATCTACGGTGGCGATCAAGGGCGGTGAAGTCGTCGGCCAGGTCGTCGAGACGATGAAGGGCATCAACGACAGCTCGAAGAAGATCGCAGACATCATCAGCGTGATCGATGGCATCGCCTTCCAGACCAACATCCTGGCCTTGAACGCTGCGGTCGAGGCTGCGCGGGCTGGCGAGCAGGGGCGCGGCTTCGCGGTCGTGGCTTCCGAGGTGCGCAGCCTGGCCGGCCGCAGTGCCGAAGCGGCAAAGGAGATCAAGAGCCTGATCAGCGCCAGCGTCGAGCGTGTCGAGCAAGGCACGGCGCTGGTCGACCAGGCCGGCGTGACGATGACCGAGGTCGTCAGCTCGATCAGGCGGGTGACCGACATCATGGGCGAGATCAGCGCGGCCAGCACCGAGCAGAGCCAGGGTGTGGCGCAGGTCGGCGAGGCGGTGAGCCAGATGGACCAGGTGACGCAGCAGAACGCCGCGCTGGTCGAGGAAAGCGCCGCTGCCGCCGAGAGCCTGAAGGACCAAGCGCAGCAACTCGTGCAGGCGGTGGCGGTGTTCAAGCTCAGCCAGGGCAGCCCGGGAAGCCAGGGCAACGCTCCAGCCCCCGCGGTGCACGCCACACCGGTGAAAACTCCTTCAGCCATCGAGCGGCGCGGCCCCAGTCGTGCGAAGAATGTGACGCGGCCAGCGTTTGGAACCAAGCCAAAGGCCGAGTTCTCGAGCTTGACCGCCGCCGCGCCAGAAAAGACCGGCAGCCACGATTGGGAAAGCTTCTGATCGCTTGCCAAGTCTCGACAAGGCGCCCGCTTCGCCAGGTCTTCGTCATGTGTGCTCAACATGGACGCACTCGTGCAAGTCCTGCGAGTGAAAGAGGTGGCCGCCCGCGAAGTGCAAACGGCACGCGCGCCGGGATGACAGTCCATCGATCTTTTTGAGCCGACGCCAATTTGCGAGCGACTGCAATGGATCGACAGATAGACCGGTCGCTCGCTCAGCAAACCGCCAGCGGCTGCAATGGGTCGAAAGCTCCGGTCCAGACGATTCGAGAGCCGTCAGTCGCGCAACTCAAGCGCGGTCGACGGTGCCCTACGAACGAACCGCCTCTCATTGCTGTCGCTCGAATCAGCGGAGTGAGCAGGGCTGAATGACGGCTTGTTGGGAGTCCGCGTGAGTTCACTGGCGCCGGCGACCGGCAGCACCCGCTGCCGAGCAGCCGTTCGGCGGCTGATGTGCCCGCTGTCCTCAGTACGCGCTTAAACCCGTGGCAAGGCAACGCCGACAGCATTTGATGGGAACGAGCGCCCCGTGGCTTGATGTTGGCCAGCCGTGTGCAACGCGGCATTGGACAGAACGGAAACTGCGAGCGACACAAGTTCCCTTGGAAGACGGCCCTCGAGGCCGCCGCGTCGCGCTGCGAGTGCACGTCCGAGTTCTTCATCACCATTCAACCGACCGTGCGTGGCGGGTTGGGTCCCGAACTCGTCGAGCTTTCGCGCGCGTGCTGTCTCCCGATATAGCAACACCCAACCATGGCTAAGGGTAAACCTAACATTGACTCAAATACCTAGTCCGAACTAAAAATACGGCACGGTGAGCGCTATCGACTGGCCGGTTTACGAACTAGGAGGCAGCATGCGAAAAACGAAGCTGGTAGGGCTGATGTCATTGGGCGCCGTCATGAGCTTCGGCGTCGAAGCGCAAGATGCAGCGCCGCCCGCGCAACCCGCCTCGTCGGCTTCGCCCGCGTCACCTGCGCCACTCGCGCCAGCTCCCGCATCGAAGCCAGCGGATGCCCCCACCGCGGCGCCCTCGCAGTTGGACCGAATCACGATCACGGCGACGAAACGGGAGGCGACGTTGCAGGACGTGCCCATTTCCGTGTCCGTGACCAACCCAGCCACCATCGAGCGCGCACACATCGTCGACCTGATCGACCTGCAGTCGGTCGTGCCGTCGTTGAAGGTCCAACAATTCAACGCCGTCGGCCAGACCAATTTCATCGTCCGAGGGTTCGGAAACGGTGCCGGCAACGATGGCATCGAAAGCTCAGTGGGGGTCTTCGTGGACGGCGTCTATCGGTCCCGAACCTCGTCCGCCCTGGACGATCTGCCCGAAATCGAGCGCGTGGAGGTCCTTCGGGGGCCGCAGTCGACGCTGTTCGGCAAGAACGTCTCCGCAGGGGCGATCAACATCGTGACCGCCAAACCCCGGTTTGCCTGGGGAGGTTCAGCCTCGGTTGACTTCGGCAGCTACAACCTGCGCCAGCAACGGGCAACCTTGACCGGGCCCATCAGCGACACGCTCGCCGTGCGTATTTCGGCAAGCAACAACCAGCGCGACGGCTACGTGATCAACGACACGACCGGGGGCCGGGTCAACGACCGCGACCGGCAGTCGGTGCGGGGCGACCTGCTCTGGAAACCCAACGGGGTGGTGTCCGTCCGAGTGATCGGCGACTACAACCGTATCAATGAGGTGTGCTGCGCCGTCGTGCCATTGTTCAACGGACCGGCGACCCAATTCATCGGCGCCGCGCCGCCCGCCGGGCTCGGAGGGGCCATCGGCGACCCGGCGAACAAGTTCGACAACCACACGGTCTTCAACACCGATCCCACCAACCGGTTGACGGGCGAGGGCCTGTCGACACAGGTCGACTGGAACACCGATTACGGGACGCTGACATCCATCACCGCGGCCCGCAAACAGACCAACGCCTCGGTGCAGGATGTCGACTTCACCGGGGCAAATCTCGCCAACAAAAACCAGGCCAACGACATCACGACCTTGAGCCAGGAACTGCGCATGACAGGACGAACCGGCCCGGCGCGCTGGCTGGCGGGCGGCTACTACCAGCACGAGACGCTCCACACCGGCGTCGACACGTCGTACGGCGCCGCCATGCGAGGCTATGCCGACGGTCTGAGCGGACAGGTCCCTGCCGCGCTGCTCGCGGCGCTGCCGCCGGCGCTCGCCGCCGCGCTGAAAGGCAGGTCGAACGTCTTCGGACTCGAACTTCTTCAGAGCCTGGTGACCCCGTCGATCAACCCCGGCAGCACCTATTTCCAGCCGGGCCAAGGCATCCTCGACCACTACACGATGAAGCAGGATTCCTACTCCATCTTCGGCAACCTGGACTACGACGTCACCGACGCGTTGACCTTGACGGCGGGACTTGCCTTGCTGGGTGACAGGAAGGAAGTTTCGTCGGACGTCGTCCTGACCGACGCATTTTCGGCGCTCAACCTGCAGAACGTGCCGCAATTCAGCGCGATCGGATTGCCGCCCAACCTGTACGGCCCACTCGGAGGGCTTCAATTCTTCTACGGAAATACCGCCAACCATGGTCCGGTCAACTTCCCGAATGCGAACGAATCAGGCGACCTCAGCGGCAGCAAGCTGACCAGCGCGCTGCGGGCGGCCTACGATTTCGGCCCCGTCAACGCCTACGTCAGCTACACCACCGGCTGGAAAGCCGGCGCGTACAACCTCTCCTCCGACAGCCGGCCGGCGGATGCGAACGGCGTCGGGCGGACGGCGGGACCAGAAAATGTGCAGGCAATCGAGATCGGTTTGAAGTCTGCGTTTAAAAATGGCTACGTGACCGTGGCCGTGTTCGACCAGTCGATCAAGGGGTTCCAGTCCAACGCCTATACGGGGACGGGCTATAGCCTGGTCAACGCCGGCAAAGAAACGACCCGTGGCGTCGAGCTCGACGGCGCGCTGCAAACTACCCCTTGGCTCTTGCTCACCGGTTCCGCGACCTATCTCGACGCGCGGTACGACTCCTTCACGCACGCCCCTTGCGTGGCCTTCGACACGGTCAACTGCCCGACCGACCCGGCCACGGGCCTCACGCCCAACTTTCGCGACCTCTCCGGACAGCGTCCGGCGGGTATCCCGCGCTTGTCGCTGTCGGCCTCGGCGACCGTCACACATGACTTTGCCGATGGCTACAGCGGCTTTCTGCGCGGCGAGTACTCGTACACCAGCCCGACCTATCTGATCGAGACCGTCCCGGCCGACCTGGGGACTTGGAGTCGCCACAGCGTCAACGCGAGCATCGGCTTGAGCAATCGCCCGCAACACTACGAAATCATGCTGTGGGCGCGCAACCTGACCAACAGCCGCAGCATGGTCGGCGTGTTTCCCACCGTGGCACAGGCGGGAAGCTATTCCGGTTTCCCGAATGAGCCTCGCATGGCCGGCGTGACGCTCAAGCTGCGCTTCTAACACTCGCGCAGAAACACAGGGGCATCCCATGGCAATTCAGAATTCAGGCAAGTTCGAGATCGGCGGTCGGCGTGCGACCTATGTACTGGCCATCTGCTCTCTGCTCAACGCCGTCGCCTATGCCGACTGGCAAGTGATGTCGGTCGTTCTGCAGCCGATGAAGACCGACCTGGGACTCACCGACGCCCAGGTGGGCATCGTGAACACGGCCTACTTCATCGGCATCATCGTGTTCACCTTGCCCGTCGCCCACCTGGTCGACGTCTGGAGCCGGCGCAAAATGATCGGACTCATGGCCATCCTCTGGAGCGGCTTCACGCTGGCCACCGGGCTGGTCGGTGGGTTCGCGTCCTTGCTCGTCACGCGCCTGGGCGTCGGCCTCGGCGAGGCCGGATTCGGGCCAGGGGGAACCGCCCTGGTGTCGGCGTCCTATCCCGAAGTCAAACGGGGCCAGAAGCTCGGCATTTTCAATATGTTCATCACCGTTGGCGTCATCCTCGGAGTGATCGCCGGTGGATACTTGTCTGCCAACCACGGCGGCTGGCGGACGCCCTTCTATGTTTTCGGCATACCCGGCATCGTTCTGGGAATTCTTGCGTTCTTCATGCAGGACTACAGTCTCGTACGCGCCGACGGGACCCCTTCAATCAACATCTCGTTCACCGGAAATCTCGGCCAACTCCTGAGGATCCGGACGCTGCGATGGCTCTACGCTGGGCTGGGGATGTACGCGGTTCTTCAGGTGTCCGTGGGTACGTGGTTCCCGTCCCTCTTGATTCGCGCCTATGGCATCAAGGAAGACAAGGCCGGCCTTGTCATGGGCGTGGTGACGATATTTGGTCTCGCCGGGCCGATCCTTGGCGGCGTCATTGCTGACCGGTGGCAGCATAAATTTCCGGGCGGAAGAATGCGCTTGGCGGCTACGAGCATCGCGATCGCTTCTGTCTTCGTCTGGCTGGTCCTGATGGCCGGCCTCGATTTGAACAACCGCCCCCTCATGATCTTTTGCGCGGTGATGATGCCGCTGCACAGCATTTTTGTCGGGATGGCGTTCCCGGCCGTTTCCGCGACCACCCAGGACGTGGTGCCGACGAAACTAAAGGGCCTGTCCGGAGGAGCGGCGCTCGTGGCCTTGTTTTTATTGGGCGGCGCCTGGGGGCCGCTCCTCGTGGGAGCAATCTCGGACGGGATCGGGGGACGCTACGAAGGGCTCGCGATCGGGCTGGCAGTGACCGGACTCTTCGGCCTGATCGCGAGCTGGATGTGGTTTGTTACCGCAGGACACGTCGATCAAGACGCGGCGGCCGCGAAGTCTGCGGCCTGACGCAACCATGGTGTCGTGCACACGATGCTGACCGGGGCGCATCGCCCGGACACCTCGAGGCGGCGAAGCGCTTCCATGTTGACCTCCCAAACACCTTCACTCGTCCAATAACCCCCTAAAAAGGAATACCAAATGGCCTCCGAAATCGACATGAGTCGCCTGGACATCACCAAGCAGAACGTTGCCGTGGAAAAGGCTCTTGCCAACACGACCAACCCGCGACATCGGTATCTTCTGCAGGCCTATCTGCGCCATCGGTACCTCGAGTCGGCGGGCCGGTGGCAGGAGATCCTTGACCCTTCGCTAACCGTAGACAAACCGTTTTATCGGTTCAATCTTGCTGGTCGCGAACCCTTTACGCTCGACGGCAAGGAGCAGGTAGGAATGCTTTACGGCCATTGGACAGCGACCAATCAATGCATCTTCTATGTTGAGGATGAGGATGTCGCCATCGGCGACCACATGGTCGTCGGCCGGGGCATCGGTTATCAACAAGCCTTGGGCTCGGAGCTCGTGGCGGCCGGCCTTGACGTCGACCCCAACGCCATGTACCTGAAGAAGTCGCAAATCATGATGCTGTGGCCCTATGACGATCAATGCCGGCTGCTGGGCGAAGACGTGTGGGAGTTCGATACGGCAAAGTCCGGTCTCTACAAGCTGGACCCGGCCGACGTACTGACGGCAGAGCAAAGCCGCAAACTGCTCGACCCCTTCATCAAGCCGCTTCCGGCCTTCGATGCCAGCATGCTGCCAAAATGAAAGCGGTCGTTTGCCAGTACGAAAAACTTGAAGTCATCGACCTTCCGGAGCCGGAGCCGGGCGAAGGCCAGATCGTGCTGGACGTGACCCGCTGCGGAATCTGCGGGTCGGATTTACACACACGACGCTATGGCGACGCCCAGGCGGATGTGCTGGCTCACGCTGGCTACGACGGCTACGCCCGATCGCACCAGAAGGTGGTTTTCGGCCACGAGTTCTGCGGAACCATTGCCGAGCACGGCCTTGGCACATCAAAAAAGAATCGGATCGGCACCCCCGTTGTCGCGCTGCCTCTTGTGCGCCGGCCCAACGGAATGCACGCAATCGGCCTGTCGGCTTCCGCGCCGGGGGCTTACGCCGAACGGGTACTGGTTGAAGAGGCACTCATGATCCAAGTGCCAAATGGCCTTCGTCCGGAGATTGCGGTGCTCACCGAGCCGGTGTCCATTGCGCACCACGCCGTCAACAGATCGGAGATAACCCGCAAAGATGTGGCCGTGGTCATTGGATGCGGGCCGGTCGGCCTGGCGATCATCTGTATGCTCAAGACGAACGGTGTCGAGACCATCGTCGCAAGCGACTTTTCCGCGGGCCGGCGAGCCTTGGCCACGGCCTGCGGCGCGACGATGGTCATTGATCCTTCAACCGAATCGCCATACCTGGACTTCGGTCAACGAGGGTTTACAACCTCAATCGCCGAGCATGCCGCCGCGGGCCTCAAAGCGATGAAAGACCTCGGTAAACTGCCCGTCCCCTGGCACATCACCTTCGGTCTGCTGAAGGTGCTTGGCGTCACCGCTCCCAAGCGGCCCATCGTCTTCGAGTGCGTCGGCGTTCCCGGAGTCATTGACGGCATCATCACCGACGCCCCGCTCAACACTCGCATTGTCGTCGCCGGCGTGTGCATGAAGCCTGATCAGATTCGCCCAGTCCTGGCAATCAACAAGGAGATCGACCTGCGCTTCGTTGTGGGTTACGACCCGCTGGAATTTCGCAAAACCTTGTACATGCTCGCGGACGGCAAGATCGACGCCTCGGCTCTCGTTACTGGTACGGTCGGACTTGGTGGCGTGGCAGATGCATTTGAGTTGCTCGCAACGCCTGAGGATCACGCCAAGGTCGTCATCGATCCGAAAAGCGCCGCCACACTGTGACACCTAAGAACTGGACGCCGACCTCCAGCCTTCGAGTCCCAACGATTGCAATGTTCACGACCTGCGCCCTGGGCCAGGCCATTCACAATCGTCATTTCTTAGCGCTTGCAACGTGGCCGCGCTCCAGCCCTCGAAAGATTGATGCGTCAATCGCATTCATCAAACGATCGACCGTCAAGCCTTCGACATCAGGCGCCCATTTGGCAAGCCAGATCAGCATTCCAAGCAACAATTGCACGACCAGCTCAGGTTCGCATTGGACGATGGTACCGTCGGACATACCTTCCTTGAGAAATTTGATCAGCAGGTTTTTGAGCCGATCTGCCCAGGCGGCGATGATTTTGCGGTGGGTTGCGTCGAGGTAAGAATAGTCGCCGAAATAAAGTTGCGAACCGTGCTGGGCGGCATCGACCAGCATATGGCGGATGAAGTGACGTAGTTTTTCTTCACCCGTTTGGCCATGCTCGTCGGCAGCGAGCATTAGGGTTTCGAGCCGCTGAAGCGATACGCGATGGCAAGCATAGGCAAGCGCTTGCTTGTTCGGGAAGTAGTGGTAGAGCGCCGCATCGCGCAGGTCGAGGGTGGCGGCGATCTCGGTGAGGGTCGCCAGCGCATAGCTCTTGGCGTTGATAATTTCGGTCGCGGCACGCACAATCGCTTCACGCATGCCCGCAGATTTTCTGCTACGGGATACAGGTTTTTTCTTTGCCTTTGAAGTAAGAGGCGTAGTCGGCATCGGGAAAAACCAAGATTAAAAGATGCCATTGTGGCTCGAATGAGGCCGGGCGAAAAGTCTTGCGAAGCGTATTGAGCTGTCCTCGCCACCCCAGCGCGAGACAGTGGCAGCAAGCAGATCAAGTGCACCCATGTCATTGCCTGACAACCAAGGCGTGACAGGAAATTGATCGGCGAAGAATTGCATCGTTCGTGCAGGCGCGCCCTTTCCCCGCTCGCTGTTTCATAGCCTCACAAAGCAACCGCGTCAGGGGCGCCCTGGCGTACCTACTCGCGCGGGACCTGCGACAGACCATTCCGAGCCCGCGTCCACTTGGCGACATTGCGAAAGTCGCAATACAGCGCCAAGAAGTCTTCACGCCTTTGCGGGTCCTCTCGCAGCAAGCCAGCGCCGCTACGCAAGCCTTTCAGGATGCGCTGCAGCCGCGGCAGTCCTGTTCCTAACTTCAGCGCTTCGGTAACGCCGCGCGTGACCTGACTCAATCGCTGAAAGCAAGACGCTACTTGATGTTCGAGCGCCTGAAATCGGTGCTGAACAAGAGCCTGTTGACGTTGCGCAGAGAACAAGAGGCGGTACGTGGGGAACTGAGTCCCCCAAAAGTCCCCCAGAAGAAAAAAACGGCCTAGAGACCGAAATCTCTAAGCCGTTGATCCGTTTCTAGTTTTTATGGTGCGGCTGGCAGGAATCGAACCCACGACCCCTTGGTTCGTAGCTTTCAATACGCCGCTAAGTTCTTGTTTTTATTGAGTTTTCAGCCGTTCGTTCCAAACCAAACTGTCCTGTCATGTAC
>JALYHO010000032.1 GCA_030776545.1 Pseudomonadota bacterium | reverse complement strand
CGTCCGGGCCGGCGCGCGCGCGCGGGCCGGGCGAGCCACGGGCACCGCGTCGCGTCCGCGGCGATGCGCCAGGTCGATGAATTCGTCGTACGCCAACGGCGATTCATGGCCGGTCTTGCCGGCCTGGCCGATGCCCAGCACCCGGCACCCCTTTTCGCGCAAGCGCTGCGCGAGCGGTGCGTAATCGGAATCGCTCGAGCCGATCACGACCACGTCCGGCTGCTCGCAGATGGCCAGGTCGATCGCGTCGACCGCGAGCGCGATGTCGGTCGAATTCTTGCCGGTCGGCACGTTGACCATGGGGCGTATGGCCAGGCGCCGGAACAGCTCCAGGTGCTCGACCACTTTTTGCGGGCTCGCGTAGGCGCGCCGGTATCGGATCGCGCCGTAGACCTGCAGCAGGTGCTCGACCGCTTGCTCGATGACGTCACCCGAGAGGTTGTCGGCGTCGATGAGCAAGGCCACGGAAGTGGAATTCATGGGATGTCGTCCATTTGCTGCCAGCCGAGGGTCTCTCCGCCACGCAGGGGCTTGAGCTGGGCCTCGCCGTAGGCCAGGGTTTCCGGCAGCGTCCACGGCCGGCGCCGCAGCGTGACGCTGCCGACGTTGCGCGGCAGGCCGTAGAAGGCCGCGCCGTTGACGCTCGCGAAGGCCTCCAGCCGGTCGAGCGCGCCGGCCGCTTCGAAAGCCTCGGCATAGAGCTCGAGCGCCGAATGCGCGGTGTAGCAGCCGGCGCAGCCGACGGCGTGCTCCTTGAGGTGGCTCGCATGCGGCGCGCTATCGGTACCCAGGAAAAATTTCGGGTTGCCCGTCGTGACCGCGGCGACGAGGGCACGTCGATGCTCCTCCCGCTTGAGGACCGGAAGGCAGTAGTAATGCGGGCGGATTCCGCCCAGGAACAGCGCATTGCGGTTGTAGAGCAGATGATGCGCGGTCACGGTGGCGCCGACGAAACGGTCGGCCTCGGCGACGTACTGCGCGGCCTCGCGGGTGGTGATGTGCTCGAAGACGATCTTCAGCGCGGGGAAATCACGTCGCAGCGGAATCAGCTGGGCATCGATGAATGCTTTTTCGCGGTCGAACAGGTCGATGCCTGCGTCGGTGACCTCGCCATGGACCAGGAGCGGCATGCCGACGCGCTGCATGGCCTCCAGCGTGGGATAGGTCTTGCGCAGGTCGGTGACACCGGCGTCGCTGTGGGTGGTGGCCCCCGCCGGGTAGAGCTTGACGGCGACCACACCCGATTCGCGCGCGCGCACGATCTCCTCGGGTGGGAGGGTGTCGGTGAGGTAGAGCGTCATCAAGGGCTCGAAGCGCCGCCCCTCGGGCACCGCCGCGACGATGCGTTGCCGGTAGGCCGCGGCCTGCGCGGCGGTGGTGATCGGCGGGCGCAGGTTGGGCATGATGATCGCGCGCGCGAATTGGCGAGCCGTATCGGGCACCACCGCCGCCAGCGCCGCGCCGTCGCGCACGTGGACGTGCCAGTCATCGGGGCGCGTGAGCGTCAGTTCCTGCGTCATGGTCGTGATTCTCGCACCCGAGCAGGCGCGAGACCACTCCCGGGCCCGAGCGGGCCCGTCGTCAGTGCTGCAGGATCTTCGAGAGGAATTCCTTGGCCCGCGGCGAGCGCGCGTCCGGGTTGGCGAAGAATTCCTGGCTGGTGCAGTCCTCGACGATCCGGCCGCCGTCCATGAAGATCACGCGGTGGCTGACTCGCTTGGCGAACCCCATTTCGTGGGTCACGCACATCATGGTCATGCCCTCCTGGGCGAGCTGCACCATCACGTCGAGCACCTCGCCCACCATCTCCGGGTCGAGCGCCGAAGTCGGCTCGTCGAACAGCATCACGATCGGGTCCATGCTGAGCGCGCGGGCGATCGCCACCCGTTGCTGCTGCCCGCCGGACAGCTGCCCCGGGAACTTGTCCTTGTGGCCGCCGAGCCCGACGCGCTCGAGCATTTTCAGGCCGCGCGCCTTGGCGTCGGTCTGGTTGCGCCCCAGGACCTTGATTTGCGCCAGCGTCAGGTTTTCGGTGACGCTCAAGTGCGGGAACAACTCGAAATGCTGGAACACCATGCCGACCCGTGCGCGCAGTTTCGGCAGGTTGGTCTTGGGGTCGGAGAGGGAAATCCCATCCACCACGATGTCGCCTTTCTGGAAGGGCTCGAGCGCGTTGACGGTCTTGATGAGGGTCGACTTGCCCGAGCCTGACGGCCCGCACACCACGACCACCTCGCCTTTGTTGATCTGGGTGGTGTTGTCGGTCAGCACCTGGAAAGCGCCGTACCACTTCGAAATGTTCTTGATCTCGATCATGCTCATGAAAGCGTCCTCAGCGAATGATGGCGATCTTGGCACGCAGCCGACGCACCAGCATCGACAGGCTGAAACAGATCACGAAATAGACTCCTGCCGCCAGCAAATAGGTTTCCGACGGCCGGTTGAAGTTCTTGCCCGACACCTCGAATCCCTTGAGCAGGTCGTAGGCGCCGATCACGTAGACCAGCGACGTGTCTTGAAAAAGGATGATGGTCTGGGTCAGCAGCACCGGCAGCATGTTGCGCAGCGCCTGCGGCAGCACGATGAGCTGCATGCACTGCCGGTAGGACATGCCGACCGCATACCCGGCATTGACCTGGCCCTTGGGAACGGACTGGATGCCCGCGCGCATCACCTCGGAATAGTAGGCCGCCTCGAACACCGTGAAGGTGACGATCGCCGAGAGTTCGGCTCCCATGGACTTGCCGGTGATCAGCGGGATCATCAGGAAGAACCAGAGGATCACCATCGCCAGCGGGATCGAGCGCAGCAGGTTGACGTAGAGGGTGGCCGGCAGCACCAGCCATTTCATGCCCGAGAGCCGCATGAGGGCCAGTGCCGTGCCGATCACGATGCCCCCGACCATCGCGATCAGCGTGAGTTCGACCGAAAAGACCAGCCCCTTGACGATGAAGCTGGAGACATAGGCCCAGCTGACGAAGGAAAAATCGAGTCCGCCGTTCATTTGCCGGTCCCGATCAGCATGCCGGGAATCTGCATGCGGCGCTCGATCACGGTGGCCAGCCGGTTGATCGCGAACGCCGAGATGAAATAGAGCACGGTCACCGCGAAATAGATCTCGATGCCGTGGGACGTTTCCTCGGCCGCCTGCTGCGCGAAAAAAGTCAGCTCGGCGATCTGGACCGCGAAGGCCACCGACGAGTTCTTGACGATGTTCATCGACTCGCTGGTGAGCGGCGGAATCACGATGCGCAGGGCCATGGGCATGATCACGAAGCGGTAGGTCTGCGCCAAGGTCAAGCCCATGGCCAGCCCGGCGTAGCGCTGCCCCTTCGGCAGCGCCTGGATCCCGGCCTTGATCTGCTCGGCGATCCGCGCCGACGTGAAGAACCCGAGGCCGAACACCGCCAGCAAAAAGCCCGGAACACGGGCGAGCGGCGGGATCAGCCGCGGCAACACGAAATACCAGATGAAAAGCTGGACGATCAGCGGGATGTTGCGAAAGACCTCGGTCCAGGCCTCACCGCACCAGGCCAGCGCCCGATTCGGGACGGTGCGCAGGATGCCGATCGCCGCGCCCACGGCCAACGCGATCAGCAACGCCCCGAGCGCCACCGCGAGCGTCCAGCCCCAGGACCGCAGCAACCATTCGAGGTAGGTCTGGCCGCCCCCGGTGTCCTGCAGAAAGATCCCCCAATCCAGCTTGCCCAAGATAGGCCTCCCGTTTTTCGGTTGTGCCGCGCTGTCTGCCCGGCAAGCCGAGCGGCTCCCTCCTCTCGGGCCAAGCAAGCTTCGCGCCGCAGGGGCGCGAAGCGCTCAACGCGCGCTATTTCTTGTAGGCCTCGGCCGGTTTGTCGTTCGGGTTGGCGATCGCATTCTTCAGCGCCGGCGACATCGCCATGCCGACGGTCGCGTTGCGCGGGGGAATGGGCGAGAGGAACCACTTGCTGTAGATCTTGTCGAGCTCGCCGCTCTTCATGAGACCGATCACGGCGTTGTCGACCACCTTCTTGTAGGCCGGGTCGTCCTTCGGGATCATGATGGCGATCGGCTCTTCCGAGATCGATTCCCCCACGATCTTGAAGTCCGTCGGGTTTTTGGAATTGACGATCAGCCCGGCCAGGATGTTGTCGTCCATCACGAACGCATCCGCACGGCCCGATTCGAGCAGCAGGAAAGAGTCGGCGTGGTCTTTGCCGAACAGCTCCTTGAAGTCCACGCCGCTGGCCTTTTCGTGCTTGCGCAGCAGCTGGACCGAGGTCGTGCCGGTGGTGGTGGCGACGGTCTTGTCCTTGAGCTGGGCGATGGAGGTGATGCCCGAGCTGGCCTTGACCGCCGTGCGCACGTTGGTCACGAAGGTGGTGGGGGCGAACGCGACCTGCTGGGCCCGGGCCGCGTTGTTGGTGGTCGAGCCGCATTCCATGTCGACCGTGCCGTTCTGCACCAGGGGCACGCGGTTGGCAGACGTCACGACCGTGTATTCCACCGGCAGCGCCGGGGCCTTCAGCTCGGCCTTGATGGCGTCGGCGATCTTGTTGCAGACATCGACGTGATAGCCCACGTACTTGCCGTCACCGACTGTGTAGGCGAGCGGTGCGGACGAGTCGCGGGTGCCGATGACGATCTTGCCCGCGCTTTTGATCTTGGCGAGCGTGTCGGCCGCCTGCGCGGCGTTGAATATCCCGCACGTCAGCACGGCGGCAAGGGCGGTGGCGAGTTTTTTCATGAGTTTCCTTGTTTCGGTCGGTCGAAAAAAAAGATAGGCGATTGTTGCCGAGGCGGACTTGGCCCAGCAGCGACTACGCCGAGTCCGGGGGGGTGGGCCGAGGCCGCGGCGACGCCGCCGCGAGGAATTCCCAGAGCGCGAGCGCTCCCGGCTTGGCGTGGCGCGCGAGGTCGGGGCGTTCGCGGTAGATCCGGATGTCCATCTCCAGCTCGTTCTGGTCGGGCGGGCTCGCGCGCACCAGACGCCGGCTGCGCAGTTCTTTGCGCACCGACGAGGCGGGCAGGAAGGCCACGCCGTGCCCCTCGATCGCCATCGCTTTGAGGCCTTCGGCCATGTCGGTCTCGTAGATCGGATCGAGGTGCAGCGGCGGCGTCGCCTGTTTGGTGATCACTTCGACCAGGCGCCCCAGGTAGGCCCCCGGGGCATAGCTGAGGAAGGGCACCGGACGACCGGGCGTGCCCGGCAGGCTGAAGAACGGCAAACCGTCGTCGTCGCCACGGGCGTAGGCGACGAGGGTTTCGCGACCAAGGCTCAGCATTTCGTAACGGTCCGGGTTGAGCTGCAGCGGCTGGGACGGGTGGTGATAGGCCAGCAAGAGGTCGCAGCTGCCTTCGGTCAGGTGCATCACGGCATCGTGGACGTTGAGCGCCATCAAGCGGCTTTTCATGCCCACGAATCGCTTGCGCAGGTCCATCACCCAGTGTGGAAAAAAGGTGAGGGCGAGCGAGTGCGGCACCGCGAACTCGACCATGTCCCTGCCTGCGGCTTCGTGACCGCGCATCATGTGGCGCGCGGCCTGCAGCGACCCGAGGATTTCCAGCGCCTGTGCGTGCAGGGTCTGCCCGGCGGGCGTGAGCCGGGTCGGGTAGGACGACCGGTCCACGAGGTGGATCCCGGCCCAGGCTTCGAGCGACTGGATCCGGCGCGAGAACGCGGGCTGGGTCACATGGCGCAACTGCGCCGAACGCGAGAAACTGCGCGTCTCCGCCAGGCTGACGAAATCCTCGAACCACTTGGTTTCCACGCGCCGGAGTGTAACGACAAGGCAGGGCGGTGGACAACGTCGCACCTTCTCAAGTCACGGGCGCTTCGGTACGGCTTTGTTGCAGGCGCCACATGTCTGCGTAGCGGGCCCCATGAGCCAGCAGCTCGGCGTGGGTTCCACGCTCGAGGATGCGCCCGTGCTCCATCACCAGGATCTGGTGCGCATCGACCACCGTGGAGAGGCGGTGCGCGATCACCAGCGCGGTCTTGTTGCGGGCGACGCTGCGCAGCTCTTCCTGGATCGCGCGTTCGTTGGCGGAGTCGAGGGCCGAGGTCGCTTCGTCGAAGATCAGCAGCGGTGGGTTCTTGAGCAGCGTGCGCGCGATCGCCACGCGCTGCTTCTCACCGCCCGAGAGCTTCAATCCCCGTTCTCCGACGAGCGTGTCGTAGCCGCGCGGGGTCGAGACGATGAATCGGTGAATGTGGGCGGCTCGCGCCGCGTTCTCGACCTCGAGGCGACCGGCTCCCGGGCGGCCGTAGGCGATGTTGTATTCGACCGTGTCGTTGAAAAGCACCGTGTCCTGGGGAACGATGCCGATGGCGCGGCGCAGGCTTTGCTGGGTGACCTGGCGAATGTCCTGGCCGTCGATCGAGATGCGCCCGCTGCCCACGTCGTAGAACCGAAAGAGCAGGCGAGCCAAGGTGCTCTTGCCCGAACCGGAGGGCCCGACCACGGCCACGGTCTTTCCCGCCGGGATCTCGAAGCTCACGTCGTGCAGGATGGTCCGGTCGGGGTCGTAACCGAAACGCACGTGCTCGAAGCGCACCGTCACCGCCGGGCCGGTTCCGGTGGACAGCGGCTCGGCCCCCGGCGCATCGGCGATCTCGCGCTGCTCGCCCAGCAGGACGAACATTTTTTCCATGTCGATCATCGACTGTTTGATTTCGCGGTAGATGACGCCGAGAAAATTAAGGGGCACGTAGAGCTGGATCATCAACGCATTGACCAGCACCAGGTCGCCGAGCGTCATGGTGCCCGCGACCACTCCCAGGGTGGCCCGCCAGACGAGGAGCGTCACGGTCACCGCGATGATCAGGCTCTGGCCGACATTGAGCGCCGACAGGGACGTTTGCGACTTGATCGAAAGCTGTTCCAGCCGCTGCAGGTTCTCGTCGTAGCGTTGCTGCTCGAACGGCTCGTTGGAGAAGTACTTGACGGTCTCGTAATTGATGAGCGCGTCGACCGCCCGGGTGTTTGCCTTGGAGTCCTGTTCGTTCATGGCGCGCCGAAAGCCGGTGCGCCATTCGGTGACGCTGACCGTGAACGTGACGTAGAGGGAGAGCGCGCCGAAGGCGATCAACGCGAACCAGCCGTCGAAACGGGTGACCAGCAGGACGATGACGAGCGTGATTTCGACCAGCGTCGGGAGGATGTTGTAGATGGTGTAGTTGAGCAGGGACTGGATCGAGCGCGAGCCGCGCTCCAGGTCACGCGAGACGCCGCCGGTCTGGCGCTCCAGGTGAAAGCGCAGGCTGAGGGCCAGCAAGTGCTCGAATGCTTCGAGCGAGACCCGGCGGGCGATTCGGGCCGCCACGGGGTAGAACAGGAATTCACGCAGTTCGGTCAACGCGGTGATCGACAGGCGCAGCGCCCCGTAGGCCAACAGCAAGGCCACCGGCACCACCAGGACCCCTGCCGGATCACCGGGTTTGATGCTGAGCGCGTCGACCAGGCGCTTGAGGACCAAGGGCACACCCACGTTGGCGAGTTTCGCGCCCACCAGGAATGCCAACGCCACCAGCACCCGCCAGCGCCACCGCCACACGTAGGGCCCGAGCTTGCGCAGGGTGCGCCAGTCCGAACGCGGCGCGGCGGCACTGGGGGTTCCATGCACAAAGGAGTCGGCGTGAGACGCTGGGCGCATAGGGCGAAGCAGGGCCGGGGGCGGCGCGGGAGAGTGGACAATCGGCCGCAAACGACATGCGAGGCGGGGGTCCAATATGGCAGAGTTTGCAGACAAGAGCGCAGCGCAGGGCCGGGCGGCCCAGGCCGGACCCGAAGGCGGGGCGCCCCTGACCTTGCCGGACGACCGTCAACTGGTGCTGCGCGTGATGCCGATGCCGGCCGACGCGAATGGCAACGGCGACATCTTCGGCGGCTGGATCATGGCCCAGGTCGACATTGCGGGCGCCGTGCTGCCCGCGCGCATCGCCAAAGGCCGCATCGTGACGGTCGCAGTCAACGAATTCGTGTTCAAGCAGCCGGTTTCGGTCAGCGACCTGCTGAGTTTCTACGCCCGCGTCGAGCGCATCGGCAAGACGTCGATCACCGTCAATGTCGAGGTCTACGCCGAGCGCGATCCCTCCAATCTCCAGGTCGTGAAGGTCACGGAGGCCAACCTGACGTATGTCGCGATCGATCAGGACGGCAAACCCCGGCAGATCCCGCAAACGTGACTTATTCGGCGCTCGGCGTGACCGCGTCGACGCCCCGGGGCGATGTCCTACAAGGCACCCCGTGAGTTTCGCGAAAATCGGGAATGTGAACCGGTGCGACGCATGTGTCGGCCGTTCGGGATGAATTCGACGAACTACCGCTTCTTCCATCGCGACCACTTGCTGAGCTGCCGCCCCTTCCAGCAGGACGACGGCCGCTGGCAAGCGCGGGTGGCCATCGCTGCGTTGGGCGGCGGCAAGACGCGCGCCCAGCGGTTCCTCGATCTGGACGCTTTCGACAGCCACGACGACGCCGTGGCATTCGCCAAGGAAGCAGGCGTGGCGTGGGTCGACCGGACCCTCGCCCGTCAATCCCTGTCGGATTCGGGCGCGTCCGTGTCGCATTCCCCGAACAACGGCTCAAGGGACGGGCCGGGCGGCCGATAGCAGTTCACGTTCGGTTGCGTTTGCGGCAGTTTGCCCGCGCGTCCTCCGGCGACAACTGCCATCGTGCCTCGCCTGCCCCATGCCTGAGACGTTGACCTGGTCCCCCACAGCGGTTCTTTCCATACCGGAAGTTGCGCTCGCGCCCGCTTCGGAGGTGCCGGTGCACGACGCCCTGGTGCCTGGAACGCGCCTGGACGAATTCGAAATCATCCGGGTGCTGGGGGCGGGCGGCTTCGGCATCGTCTACCTCGCGCTCGACCACGTGCTGCTGCGCTACGTGGCGATCAAGGAATTCATGCCGGCCTCGCTGGCGGGACGACGTGCCGGTCTGACCGTGGCCGTTCGCTCGCCCGGCCATGCCGAGACCTACGCCGCCGGGCTGGAGTCGTTTTTCAACGAGGCCCGCATGCTCGCGAGCTTCGACCACCCGTCGCTGGTGAAGGTGTATCGATTCTGGAAAGCCAACGGCACCGCCTACATGGCGATGCAGTACTACCCGGGCCGGACCTTGCGGGAAGCCCGCGCCGAGTTGCAGGGGCCGCCCGACGAGGCCTGGCTGCGCGGCTTCGTGGAGCCGCTGCTGGGGGCCCTGGAAACCTTGCACGCCGGCGACGTCTACCACCGCGACATCGCGCCGGACAACATTCTGCTGCTGCCTGACGGCCGGCCGGTCTTGCTCGACTTCGGTTCGGCGCGACGCGTGATCGGCGACCGGTCACAATCGATCACGGCGATCCTGAAACCCAATTTCGCGCCGATCGAGCAGTACGGTGACGAGCCCGGGATGCGCCAGGGGCCCTGGACCGACCTCTACGCGCTCGGTGCGACGGTGCACTTCATGCTGACCGGGCAGGCGCCGGTCCCGGCGGTTCTGCGCGCCGTCCGCGACACGTTGAGGGTGCTCGACGACCCCGCCACCGTGACCTTCCCCGGCGTCAGCCGGGCCTTGCTGGCCACCGTGGACTGGACCCTGGCGCTGTCGCCCGACGACCGTCCGCAGAGCGTGGC
>JALYHO010000031.1 GCA_030776545.1 Pseudomonadota bacterium | reverse complement strand
GCGAGCGCATCAAGCGGCGCGCCTTGCGTGCGGGCCTGCCGACCCACGTTCACCCGCACATGTTGCGGCACTCCTTCGCCAGCCACTTGCTGCAGTCGAGCGGTGACCTGCGCGCCGTGCAGGAACTGCTCGGCCATGCCGACATTTCGACCACCCAGGTCTACACCCAGCTCGACTTCGGCCACCTGTCCAAGGTGTACGACGCCGCCCACCCGCGCGCCCGGCGCAAAGGCTGAACGCAGTGAAGACCATCACCCTGCGGGCGGGCAAGGAACGCTCGCTGCAGCGCCGCCACCCCTGGGTCTTCGAATCGAGCATCGCCAGCGGCCGGGCCGACCCGGGCGAGACGGTGCGGGTGGCCGACGCCGCCGGAGGTTTCCTGGCCTGGGCCGCGGCCAGCCCGGCATCTCAAATTCGCCTGCGCGTCTGGAGCTTCGACGAGCACGAGCGCATCGACCCCGCCTTCTTCCAGCGCCGGGTCGGGCGCGCGGTGGCCGCGCGCGAGCGCCTGGGCATCGACAGCGACGGCGTGCGGCTGGTCCATGGGGAAGCCGACGGGCTGCCCGGTCTGATCGTCGACCGCTACGGCGACACGCTCTGCGCGCAGTTCCTGGCGGCGGGCGCCGAGCGCTGGAAGGCAACGATCGCCGACCAGCTGCTCGCGGCCACTGGCCTGGCCAAGCTCTACGAGCGCAGCGACACCAGCACGCGCGGTCTCGAAGGACTGGCTCCATTCACCGGCTGGCTGCGTGGCGCAGGCCCGACCGAGGTTCAGATCCGGGAACACGCGTGGCGCCTCACGCTCGACCTCGCACACGGCCACAAGACCGGCTACTACCTCGACCAGCGTGACAACCGCCGACGGTTCAGCGCCGCGGTCCGCCAGTACGGTTGCGCGCGTGTCCTCAATTGCTTTTCCTACACCGGCGGGTTCAGCGTGGCCGCCCTGGCGGGTGGCGCGGTGGACGTCGTCAGCGTCGACTCGTCGGGCCCCGCACTCGAACGGGCCACCGCGCACGTGCTCCTGAACGGCTTCGATGCGACGCACCACCGAACCGTCGACGCCGACGTCAACCGCGATCTGCGCGAGCGGCTCGACCAGGGTCAACGCTTCGACGCGATCGTCCTCGACCCACCCAAGTTCGCCCCCACCGCGGCACACGCCGACCGCGCCGCGCGGGCCTACAAGGACATCAACCGTCTGGCCCTGCTGCTCCTGGCCCCGGGCGGCCTCCTCTTCACGTTCTCGTGTTCGGCCGGGATCAGCGCCGATCTGTTCCACAAAATCGTCGCGGGCGCCGCGATCGACGCGGGCGCGGACGCGACGCTCTTGCACCGCCTGCAAGAACCGCCCGACCACCCGGCCACGCTGCTGTTTCCGGAAGGGCACTATCTGAAGGGGCTCGCGCTGCTCAAGCGTTAGCTCGAGCGAAGCCGGGGTCACCGGACGGCTGCATTTCTCGTCGTTGCCATGCCTCCGCCGCATCAGCTCCCCGCCACCGGCAACACCACGCGCGAGTCGAACCGCGCCCGGTGAACACTGAAAAATGTCTTGACGTTGCGGACATTCGCGTCTTGTGTGAAGAGCACCTGCACCAGCGCATGCCAGGCCGGCATGTCGGCCACCTGCAAGATCAGGATCAGGTCGGGGCCGGGCGATACCCGGTAGCACTGTTGCACCTCCGGGCGCTCGATGGCACGTGACTCGAAGGCGGCGAGGTGCTCCGCGCCTTGGCGGTCCAGGCTGATTTCGCAGATGGCGGTCAGCGCGGGGCCCAGGTGGCGCGGTGAAAGAATCGCCACCCGGCGCTCGATCACCCCGTGCTCGACCAGGCGCTTGACCCGGCGCTGACACGTGGCTGGCGAGGTGTGAACGGCGTGGGCGAGTTCAAGGTTGGACAGCGAGGCGTCGCGCTGAAGCTGCTCGAGGAGGCGCAGATCGATCGCGTCGAGCGGAAAACTGCCAATATGATTACTCATTTTTCTGGTCATTGAGATGAATAATTTCGTCGAGATCAAGCGCGGCAATTATTGATCAAATTACCATCGAAATTGAATACCCATTTCATCTGCGCTCCGTACGATGACGCCTATCCACCAGAAAGGCACCCATGTGCGGCATCGTCGGCGCGGTCAGCACGCGCAACATCGTCCCTATCCTGATCGAGGGTCTTCGGCGTCTGGAATACCGCGGCTACGACTCGTGCGGCGTGGCCGTCCATCAGGACGGCGAACTGCGTCGCGCCCGCAGCACCTCACGGGTGGCCGAACTCGACGCCGAGGTCGCGCGCGACGCGGTGGCAGCGGGCACGGGGATCGCCCACACCCGGTGGGCCACCCACGGGGCGCCCGTGGTACGCAATGCGCACCCGCATTTCAGCCGCGGGCCCGGCGTGTCGGACGCCGATGTCGCGGTCAGCGGGCGCAGCGCCACGTCGGGCCGGGTCGCGCTGGTGCACAACGGCATCATCGAAAACCACGACGAGTTGCGCGCGGAGCTGATCGGCCGTGGCTACCGGTTCAGCAGCCAGACCGATACCGAAGTCATCGCCCACCTCGTCGATCACCTCTACGACGGCGACTTGTTCGACGCCGTCCAGCGAGCGACCTTGCGGTTGCGCGGTGCGTTCGCGGTCGCGGTCTTCTGTCGCGACGAGCCGCACCGTGTGGTCGGCGCGCGTCAAGGGTCGCCGCTGGTGCTGGGCATCGGAACCGGCGAACGGTCCGGCGAGACCTTCCTGGCGTCCGACGCGATGGCGCTGGCGGGCGTGACCGACCAGATCGTCACCCTCGAAGAGGGGGACGTGGCCGACCTGCAGCTGGGCAAGCACTGGATCAGCCAGCGCGGCGAGGGCGGGGTCTACCGCCCCGTGCAACGCGCCGTGCGGACGGTGGTGGCGCACACGGGGGCCGCGGAGCTCGGGCCCTATCGCCACTACATGCAAAAGGAAATCTTCGAGCAGCCCAAGGCCATCGCCGACACGCTCGACGCGGTGCCGGGCATCTCTGCGGAGCTGTTCGGCGACGGCGCTCATGGGGTGTTCAACGCGATCGATTCGGTCCTGATCCTGGCGTGCGGCACGAGCTACTACGCGGGGTCGGTGGCCAAGTACTGGCTCGAATCGATCGCCAGGATTCCGACCCACGTCGAGGTGGCGAGCGAGTACCGCTACCGGGAAAGCGTCCCCAACCCGCGCACGCTGGTCGTCACCATCTCCCAGAGCGGCGAGACCGCGGACACCCTGGCTGCCCTGCGACACGCCCGGGGCCTCGGCATGCCGCACACCTTGACGGTCTGCAATGTCGCCACGAGCGCGATGGTGCGCGAATGCCGGTTCGCCTACATCACGCGGGCCGGGGTCGAGATCGGCGTCGCCTCGACCAAGGCCTTCAGCACGCAACTGGTCGGACTCTTCCTGCTGACGCTGGCGCTCGCGCAGACCCGCGGGCACCTGGACGAGGTCCAGGAAGCCACCCACTTAAAGGCGTTGCGACACCTGCCCGTGGCCGTGCAGGCGGTGCTGGCACTCGAACCGCAGGTGATCGCCTGGTCCGAGGAATTCGCGCGCAAGGAAAACGCCCTCTTCCTCGGGCGCGGCTTGCACTACCCCGTGGCCCTCGAGGGTGCACTCAAGCTCAAGGAAATCAGCTACATCCACGCCGAGGCCTACCCCGCGGGTGAACTCAAGCACGGCCCCCTGGCACTGGTCACCGACCAGATGCCGGTGGTCACCGTGGCCCCCAACGATGCGCTGCTGGAAAAGCTCAAAAGCAACCTGCACGAAGTGCGCGCACGCGGCGGCGAGCTGTTCGTGTTCGCCGACGCGGACACCCGCATCGAAAACGGCGAGGGCCTGCACGTGATCCGCATGCCCGAGCATTACGGCCCCCTGTCCCCCATCCTGCACGTGGTTCCCCTGCAGCTGCTGGCCTATCACACGGCTTGCGCACGCGGGACGGACGTCGACAAACCCAGGAACCTGGCAAAGAGCGTGACGGTGGAGTGACAGAAAATGAACCCCACTCGGCCGGTGCCATGCCGAATCGCACAGACAAGGCTCGGTCAGCGCATCGGGGGCGGGTCAGCCAGGCAACTTCACCGCCAGCAGATCAATCTTCTCGATGTTCGGGGGGGTACTGAGCAGGGCCGCTGCGTTGGCCATCAACGCGGCGGCGATCGGGCCGTTCAGGTGGGCCTGGCGCCCCGCCTCGTCGGCAAAAGCGTCGAAGACGCCGAACGTCGAGGGGGCGAACTTCAATGCGAACCAGGCCGTCGTGCCCGACTCCGCGTTGGCGAGCGGCAACGCGCCGGCCAGGAATTCGGCCAGGGCGGTCTCTTGGCCAGGCTTGGCTTCGAGGCGGACGAAAAGGGCAAACTTGGTCATGGAGTCATCCTCTGGTGGAACGGGTGCGTGCATAGGCCGGTCCGTCGTCTCGGTGGCGCCGGCAACACCGCGAGTGACAGAAAGGCCGATCTTGACAACATTTCTGTCATGCGGCTGCACATTCTCGTTCTTGATTGCCGGCGGGTGCGGGGTGGTTCACAACGAAGAGGACTGGCCTATCCGCTCGACTGCCCCTTCAACTCCCGTTCACCGAATAGCACCTGGCTCTTTCCACATCATGGGTTGGCAAGCCCAGTCGATCGGCCCCACGGCGAATCGCTGCTGCAGGCGCTCTAGCAGGTCAGCCCAGCCCTGTTCGAAATGCTTGCGCGCTTTGCCCCATTCGGGGCCGCGGCCGTATCCCAGATGGCAGATGTTCACCTCGGTCTCGCCTGGGGCCCTGCTCATCAGCCGGACCACAACCCAGGTGTTCCCGTGTCTCACTGCAGGCACTTCCGGCGGCGCGCTCCACTCGAACGACAGCATCGTCTCGGGTTCGTAGCTGAGCACGCGCTTGCCCTTGGTACTCTGGGCGTCGTTCGCCGGATTGAAATAGATTTCGTAGGGGCCGCCCAGTGCCAGGTCGATGCGAGTCTTCGGGGCGAAGAAGCTTTGCGTCCCGGCACGAGTGGTGAACGCCTGCCAAACCTCATGAATGCTCGCCTTGACCACGGCTCGAACCCGTACCCCTGCGCCAACGAGCGCGCTCATTCTGACAACGCTTCCTTGAGCACTCTCGCCGGGCACGCCGTGGAGAAATGCGAAAGAGAGGTCGTCGCCCGCGGCAGAAGCACCAACCCATTGGTCCCTCGGACGTCTCGTGCCATGGTCATGCCTTCGCGACCGTCTGGGGGGCGACCATCGCTGCCGTGCCTGTCTCCAGCAGCGATTTCAGATTGGAGACCACTTTCGGCCAACCGCCGCCCACGGCCTCGACCAGCTTGGAGTGCTCGCGCTCGATCGTGTGCGTGATCGAAAGCTTCACAGCCACGCCCTCGGTCGGCTCGATTTCCATCGTGCAGATCGAATCGCCTTCGGCGCGTAGTTCGGGCTTCATCTGATGCGCCCACCGAATCACGAGGCGCCGCGGCGGGTCAGCCTCGACGATCGCGCCGGCGTCCCAAACGTCGCCGCTTTGGGAGACCAGCTTCCAGTCGGAGCCGGCCGTGCCGGTGCTTTCGGCACGCATGCCGAACCAGTACTGCTCGGTGAACTCGGGGTCGGTGAGAGCCTGCCAAAGCCTTTCGGGCGTGGTGCGGATGTAGCTCACGTAAATAAAAGTCGATCTAGCCATCGCTCTTCTCCAGTTGTCGTTTCAGTGTTGAAAGCGCCTTCAGGCGCGTCTTCTCGAACTTGGCGATCCAGCGTTCGTAGATTTCGTGCAGCGGCACCGGGTTGAGAAAGTGCAGCTTCTCGCGGCCGCTTCGCAACGTGACGACGAGATTCGCCGTCTCGAGCACGTTCAGATGCTGCGTCACGCCTTGCCGCGTCATGTCGAGGTGCTCGCACAGCTCGTTCAGCGTTTGTCCGTCATGCGCGTGGAGCCGGTCGAGCAGCTCGCGTCGGCTGGTGTCGGCCAAGGCTTTGAAAAGCAAGTCGTCGTGGGGAGGATGTCGGGCCACGGATGAATAGGCAAGCTATGAGTTGCACGAATGATAGGCAATCAACCGCTTGCATGTCAAGGGGGAGGGCCGACATGGCGCTCGGTCCCCTGCACCGCATTGACCACCCGGCCAAGGCGACAAGAATCAACGCAGGACGGAACTCCGACAGACAATGCGCTTCGCCCCTGCCGACGATGGCGTCGGCATCGCCGGCTGCTAGCGACCGGCATGGCGCAGGCGCGCTTCGTGCCACTCGATTCTCGTAACCACCTGATGCTCGAGGGCGAACCGGCATGGCGCCGCTGGCAGGAGGAGGTCGCGCAGTTCCTGGGCATGCAAACACGTTGCGTGCCTACCGCTGGCAGTACATTGTCCGGGGTACGCTGCGGCCACGCTTTCAAAAGGCGCTGGCGCGATGGACCAAAAGAGGCGCAGTGGGTCCGAGTCACGGCGGCTCTCGGCCCACAGGTCGAGTACGTGGGAGACGATGGGGAAAGTCCTTGCATTGAGTTCGCCCAGCGATCGCTCGGACAGAGCGCTCGGGTTTCATACCTTTTCGCGATTCGCCCTGATGCCCAACACAGAATTCACTGTTGCCGATCTCCGTCTGCATCGCGTTCCGCTCGTCGAACTCAACGTCGAGTACGTGACCTGGGTCTTGGACGAGATCGACAAGTGGTTTGGTATCCCTGCGGGCCAGGTCCTGGGGATGCCCGCGCGCGAGTACGTCCCGACTGTGATCGACAAGGTCTGCGGCGAATCGCCTCCCAAGGGAAGGTTCTATCTGGTCACCGTTGGCGGGAGACTGGCCGCGATGGGCGGCCTGCGATCGCTGGGGGGCGACGCCGTCGAGCTCAAGCGCATCTACGTGCGGCCGGAGTGTCGCGCCATGGGGATCGGTGCGACGATCCTCGACCGGTTGCTCGCCGATGCCAGGGACTTCGGGTACGCCCGGGCGTGCCTGGACAGCGGTCCCTTCATGCGATCCGCTCACCGGCTCTATGAGCACGCGGGGTTTGTCGATCGTTCGCCCTACGAGGGCGTCGAGGTGCCGGTCGAATTCCACCCACAATGGCGCTTCATGCAGCGCCCTTTGTGAATCTCAGGGGCCCGAAAGACTCGGCGACTCGGCGAAGTTCAGCTCCACCCCGTTGCCCGCCGGGTCCCTGAAAAACAATTGAACTTGCTGCGTCTGTGGAACATGCGCGACGGCGTACGCGATGCCTTTGCGCCGCAAGCTGTTTTCGTAGTCAGGCCTGCCACTGCAGTCGAATGCCGCGTGATCGAAGCCGGCCGAGCGAGGGGACGCCGCTGGAGCGGTGGTCCCCACGCTGAGGTGCAGCACGGCCTTGTCGGCAGCGTAGAGCCAGTAGCCGAAGCTGTCGAAGGGGGGTCGGTCCCCGAGCCGGAGTCCGACGACGTCGACGTAGAACGCCTGCAGCGTCTCGAGCATGTCGCGCGGCGCGCGCAGGTTGTAGTGACTGAAACCGCGGACGTTCATCGCGAGACCGCGGCGGCCAGGACATGCCCCATGCGGGCCACCTTGGCGTCCAGGTAGGCGCCGTTCTCGGGCGTTCGCGGCGTCTCCAGGGGCACCCGTTCCGACACCCGAATGCCATTCGCCTCCAGGCCCGCCACCTTGGCCGGGTTGTTCGTCATCAGCAACACGTCGCGGATGCCCAGCGACTCGAGCACTTCTGCCGCGATGCCGTAATCCCGCGCGTCGTCCGGCAGCCCCAGCAGCCGGTTCGCGTCGACCGTGTCGGCGCCGGTCTGCTGCAGCGCGTAGGCCCGGATCTTGTTGACCAGGCCGATTCCCCTGCCCTCCTGTCGGAGATAGAGCAACACACCGGCACCGCGGGCGACGATGGTTTCGAGCGCGAGCCTGAGCTGCTTGCCGCAATCGCAATGCAAGCTGTGAAAGACGTCGCCCGTGACACACTCGGAATGCAATCGCGCGAGCACCGGTGCGCCCGTCGACACGGACCCCAGGCACAGCGCCGCATGCTCGAGGCCGGTGCGCGCGTCCTTGAAACCGTGAAGGCGAAAGGCCCCGTATTCCGTCACCAGGGCACAGCTGGCAGTCTGCAGATTTGAACTCATGGACTGTCGATGCTAACGGTTCTGGAAAAGCGCTCGGCGAGAGCCCGTGATCGGTCGTCGTGCCAGGGAGGCCCTGGATGCCGCCAGGGCGCTGCCCCATACTCGTCGACATGCCCACCCCCCTGATCCGTCCGGCCACCCGCTCCGATCTGGCCGCCTGGCGCCCGCTCTGGGACGGCTACAACGCGTTCTACGGCCGCAGCGGCCCGACCGCCTTGCCCGAGCCGATCACCGCGACCACCTGGGAACGCTTCTTCGACCCCGCCGAACCGGTCTACGCCCTGCTGGCGGAAGTCGGTGGCCAGGTGGTGGGATTGGCGCACTACCTGTTCCATCGCAGCACGATTCGATTCGAGCCGGTGTGCTATCTCCCCGACCTCTTCACCGCCGAGGCGTGCCGCGGACGCGGTGTCGGGCGCGCGCTGATCGAGGCGGTCTACGACGCGGCTCGGCAACGCAAGAGCGGCCGGGTCTACTGGATGACCCATCACGGCAATGCGACGGCCAGGGCCCTCTACGACCGGGTGGCGCAGCACACGGGCTCGGTCATCTACGCCCAGGATCTCGGCTGAGCCCCACCCATGCGGTCGCATGCATTCGTCGTCGCCCATGGGTGAACCCGCATGTCCACCGCGCCGCGCACCGGATCGCGCCATGCGACTGGCCGGCGCGCTGGCGATCGTCGTCTTCGCTGGCTGCGAATCGCGGGCTCCGGTCTCGCCGCCGCCAACCGCAGCGGCTCTGGCGCCACCCTCGGACGCGGGCATCGACCGGTGGATCGCCGGCTTCCACGACGAGGCGCGTGCCGCGGGCATCGACGAGGCGACCTGGCACACTGCGTTCGACCCGGTCCAGTACCTGCCTCGCGTCGTCGACGCGGACCGCTCGCAACCCGAGTTCACGCTCACGGTCTGGGACTACCTCGACCGCGCGGTCGGGCCGGAACGCGTTGCCCTCGGCCGTTCCCGGCTGGCGCAACACCGTGAGGCGGCCGACGCCGCCGCCGCCCGTTTCGGCGTTCCGGCCGAGGTGCTGGTGGCGATCTGGGGCATCGAGAGCAACTTCGGGAGCAACTACGGCGACATTCCCACCATCGACGCCCTGGCGACCCTCGGCTTCGAGGGCCGGCGCCAGGCGTGGGCGCGCAAGGAGCTGTTGGCGGCCTTGAAGATCTTGCAGCGCGGGGACATCGACCGGGCCCACATGGTCGGATCGTGGGCCGGCGCGATGGGCCAGACGCAATTTTTGCCCTCGGTCTTTCTGGCCTACGGCATCGATGCCGACCAGGACGGCCGCTGCGACATCTGGGGCAGCCTCGCCGACGTGATGGCTTCCACTGCGAACTTCGTCGCCGCCTCGGGCTGGCGTGCCGGCGAGCCGTGGGGGATCGAGGTGCGCCTGCCGCCCGGATTCGACGTGGCTCGCGCTGACGACGGCCTGCAGCAGGCGACGGCGCAGTGGGTCCTCGAAGGAGTGCAAAGCATGGACGGCGCGCCCTTGCCGCCGCTGACTGCCGCGTCGATATTCCTTCCGGCTGGCGCGCGCGGCCCGGCTTTTCTGCTCGGGCCCAATTTTCGGGCGCTCCTGCGCTACAACGCGTCGTCCAGCTATGCGCTGGCGGTCGGGCTGCTGGCGCAGGCCTTGGCAGGGGGACCGCAGGTTCTCGCCCCTTGGCCACGTGACCTGGCGGCGCTGTCGCGCAGCCAGCTCATGGCCTTGCAGCAGGCATTGAATTCACGCGGATTCGACAGCGGCCCACCGGACGGCTCGATGGGTCCCGCAACCCGGTCCGCGGTCCGCGCCTATCAACGCAGCGTGGGGATGCCGGCGGATGGGGTTCCGACCCTGGACCTGGCGCAGCGCCTGGCGGAGTGAAGCCACGCATCGGCACCTGAGTGCCACCGCCCCTCGGGGCGACCGCCTCCCGCGAGGACGCGCGCATGGGCTCAGCCTCTTGGCCTACAGGCAGCTTCGCAGCCGCCCGACACCAGGCGCGCCCCCGCGGAGCGACGATCGGAACTCGGCACCAGAAGAAGGAGGACATTCATGACGCAATCCCTGGGAACCCCCGTCGGCACAGACGCCGGCAACATTGTCGACCGGGCAGCGCAATCCGCCGACAAGGCGCTCGAGGCCACGCGCCGGAGCGCCAGCTCGGCGATCGACACCGTGGCCGACAAGGTTCATGCCGTCCGTGACCGTGCGTCTCCAGCGCTCGACCGCTTGACCGCGCCGCTGGACAACGTGGTCGCCCGGACCCAGGCTGCCCCCTTGCAGTCGCTCTTGATGGCCGCCGCTGCCGGCGCCGCTTTAATGGCGCTGGCGTCCCTGATGCGATCCTCGCGCTGACCCGGCCCCTCGGGCGAGCCCTGTCCGGCGGGGCCGCGCAAGCTTTGCGTGTTGTAACTCCAAGATGGGGCGTTTTTCGCCTTTGACGGAGACGCTTCGAGGCGGTGGAAGGCCATAACGGTCAGCCGACATATTGCAACGAAGTGCAACTGCGTGCGCTCGCGGTGCGCGATGCGAGTCTCCGCGCGGATTCCCGGAATCCTTATAAAAAAGTTACAAAGGTGCACACCCTTTCGCTGGGGTGTGTGCCTTTCGTAACATGTCTGTCGCACCTTCGATTCGCACGCCGCGTGGCTTACAGGTCGTTGCATAACCCGGGTTAACGCCTCCGGCGCAACGCTATATTGCGGCCAAGACACCACGGAGGTGCGCGGCATTGCGCAGCACCCGCCGCAACCGAAGGACACGCAGTGCACAGCAACACCATCATCGGTGCCGAATTCGAAAGCCACCGCCCCTTGCGGTCCATGCTTCACGAAGCGACCAGCGCAGACACGGTTTATTCGGAGGAAAGCGGTTCTCGGCTGTTCAAGATCCGCACGGCGGATTCCTCCGGGCAACGCAGTTCGGCCAGCGTCCTGATCAATCGGATGTATGCCACGCGGGGCTATCGCGCCACGCCGCTGCCCGATCGCCAGCTGCCCAGTCGCATCACCCTCACGGCCAACGACCACGACCTGACGATCGGCACGATCACGATCGGCTTTGACTCTGCGACCGGCTTGCACGTCGATGATCTGTTTTCGGACGAGACCTTGCAACTGCGGCGCCAGGGCCGCAAGGTCTGCGAGTTCACCAAGCTCGCGATGGACAGCGCGGTCCGCTCCAAACGCGTTCTGGCGTCGCTCTTTCATGTGGCCTACATCTACGCCCACCGAATGATGGGCTTCGACGACCTGCTGATCGAAGTCAACCCCCGCCATGTGCGGTACTACCATCAGATGCTCGGCTTCGAGGTGTTTGGCGAGACCCGATTGAACCGGCGCGTCAATGCCCCCGCCGTGCTGATGCGCCTGCGTTTCTCACACGCCCACGAACAGATTGCCAAGTTCGCCGGACAAGCAGAGGTGTCCGCTTCCGAGCGTTCGCTCTATCCCTTGTTTTTCGCGGTGCACGAAGAGGCCGCGATCGTGGGTCGGCTACGCCTGGCCCATCCGGAATCGGTGTCGCGCTATTCCTCCGGCCCGGCCGACACGGCGGCTCACCCGCACCGCTCGATGCACTGATCAGTTGTTGGCCAGCGCTCGTCGCTTCAATCAGTCGTCGAGCATGCCGCCTTCATGCTCCATTTCGGCGGCCATCGCAGGGTCGAAATAGCGCAAGCTGCGCGCCATGTCAGACGCCATGGCCATGAGCGCTTGAGGCTCGCTGAAAGGGCGCAACTGGGTCAGACGAGCGACGCAAATCGACGCCCACTGGGTTTCGCTCAGCTCCGAAGGGTCTCCCGACCAGCTGGACGGGGCACCGATCGCGGTTGCGCCCAGGTGGGACGCGCTTGCATATTTCATGAGGTTCTCCTGCGAGATCGCCCATCGTGACGGGTCGGCGGGGGGCTCGCTGTAGGACGGGGCCGCATTGTGCATACCGCCCAGGACCATTCGCGCGGAATCCATCGGTCTGTGTGATTTCTTCACGCAGGGCCTGAGAAGCACGCGACCGTGCGCGGTCAGGTCACTCAGCGACCGACCCGCCCGCGAGCGCCTGCGCCTCCGGCCCGGCCACAAGGTAGTCGCGCCATGGGCGACGCCCTGCCACCGCGCTCGGCGCAGCCGCCCGTCCGATACGGAACAACATGTAGGCTTCGTCCGGTCGACCCGCCTGCAAGGTCTGCAACGCCGCCCGCAGCCGACTTTGCGGCTCGGGCCGCACCCACCCGTCACCCGCGGTCTGCCGCGCCAGGGCAGTGGTCGCCGCCATGGGCTGCAACGCCAGGCCTTCGACCGTGGCGGCGAGCCACACCCGCTGGAATGCACGCCCGGCCGCGATCGCCGCTTCGTCTGGCGGCCCGCTCGCCCAGATCAAACCCAAGAGCGGCGCCGAGACGGCCGGCAAGTACCCGGCGCGCCATCCCAGCAGGTGATGGGCGCCGAACCAGCCAGCCAGCCGCATCACGCGCGGGTGGCGCAAGGCGGCGAACCCCGGGCGCATCGGGGGTTCGACCTCGAGGCTGGCCGGGGCGAGAAATTCGTCGGTGGCTGCCCGCCAGCCCCGTTCGAACCGGACGGCCCCGAACAGTTCCTCATGCAGGCGGTGGCCGACGAAGCGTTCCGTCTCGGCCAGCCGGATCGCGCGCAAGGCCAGGGCGCGCCGCGCACGCTCGTCGAGCCAGTCGAGTCGGGCCGTGGTCACGGCCGCTGCTGCGGCATCCAACCGGGCTCGCAGCGGTGCCCCCACCTCGCCACGGCGGTAGAAGCGGCGGTTGGTGTGGCGGGTCGCCACGGCCTGGGCAAGCGGATCCGCCGCGACCGGCGTTTCGGGACGGCTCCAGCGGAACTCGGCGATCGCGTTCGGACGTTCAGGGTGGGGGTAGAGCGCGACGTTCATCGCCAGACCCAGGGAGGCCGAACCGAGCTGCATGTTTTCGATCACCGCGCCATAGGCCAGCAGCGCAAGCATCTTTCGATGCGGTGCGGCAACCCACGTGTCGGCATCGGTCGTCAGCAATGTGACGCTGTCACGCGCGAACTCGAACTGCAGGTAGTGCTTGTTTTCGGCCGAGGGCGCCCGCAACCCGCTCTCGACGATGCTCGCCAACACCTTCTCGGGGGGCCTCATCGCGCACCCGCGCCGCCAAGGCGCTTTTTGACGATGCTCACCAGCAGGCGCTGGATCGGATGTAAGTTCCCCCCCGGTCGCCAGGTGTGCCGCATGCGGTTGCGATAGGCGTCGAAATGCAAGCCACGCGGCGCGCACAACACGGGGCCGCGTCCGAGCACGATCTTGAGTACCTGCGCGGCCGCGATGCCACTGCAGAGTTGCGCGCCGATGACGGTCGAGGGAGCGCGCCGGTTCGCAAGATCGACATGGGACGGGTCGACCAGATAGGACAGCTGCAGCATCGCCGGCGACAGGCCCACGAGGAAGCGCGCCGCGCGCTCGTCGGCGTCGCGCCCGTCCATGCGGAAATACTCTTCGAAGGTCATGCGACCCGGGACGAAATTCAACAGCGCCGCGCCCATCCCGATCGGCGCGACGGTGGTCGCGGGGATCCCTTTGGCAGCGCAGCGCGCGAAAACCTGTTGCCGAATGTCGAGGGCAAAGAAGTCGAGCCCGTCGAGGTAGATGTCCCCCCCTTCCAGGAACGCGTCGAGATTGCTCGGGTCGAGCCCGGCCGGGAACACGCGCACGTCGATTTCCGGATTGATGGCCCGCGCCATCTCCACCATGACGTCGAGCTTGGGTTGGTCGAGCGAGGCCATCGTGGCCCCGACCTGGCGGTTGAAGTTGGCCAGCGCATAGGTATCGAAATCGGCGACGGAGAAAGCCCCGACGCCCAGCCGAGCCAGCGTGGTGAGGTAGACCCCTCCGACGCCCCCCAGGCCCGCGATGCAGACGCGGGTGCGTCGCAAACGCGCTTGCTCGGCTTGGGTCACCCAACCCAGGTTCCTGGAGAAGGCCTCTTCGTAGTGGAAGCGGGAGGTGCTCACGCGTTCGCTCGCAACGCGCTGCGACAGGAGCGCTTTCCAACGGCAAAACGCCCCGGCCGGGACGGCACGGGGCGCGGATCGAGCTGAGTGCTCAACAGCCGACGCCGCAGCGCGTCACCGCGAAGCAGCGTCTCGTCACTCTCAGGAACGACGGCGGCGGGCGACGAAAGCGATCGCGCCCAGACCAGCTGCCAGCATGCCATAGGTACCAGGCTCAGGAACCGCCGACACCAGGTTGAACGAGCCGCCACCCTGGGTGATCTTGAAGCCCGTGCCGTCCGCGAACGGCCTGACTTCGGAGGTGGTGTTCGTGAACGCGGTCAGGGCGGTATCGTAGAACGGGTTGGGCGCGGTGAAGAAAGCGCTGTCGACGACGTTGAAGGTCAGGGTGGCCGCAGCCGACGGAACGAACTTGCCGCCACCGCTCGGCAGCGTGCCGACCGCGCCGTAGACCAGCGTGCCGTCGGCCAGGACCTTGGTCGCCGGCGAGCTGACGGTCGCCGTGTTCCCCGAGAACCCGAAGGTCGCCGGCGCGCCCGAGTACCCGTAGAGGGTATAGGTGAGCGAGGTGAACGTGCCCGCCGTGGCGGTGCTGCCCAGATTGCCCGTGGTGGTGGTACCGGCGCCGCTGAACGCGATATACATGCCGTAGGTGCTGTTCAGGCCGTTGGCGACGACTTGCGAGTCGCCCAGCTGAAAGCCCGTGATGGCCAGATAGCCCTTGTCGGTGAACGTGCCACCCGCACCGAAAGTCACCGCCGAGTAGTCGGAAACCAGGAAATTGTCAGCCGTGATCGTTCCGGGCGGGGCGCCCGTGAGGCCGCCGGCTTGCGGGTTGATGGTGAAGGCTTCGAGGGCCGATGCGCTCGCGCATGCGCCGGCGATCGCTGCGAAAACCGCGACCTGGACGGCCGTGGCTCTGAATCGAGTTGATGAAAACATTTTCTTGCTCCTGTTGACGAGTCCGAACGCCGGACAGATGGAAATTAAGCGCCGGACTGGCACCGCCGTGTAGGAGAACCTGCCGTCCCCCTCGTAGCCCCCCCGAACATGGGGGATCGTTACGCCAGGAAAACGACAGACAGCCAGTCACGACACTTTTAAATCGATCCGCGGCGTTTGCAAAGGAGGGTTTACGACGTATTTGTAACCCGTTGTCATCAAACGTCTTTGTACGCCCACCACTGCAATGCGGGCCCGATCAACGATCCATCGCCAGTTCGTTGAGGAGGGCCGCCAGGCGCCATCCGGCCAGGTGCAGACGGCGCAACGCGATCGCCGAGTGAAGCGCCAGATAGGGGTCCGGGACCCGGCGATCCGGGTAGAAGCCTGGCGACTCGACGATCCGACAGCTTTCGCGGGCCCATTCGCCGGGCGACATCACCGTTGTCGCCTGCGCTGGAAGCGGGGTGTCCAGCAGGCGTCGGGCCATCGCCTCGGGGTCCGATCCGAGGTGACGCAGCAGTCCACTGTCCCAAAGGGCGTGAAGATTCGTTCCCCGGCCGTGCAACTGGATCTGGAAGGTGTTCCCACCGCGGTCGTCGGCATGACCGGCATGCAAAGGCTGGTGCACGTCAGCCACGAAATGCACCAGATATTTCAGGGCTTGGAGCCGCTCTGCCGAGGGTGCCGCGGACACGAGGACGCGCCGCTGCGCCTCGATCGCACCGACGACGCACTGTCCGTCCGGGCAGTCGCGAGCCGCATCGAATCCGCACCCTCGCGGCAGGTTGACGTAATGCCAGCGCGCGGTGCCCGTCCCCCGGACCTGGTCGGCCCAGGTCGACACCGAGGCGAGCGAGGCACCCGGCTCGAGGGCGAGCAAGGCTTCGACCTGTTCGCGCGCCCGCGGGGTGAGGTGGGATTGGGCAACGAGGGCGACGATCCGGTGACCCTGCGGCCCCCACGCCGCAGCAGGATGAGCGATCGAGCCACTCAGGAGTGCGAATAGCACGCGCAGGACATGCCGCGCAGCAAACCGCTTGTCGACCTTGAGGATGCGGGGGAAGACCATGCGCCCCAGTATCGCGGCCTGACCTGCCGGCGGCAGACGCGTGCGATTCAGGACGTAAGTCGTCCGAATCGCGACAGGCAGCTCACGGCGAGCCCGACTGCGCTGCGTCGGCTTGCGACTCGAGGTAGTCGCAAGCGAGATGAGCAAGCGCGCGCAAGCCCAAGAGCAGGCCGCCTTCGTCGACGACAAAGCGTGGCGAATGGTTCGAATAAGCCAGCGCGGGATTCGTGTCTGGCGCGGTCACGCCAACGAAAAAGAACAATCCCGGAATCAGGCGTTGGAAAAAAGAAAAGTCTTCGGCCCCGGTGACCTTGGAGATGAGTTCGACCGCTTCGGGGCCGGCGACGCGCTGCAGGCTGGGCACCATGGCCTCGGTGAGGGCCGGGTCGTTGACCGTCACCGGGTACTTCTTGTCGATGCAGACCACGCAGCCGGCGCGCGAACCCCGCGCCACGGCGTGGGCCAATGTGCTGACGCGTTCGTGGATGTCATCACGCATGCCTTCGTCGAAGGAACGGATCGTGCCACGCATCTCGACCTTGTCCGGGATGATGTTGTTGCGCACCCCGCCGCGTATCGACCCGATCGTGAGCACCGCCGGTTCGCGCGTGGTGTCGACCCCACGACTGATCACGGTCTGCAAGCCGAGGATGACCTGCGCGGCGGTGACGATCGGGTCGACGCCGAGCCACGGGGCGGCGCCATGGGTCTGCTTGCCCAGCACGGTGATGGACAGGCTGTCCGAACTCGCCATGGTCGGCCCGGGGCGGTAGCCGATCTTGCCGGCGTGCATGCGCGACGTCACGTGCAAGCCGAAGATCGCTTCCGGAACCGGATGGTCGAGTGCCCCCTCCTGGATCATCAACTGAGCGCCTCCTTCTTCCCCTTCCGGCGGCATTTCTTCGGCGGGTTGGAAGATGAACTTCACGCGGCCCCGCAGCTGGCTGCGCAGCCCGACGAGCACTTCGGCCACGCCCATCAGGATGGCGGTGTGGCAGTCGTGACCGCAGGCGTGCATCACGCCCACCTCTTCCCCGTTCCACTGGCTCCGAACGCGGGAAACGAAGGGCAGGTCGACCTCTTCGGTCACCGGAAGGGCATCCATGTCGGCCCGCAGCGCGACCGTCGGACCGGGGAGCGACCCATGCAGGACCGCCACGATGCCGGTATGGGCGACCTGGGTGCGGATGTCGTCGAGGCCGAGCGCCCGAAGATGGGCTTCGACGATCGCCGCGGTGCGGAACTCGCGGTTACCCAGTTCCGGGTGCTGGTGCAGGTCGCGGCGCCAGGCGATGACGCGCTCCTCGATCGCCTTCGCAGCGGTGTCGATACTGCTGCCCAGAGGGCTGGCGCGCATGGTAGGAATCGGCATGGCAGGGGGCCTCCTGAAGCGATCAAGCCGGAAAGCTACCACACGCCGGACCCCGCACGGGCCGCTCCACGCGCGGGCGCGGCATGTCAAGATTCGCGCCGGTGGGGCCCCGGTCGAGTGGCCGCCGCCGACCCTCGAAACCTCACCTCGGAGCCGCGCCATATGGTCGTTCCGCCCCGCCCCGACGAGCTGCTCGGCGAGCAGCATCGACGGCTGGTCGCCCAGAGCCTGGACGCCTGCGCCATCATCACCTCGGACCTGGAGGGACGCATCACCAGCTGGAATCCCGGCGCGACTGCCTTGTTCGGCCACACCGAGGCGCAGGCGCTGGGTCAGCCGTGCGAGCTGATTTTCACGGTCGAGGACGCCAAGGCCGGCGTCGCTCGCCAGGAAATGCGCACCGCCGCCGCCTGCGGCCGCGCCGACGACGAGCGCTGGATGCAACGGAAGAACGGCGAGGTGCTGTTCTGCAGCGGCGTGGTGACCCCCTTGGTCGAGGGCGGCGAACTCGTGGGCTACGCCAAGATCTGTCGCGATTTCACCGCGTGGCGCCTGGCCAGCGTGGCCCGGGAGTCGGCCTCGAGCGCCGCGGCGGGGGCCGGGCGCCAGATGGAAGAGGTGAACGGCCTGAACGACGAATTCCTGGCGGTCACCACGCACGAACTGCGCAATCCTCTCAACACCATACAGCTCACGGTACTGATGCTGGAGCGTTCGAAGGCCGCGCGCGAAGATCCGGACGTCCAGCGCGCGGTCGCGACCATCGCCACGGCGGTCCACAGCCAGCGCCAAATGATCGACGACCTGATGGACATGTCGCGCTTGCGCACCCGCAAGCTCGGGCTGGCGCTCGGCAGCGTCGACTTCGGCGACGTGGTTCGGCAGATCGTCGCCGCCGTGGCACCGGTCGCGGAGCGGCGGCGCCAGCTGATTTCGCTGCAGACGTCAGGACCTCCCAGCGTCTTGTGGGCCGACCGGGTGCGGGTCGAGCAGATCGCCTGGAACCTGGTCAACAACGCGATCAAGTTCACGCCCGAGGACGGCACGATCGCGATCTCGCTCGAATCCAGGCCGCCGCTGGCGAAGCTGACGGTGGCCGACAACGGGATCGGCCTGGCCGCGGCCGATCTCGGGAGTGTCTTCGAGATGTTCAAGCAGGCCGATGCGTCCGCGGCAGGACGCGGTGGCATGGGCATCGGTCTCGCGTTGGTCAAGCAGTTGGCCGAGTTGCACGGCGGACGCGTGGCGGTCGAGTCGGCCGGGCTCGGCCGGGGAGCGAGCTTCAGCGTCTGGCTGCCGCTGGCGCCAGCCCCTGCGTCGCCGCCAGCGCGGCGGCCTTGAGCATGCCGGCCAGTTCGGCGAGCAGCTCTTCGGGCGCGACCGGCTTGGGCAGCACCCTCAGGCCACCGGCGAGCGCGGGCTCGAGTTGCTCGGTATAGCCGGTGGTCAACAACACCGGCAGCCCGGGAAAGCGGGCGCGCAAGGCGAACGCGAGCCCGATGCCATCCATCGCGCCGGGCATCGCGATGTCGCTGAGGACCGCGTCGGGCAGCGTCTGGAGCGCTTCGATGTAGGCCAGCGCGGCCGCGGCATGAGGTCGGCGCACCACATCGAGTCCGGCCGAGCGCAGCACCAGTTCGGTCGTCGTCGCGACGTCCTCGTTGTCCTCGACCAGCAACACGCGACCTGCGAGACGGGTGACGGGCGCAGGCTCGGCGACGGCAGCCGTAGCCACATGGGGCGCGGCGGGCAGGAGCATGGTCACGGTGGTGCCATGGCCGAGCGCGCTGACGATCCGGGCTTCGCCTCCGGCCTGGGCGCAAAAGCCCTGCACCTGGCTTAAACCGAGCCCTGAGCCGGCACCCTTTGGGCGGGTCGTGAAAAATGGCTCGAAGACCTTGCCCAGCACGTGCGGAGCGATGCCCGTGCCCGTGTCGGTGACCGCGATCGCCACCATGGGCGGCCCGCCTCCCCCGCGTTCGACGTTGCCGGCATGGACCGTGAGCGTGCCGCTGCCTGGCATGGCGTGCCGAGCGTTGACGACCAGATTGATGAGCGCCAGTTCGAGTTCACCGATGTCGACGCTGACCGGCCGGGTTTCGGGCTCGACCCGCGACACCCACGTGATGTTGGGGCCGAGCGTCGAGCGGATCAACCCGTCCGCCGCGGGCAACCACGTCTGCAGTTCGACCGTCTCGGGCTTGAGCGCCTGCTTGCGGGCGAACGAGAGCAGCTGGCGGGTCAATCGAACGCCGGACTGGATGGCCCGGGACATCGCCTGCATGTGCTTTTCGCCGGCGAGCTCCGGGTGCTGGCGCTTGATGACGTGCAGGCTCGCATTGACGATCGCCAACAGGTTGTTGAAATCGTGCGCCACGCCCCCCGTGACCACCGCCAGCGTCTCCAGCTTCTGCGAGTGCAGCAGGGTCTGTTCGGCCCCCGCCCGGCGCCTGATCTGCTCCTGCAGCTCGGCCGCGGTGGCGGCCTCGCGCCGGGTCTTCTTGAGTGCGACCCAGGTCACGTACACCAGGCCCCCGCTGGCGGGCAGCAAGACCGCCGCGAGCAGCCCCGCAAAGCGGGCCCAGTCGCTGAACATGGCGTGTCGACTGACGCCGGCGACGACGTAGAGCGGGTAACGCTCGAGGCGCCGAAAAGCGGCGATTCGGGCCTCGCGGTCGGCCCGTTCCGGCACGTCGACGACGCCCCGATCCTGCCCCGCCTCGATCTGCGCCAGCGTTCGGCTCGCGGGGGGCACGTGACCGGTGCCCCCCGGCAGGGGGGGCCATCGGGCGATGACTTCGCCGTCGAGCCGGACCAAGGCGAAGCTCGCCAGGTTGTGCTGCTCGCGGGTCAAGGCCTGGTAGTAGTCGCGGAAATAGGACGGCGCCATCGCGACCGTGATGACGCCGCGGAAACTGCCGTCGCTCGAACTGCGGCGCATGGTCGCGGTGGCGATCTCGGATCCGGTCAGCCGGCCCCGGATGACTTCGCTGATGTCGAACGGGCGCTGGGGATCCGAGCGATGGGCCTGGAAGTAGGCCCGATCGTCGATGCGCACCGCCGGATCGGCCGGGAACGTGTCGCCCCGCACCAGCGGTCTGCCGTCCGCGTCCCAGGCGTTGAGGTTGAGCACCGAAGGAACACTGGTGATGATGTCGGCGAAGCGCTGGTGGATCGCTTCTTCGTGGGCACGAACAGCGGCGTCGTCGCCCAGCGTGGCCTGGTCGGCGCGGCGCGCCATGTTCTCGGCGATCTGGAGGGCCCGCTGGGCGTGCTGATAGGCCAGGTCGGCGGCATGCGTCACGGTGTCCTCGGCCTCGGCCAGCGTTCGGTGGTAACCCCACCACGCCACCAGCACGAACACGGTCACCGGCAGCAAGAACGCTCCCCAGAGCACGGCTCGCAGCCAGCGGGAAAGCGGGGTCTCGAACTGGTCGTCGACCAGCCGGCCGCTGCCACGTTCGGCGGCCCGGCCGCAAAACATCGCCATCAACACGCTGCCGACGAGGAAACCGCCGACCTGGAGCGGCAGTCCCTGGGGGGCCAGATGCGGCGGCAATTGCCCCGATCCCAGCGTCAAGGCAGGCACCAGCGCGCACACCGCTCCCGCGGGCCAACCCCAAAGTGCGGCCGCGATCATGGCCGCCGGGTAGGCGACGAGAAAGGGAACCTGGTTCCCCACCAAGGGCTGCAGCGCGCAGCGCGCGAGCACCGCGGCGACCCCGCAGAGCACCCCATGCAGCAAGCGCATGCCCCCGGCCGAGCGCAGCACCGTCATGATCGACGGAAACCGCAATGGGACGACAGGTCGCGCATGGGGCGCCATGTTAGCCGCGGGAATCGGGAGTCCTGGAAATGTCGCCAAATGTTATTCAAAGGTGGGCGGCCTCTGCAAGCGGGTGCGGCGGGGACCATCGCCGGTGTCCCGTGCCTAGGAGTGCCCCCAAGGCCTGCCTCCGCGCGCGCTCGCCTCAATATCCAAGCGCCAGGCCGCTGTTGCGGCGTGGATCGTTGGCGCCATAGAAGCGATTGACGCCGACCGGTTTGCCCTCCAATGACGGCGCACCGACCAGGATCGCGGCGACATGGTTGGCCGGTTGCGGCGCCCCGAACTTCTGACCGTAGCCTTCGAGTATCTTTTGGGTATCGGGGCTGATCGCGAAGCGCTCCAGGTTGGTGACTTCTGGCTGCCACTGCTGATGAAAGCGCGGCGCGTCGACCGCCTCCTGGACGTTCATGCCGTAGTCGATGACATTGACGAGGGTGTGCAGCACCGCGGTGATGATGCGACTGCCCCCCGGCGTGCCGACCACCATCACGGGCTTTCCGTCCTTGGTGACGATGGTGGGGCTCATGGAACTGAGGGGACGCTTGCCCGGCGCGATCGCATTGGCTTCGCCCTGGACCAGCCCGTACATGTTGGGGACGCCGATCTTCGTCGTGAAGTCGTCCATTTCGTCGTTGAGCAAAACGCCTGTCGTGGCGGCCGCGACTTTCGCGCCGAACCAGTCGTTGAGCGTGTAGGTCACCGACACCGCGTTGCCCCACTGGTCGACGATCGAGTAGTGGGTGGTGTTGCTGCCCTCGTGCGGCGGCACGCCGGGCTTCAGGTCTTTGGAGACTGCCGCATGCGCAGGATCGATCGCTGCACGGATTTGCGCGGCATAGCCCTTGTCGAGCAGCCGCTCGAGCGGATTTTTCACGAAGTCGGGGTCGCCGAGGTAGCTGTTGCGATCGACGTAGGCATGTCGCATCGCCTCGATTTGATAGTGCACCGATTGCGCCGAGCGGAAGCCGAGGTCCTTCAAGGGATAGCCTTCGAGGATGTTCAATATCTCGCAGATCACCACCCCGCCCGAGCTCGGCGGAGGCGCCGAGACCACGCCGTAGCCACGGTAGTTGCATTCCACCGGCTTGAGTTCCCGGGTCTGGTACTGGTCCAGGTCGGCCTGGGTCAGGATGCCCTTGCCGGCCCGGCTGCTGGCGACGATGGCCGCGCCCACCGGACCTTTGTAGAACCCGTCCGCGCCCTGCGCGGAGATCCGCTTGAGCGTTTGCGCCAGGTCCTTCTGGACGATTTTCTGGCCGACCCGGAAAGGCTGCCCTCGATTCAGGAAGATCGCTGCGGCCGCGGGATCGCGTTTGAAGTCTTCGGTCGCGGTGGCGAACATGTCGATGTCGCCCTGGTCCAGAACGAACCCGGCTTCGGCATACCGGATCGCCGGCGCCAGCACGGTCGCGCGTTTGAGTGTTCCGTATTTGGCGAGCGCGTACTCCAGACCCGAGACGGTGCCCGGCACCCCGACCGCCAGGTGGCCCGTCGTGCTGGCGCCGTTGACGACATTGCCGGCGGCGTCGAGGTACATGTTGGCCGTGGCGGCCAATGGCGCTTTCTCGCGAAAATCCAGGAAGGTCTTGCGGCCATCGGCGAGCTGGAGGGTCATGAAACCCCCGCCGCCGATGTTGCCTGCGGCCGGATAGACGACCGCCATCGCATAGCCCACGGCCACCGCTGCATCGACGGCGTTGCCACCGTCCTTCAGGACGTCGACGCCGACCTGTGTGGCCAGGTGTTGGGCGGTGACGACCATGCCATGCTCGGCGGCCACCGGCGCCTGCGAAGCCGCCAGCGCAGTCAGGGAAAAGCACAGCGCGCCGACGCCGGCCAGACGATCGAGCGAAAGGAAAGTACGCATGGCGATGGGGAGAGGGCGACGTCCCGGAAAGTGAGGGGAGCAGCCACTATAGATCCGGGATGCGCACCGATGGCCCGGCGATTTCAGGCGTTGGAAACGCGGCGTATCCTGGCCCACGGGTGCGCCCCGGCCCGCGGCGTCCCTCCCGCATGCCCTTTCTTTCGTGGCGGCGACTATCCGCTCATCGGTACCGGCAGGTCCCGGCTCGTCACACCGCGTCGAACGGCGAGGGGTCGAACGTCCCAGCCAGGGCGCGCCAGACCCGCGGCGGTGTCAGTGGCATCTGCACCCGCTCGGCGGCGCGTCCGTGGCCGGCGTGATCGAGCGCATCGACCACGGCGTTGACGAGCGCGGGGGTCGCGCCGATGGTGCCGAGTTCGCCCACCCCCTTGACCCCCAGCAGGTTGGTCAAGCAGGGGACCGTCGTGTCGAATGCCGTCTTGAAGAAGGCGCTCGCGACGTCCGCACGCGGGATGCCGTAGTCCTGGAAACTCGCCGTCAGCATCTGCCCCGACTCGGGGTCGTAGACGATCGCCTCGCTCAAGGCCTGGCCGAGTCCCTGGACCACGCCACCCTCGATCTGGCCGGTCACGATGACCGGGCTCACGACGTGACCGATGTCGTTGACCGAGGCATAACCGGCGACATCCACATGGCCCGTGTCGGGGTCGATCTCGACCTCGCACACGTGGCACCCGTTGGGCCAGGTCGGTCCGCCGACGGCGCTGGTCGAATCGAGAAATATGCGCTGCTCGGGTTGCCTGGCGGCGAGCTCGAACAGTCCGATGCCGATGTCGGTCCCGACCACGCGGAAGCGCCCGTCGGCATAGTCGATGTCGCCGGGACCGACCTCGAGCGCTTCGCCTGCCAACTGCTTGCTCTTGTCGATCGCGCGCTCCGACGCCACCCGCACCGCCGAACCGCCGGTGAAGAGCGAGCGCGACCCGGCGCTGCCGAACCCGTTGGCGCGGTCGGTGTCACCCTGGAGCACGCGGATGCGCTCGGCGGGTACCCCGAAAACGTCGACGGCGAGCTGCACATAGCTGGTGGCGATGCCCTGCCCCATCGCCTGGGTTGCCGAGCCGATGTCGATGTAGCCATCGGCCGACACCTCGATCGTGACCCGCTCTTCGAAGACGTTGCCGCCGGTCCACTCCAGGAAGGTCGCCAGTCCACGACCGCGCAACTTGCCGCGGGCCAGGCTCGCCGCCCGGCGGGTTGCAAAACCCGTCCAGTCGGCCAGTGCCAGTCCCTGGTCGAGGATCTGCTCGAAGCGCCCGCTGTCGTAGGTCTGCCCCATCGCATTCTTGTAGGGCATCGCCTCGGGCGCGATCAGGTTGCGGCGGCGCAACTCGGCCGGATCGATCTTCATTTCCCGCGCGGCCGCGTCGAACAGCCGCTCGGTGATGTAGATCGCCTCCGGCCGACCGGCGCCTCGGTAGGCGCCGGTC
>JALYHO010000030.1 GCA_030776545.1 Pseudomonadota bacterium | reverse complement strand
GCCGACGTCGCCGGCTACCCCGCGCGCAAAGCCGCCTCGGTCGCCCGGGGCAAGATGCGCGGCCTCGGCTACAGCTGCTATATCGAGGCCTGCGGTCTGGCTCCTTCCAACATCGCCCGCGCGCTCGGCGCTCGCGCCGGTCTTTTCGAGGCCGGCGAGGTGCGGGTCCACCCGACCGGCACGGTGACGGTGTTCACCGGCTCGCACAGCCACGGCCAGGGCCACGAGACCACCTTCGCGCAGGTGGTGGCGGGGCGGCTCGGCATTCCGGTCGAGAACGTCGAGATCGTCCACGGCGACACCGGCCGCGTGCCGTTCGGCATGGGCACCTACGGCAGTCGGTCGCTCTCGGTCGGCGGCACCGCGATCGTCAAGGCGGTCGACAAGATCATCGCGAAGGGCAAGAAGATCGCCGCTCACCTGCTGGAGGCGGCCGACACCGACATCGAATTCGACAACGGTGTCTTCAAGGTCGCCGGCACCGACAAGACAGTGCCGTTCGGCAGCGTCGCCTTGACCGCCTACGTGCCGCACAACTACCCGCTCGACAAGCTCGAGCCGGGCCTGAACGAGAACGCGTTCTACGACCCCACCAACTTCACCTATCCGTCGGGCAGCTACATCTGCGAGGTCGAGGTCGATCCTGAAACCGGCAAGGTCGCGATCGAACAGTTCGTCGCCGTCGACGACTTCGGCAACATCGTCAACCCGATGATCGTCGAAGGGCAGGTGCAGGGCGGCATCGCCCAGGGCCTGGGTCAGGCCATGATGGAAGCCTGCGCCTACGATGTGGAGTCCGGGCAGTTGCTGACCGGCTCCTACATGGACTATGCGATGCCGCGAGCATCCGACGTGCCGCACATCACGATCGGCAACGTCGTCACCCCCTGTACCCACAACCCCCTGGGCGTCAAGGGCTGCGGAGAAGCTGGGGCGATCGGTTCGCCGCCGGCCTACATCAATGCGCTGACCGATGCGCTCGGCGTTCGCGACATGGCGATGCCGGCGACCGTCGAGCGCGTGTGGCGCGCCGCCAACCCGGCTGCTTGAGCCTTCAGGAGAACACCCACATGTATGCATTCGACTATCAACGGCCCGCCGACATCGCCGCCGCCAAGGCCGCCCTGGGCACCGAAGCGCGCTATCTGGCCGGGGGCCAAAGCCTGATCCAGGCGATGAAACTGCGGCTCTCGCAGAGCGACCTGCTGGTCGACCTGGGCGGAATCAACGAACTGCGCACCATCCGCATGGACGGTGCCAGGCTGATGATCGGCGCCATGGCCACCCATGCCACGGTGGCCGCCAGCGCGGCGGTCCGCGCGTCTTGCCCGGCACTGGCCGAACTGGCCGGCGGCATCGGGGACCCGATGGTGCGCAACATGGGCACGATCGGCGGCTCGCTCGCCAATGCCGACCCGGCCGCGTGCTATCCGGCGGCCGTTCTGGCGCTCGATGCGACCATCCACACGGATCGGCGGACCGTGGCGGGGGACGCTTTTTTCACCGGCCTGTACGAGACCGCGCTGACGCCCGGCGAAATGATCACGTCTGTCAGTTTTCCTGCGGTGCAACGCGCGGCCTATGTCAAATTTCGGCAGCCGGCCTCGCGGTTTGCGCTGGTGGGCGTCTTCGTGGCCCAGTCGTCCGGGGGCGTGCGGGTCGGCGTGACCGGCGCCAAGGGGCATGCCTTTCGGGCCACCGAGATCGAAACGGCGCTGGCACGAAGTTTCACCCCGGAAGCCGCCAAGGCGGTGAAGATGCCGACCACCGACATCAACAGCGACATGCACGGGTCGGCGCAATACCGCGCCGCCATGATCAGCGTGATGGCGTCGCGCGCCGTCGCGGCGGCCCTGGCGCGCTGATCGGGAAGAGGGGCGGCGGCCGTCCTCTGCCGGTGCGGCTCGCCGCACCGGCTCCCGCGCTGCGCACAACGCCCACCCCCGGTAACATCCCTGGCATGCCCGCCCTCGCGCTCCCCGAATCCGTCGATGCCGTCGTCGCGCTGCTCGCCGCCGAGCACTATGTGTGCGACCGTCGGCTGGCCACCGCGCTGTTCTTGAGCCTCAAGCTCGGTCGTCCGCTGTTTCTCGAAGGCGAACCCGGCGTCGGCAAGACCGAGCTCGCCAAGAGCCTGGCGCGGGCCCTGTCGACCGCGCTCTTTCGGGTCCAGTGCTATGAGGGGCTGGACATCGCCCAGACCGCGTACGAATGGAATGTCGCGCGTCAAATGGTCGAAATCCGACTGGCCGAAGCGGCTCACTCGATCCATGGCCCGGCCGACCGCGAGCGTCTCGGCCACGACCTCTATTCGCGCCCGATGCTGATCGAGCGCCCTTTGCTGCAGGCGCTGACCCAGGACCGATCCCCGGTCCTGCTGATCGACGAACTCGATCGCGCCGACGAGCCGTTCGACGCCTTCCTGCTCGAGGTGCTGGCCGAGAACCAGCTGACCATCCCGGAGTTCGGAACGATCAAGGCCGCCGCCCCGCCCATCACCCTCATCACCAGCAACCGCACCCGTGAGATTCATGACGCCCTCAAGCGTCGCTGTCTCTACCACTGGGTTGATTTTCCCAGCGTCGAGCGCGAGCTCGAGATCGTGCGCCTGAAGGCGCCGCACGCCGATGCCCGCCTCACCCGCCAGGTGGTGGAATTCGTGCAGGGCATGCGCAAGCTCGATCTGTTCAAGGCGCCCGGCGTCGCCGAGACCATCGATTGGGTCAATGCGCTGGTCGCACTCAATGCGATCGCCCTCGACCCTGCGAACGTGCACGACACCCTCGGGGTCTTGCTCAAGTATCAGGACGACATCGTCCGGTTGCAGGACGGGGACGCCGCCAAGTTGCTCGGCGAACTTCGGGCCCGTGCCCTGCTGAAGGACGAGGCCGTGGCCGACCCAGGTCGAGCATGATCGCCGAGAACATCCTGCATTTCGGTCGCATCCTCCGCGCCGCCGGCATGGCGGTGGGCCCGGACCGGGTGCTGGCCGCGCTCGCGGCGGTCGAGCAGGTCGGTCTGCATCGCCGTGACGACGTGCACGCCGCCTTGAGCGCCGTGATGCTCGACCGGCACGAGCAGCAGCCCTTGTTCGACGCCGCTTTCGACGCCTTCTGGCGCGACCCCAAGCTGATCGAGCAACTGATGGCCTTGCTGCTGCCGAAGATCAGCGGTCGCGGTGACAAGCCCGCCGCACGGCGCCCCAACCGCCTGGCGGAAGCGCTGGCACCGCCTCAGGCACCCACGCCTCCCAATCCGGCCAATCAGAACGCGCCGGAGGACATCCAGTTCGACACGATCCTGACCTTCTCGGACCGAGAACGGCTGCAGCGGGCCGACTTCGAGACCATGAGCACGGCCGAATTCGAACTCGCCAAGAAGCTCGCCGAAGAGCTCGCGCTTCCGGTACAGCCGGTTCGGCGCCGGCGCCACGAACGCGCCGCGGTCGGCACGCTCGACTTGCGCACGACGCTGCAGGGCATGGCGCGACGCCCCGACACCCTCGCTCCCGCGTTCACCCGGCCACGCACCGAGTGGCCGACGGTGGTCGTGCTGCTGGATATCTCGGGCTCGATGGAACGCTACGCCCGACTCTTGTTGCACTACGTCCACGGTCTGACGCGGCGCTACCTCCGGGTGCACACGCTGACCTTCGGTACGCGCCTGACCAACATCACCCGCAGCCTGCGGCACCGCGACCCGGATGTCGCGCTCGACCATGCCGACAACCAGGTCAGCGACTGGAAGGGCGGCACCCGCATCGCGAGTTGCCTGGACGAATTCAACCGGGTCTGGGCGCGGCGCCTGCTGGGGTCGAACGCGGCCGTGTTGCTGATGACCGATGGCCTCGATCGCGACGAATACGGCGACTTGGGACGAGCGGCGGCGCAATTGCATCGGCGCGCCCACCAGGTGGTCTGGCTCAATCCCCTGCTGCGCTTCGATGGCTTCGAGCCGCGCGCCGCCGGGGTCCGGGCCCTGTTGCCGCATGTCGATCGCTTCCTGCCGGTTCACAATCTGGCCAGTCTCGCCGACCTCGGCAAGGCCTTGCGTGCACCCAGTGTCGCGCCCTCCACCCTCCTGGCCTGAAAAAACATCATGGAACTTCTCGGCGAACGCCTCATCCCTGCCTCGATCGACCAGACCTGGGCAGCGCTCAACGATCCGGACGTCCTCAAGGGCTGCATCGCCGGCTGCGAGTCGATCGAGCGCACCGACGACGGCGGCATGGCCGCGGTGGTCGCGCTCAAGGTCGGACCGGTGAGCGCGCGCTTCAAAGGAAAGATCACGTTGACACAAGTCGACGCACCGAACGGCTACACCCTCAATTTCGATGGCCAGGGCGGAATCGCGGGTTTCGGCAAGGGCTCGGCCGATGTCGCGCTGACGGCGCAGTCGCCCCAGCAGACGCTCCTGAAATACACCGCCCGCGCCACGGTCGGTGGCAAGATGGCGCAGATCGGCTCGCGCTTGATCGACGCGACCGCCGCGAAGATCACCGAAGACTTTTTCAAGGCCTTCGAGGCCCGCGTGCAGGCTACGGCGGCGCCCGAGGCGGCCCCGGAGTCGCCGACGGCGACGCTGGCGTCCCCTCCGCTGGCACGTGCCGCCTTGCCGCTGGCGACTGCCGCGCTCCCTTCGTCGGCCGATGCCAATCTCGGCAAGTTGTGGTGGTTGATCGGCGGCGTGGTGGCGTTGGCGGCGGTGTATTTCTTGATTCGTTAGGCGAGCACTGAACAATTCGCGCTTCGGTGGGTCTTCCCACTGTCCTTCGGGGAAGGTTCCGGCGTCGCCATGCTCCCCGCATGGATTGCAATCCACTGATCGATTGGCGAAGCAATGGATCAGTGCCTCATCAGGAGACACGCAATGGACAGTCTCGACCTGCAGGTCCTGAGTCAAGCCCGCCGCTGGTTCGCCGACGGTCACAAGGTCTGGCTGGTCACCGTGATCGAGACCTGGGGATCGGCCCCGCGCCCCCCCGGCGCGCTCCTTTGCTTGCGCGACGACGGTCAGGTCGCCGGTTCAGTCTCCGGGGGGTGCGTCGAAGACGACCTCATCGACCGGCTGCGTCACGGTGAGCGTGTCGGGACACCCTCGCTCATCGCCTATGGCGTCACGAAAGAAGAGGCGGCACGCTTCGGCTTGCCTTGCGGCGGCAACTTGCGCCTGGTGCAAGAGCCGCTACAGGACGTGGCCTGGATCGACGAGGTGCTGCAGCGCACCGCGCGCCACGAACTGGTCGCCCGCCGCCTGGACCTCGCCACCGGCAAGGTGTCGGTGGAGGCAGCGGCCCGGGGAGACGCGTTCGAGTTCGACGGTCGCCGGCTGGTGGCGCTTTTCGGTCCGCGTTGGCGGCTCTTGATCATCGGTGCGGGCCAACTCTCCCGTGCTGTGGCGCACATGGCGCTGGCCCTCGATTTCGACGTGACCTGCTGCGATCCCCGCGAGGAATACAACCTCGGATGGGACGTGCCCGGCACGACCTTCAGCAAGGCGATGCCGGACGATCTGGTGCTCGAGATGCAATTGGACCCCCACAGCGCCGTGGTCGCCGTGACTCACGACCCCAAGCTGGACGATCTGGTGCTGCTGGAGGCGCTCAAGTCGCCCGCCTTCTACATCGGGGCGCTCGGTTCGCGCGGCAACACCGCCAAGCGCCGCGAACGGCTCGCCCAGTTCGATTTGACGCCTGCAGAAATCGGCCGTTTGCACGGCCCGATCGGCCTGGATATCGGTGCCAAGACGCCGGGCGAGATCGCGGTGGCCATCGTCGCGGAGATCATCGCGGTCAAGAACGGCGTGAGTTTGCGGCAGAAAAAGGAAGGCTCGGCGGTTCCGACGCAGCTCGCGCATTAGAGGAGGCGACCACGGGGCGCATGGTGCGCCTCCCCCGCCATGCAAAGCCAGCTCAAAGCTGAAACCCCGTCCACAACACCAGTCCTTCGGCGACGTCCTGCACCAGCCCGGCCGGCGCGGGTTCCAGGCGCACGGCCGTGGCGCGCTCCTTGTCGAACCACGCCGCGAAGCGGTCGATCGCTTCGCGGTCGTGAAAGGCGACCATCAGCTCGTAGTTCAGGAACAGGCTGCGGCTGTCCAGGTTGGCCGACCCGGCCAGCGCCAGGGTCGTGTCGATCACCGCGAGCTTGGCGTGCAGCATGTGCGGCACCGTCCATACCCGGGCGCCAGCGGCTGCCAGCGTCCGCAGCGCACGCCGGCGCGCGACATCCGACATTCGGTGGTTGGATCTGGCGGGCAGCAGCAACTCGACCTCCACCCCGCGTCGGGCCGCGATGCACAGGGCCAGCAGCAGCGCGGAGTCGGGCACGAAGTAGGGGGTGATCAGTGCGATGCGGCGCCGCGCCCGGTAGGCTGCGGTCAGCAGCAGCGAGTAGACGGTGTCGTCGGCTTGATCGGGTCCGGAGGCAATCAGCTGCGCACCGTGGGGGCTCACCGGTTGCGCTTCGGGCGCGTCGATTTCCAGCAGCTTGGTCCCGCTCTTGCCGAACGCCCAGTCGTGCTCGAACAGCGTGCTCGCCTGGCCCACGAAGGGGCCGCCCAGGTCGAACGTCAGGTCATGCCAGGGGGCCTGGCCCCGCCGACCTTCGAAATACTCCCCCGCCAGGTTGCGGCCGCCGCACCACAGCCGCTGGCCCGGCAAGCCGGCATCGGCAATCAGGAGCTTGCGGTGGTCGCGCAAGTTGGTCCGGCCCCTGAGGGGCGAGTGCAGGGGCGGCACGAAACGCACGAACTCCACCCCGGCGGCGGTCAGCGGCAGGAGGTCGGGGCGCCGGCTCATCAGGCTGCCCAGGCCGTCGAGCATCAGGCGCACCTTGACCCCCGCGCGGGCCTTGGCGACGAGGTGCTCGACCAACCCGTACCCGACCCGGTCGCGGCCGATGATGAAGGTGCACAGGTCGATCGAACGCTGGGCGCCGTCGATGACGGCCCACAGCGCCGCCAACGCGGCGCGGCCGTCGGCGTGGATCTGCAGCCGCTCGTAGGGTTGGGGCTCCGGCTGGCCGAGGGCCAGCGCGGTCTGGATGGCCCAGGGGCCCTCGCCGTCCGTTTCCGGGGGGTTTTGCAAAGGCCGGTTGCGGGGCCTGGCCTGCTTGCGCGAACCGAAAATGAGGAACGACGGCAGCGCGAGATAGGGGATCAACAGGATGAAGAGCACCCACGCGATCGCCGCGGTCGGGTGGCGTCGCTGCTGGAGCAGGTGGGCGGTGACGGCATAAAACATCACCGCGACGATCGTCACGAGTCCGTGGAGGGTGAGCCAATAGGCAAGTGTCAGGCCGGGAAACATCGGCCCGGACAATAACCCAAGTACGGGCCCGCAAACCGCACCGGCAGGGTCGAATTCAGCGTCGGGCGATTCCGCGGTTCGACACCAACACCGGTTCGTCACGATACACGGCGGGGAACACGGTTTTCAGGTTGGCGATCTTGGGCAGGTCGTAGGTGGCGATGTAGCCCGAGTCGGGGTGCAGCGTGGCGTAGTCCTGGTGATAGTCCTCGGCCGGGTAGAAGGCGTTCAGCGGTGTGACCTGGGTGACGATCCGGGACCCGAACACCTTCGCGGCGTCGAGTTGGGCCACGTATTTTTCGGCCGCCTGCTGCTGTGCGCCGTCGCTGGTGAAGATCGCCGACCGGTACTGGGTGCCGCTGTCGGGGAACTGTCGATTGAGCTGGGTCGGGTCGTGCGCGACCGAGAAAAAGATCTGCAGCAGCTGGGCATAGCTGACCTGTTTGGGATCGTAGAGGACCTTCACCGATTCCGCGTGACCGGTCATTCCCGAACCAACGATCTCGTAGTGGGCGGTGGTGGCGCTGCCCCCGGCGTAACCCGACACGGCGCTCAACACGCCTTTGGTGTGCTGGAAAACGCCCTGGATCCCCCAAAAACAGCCGCCGGCGAACACTGCCGTGGCGGGGCTTTGCTTGCCAGCGTCGGCTGCAGCGGCGTCGGCGGCAGGGGGCAGTCGGACCGCCTGTTCCGCGGCGCGGCTCGGGAGCTGCAAGGCGGCGAGTCCGAGCAGTGCGACCGCCGCGGCCAAGGCCATGCGCCGGGCACCCGGGGCGGCGCGCGACGAACGATCAAGCGCCGAAGCGCGGTGCGGTTCGATGGGGTGCATGAGAAATACTCCTTGGACGGATTGTGTGGTTTCCGTTCAGGTCGCGCTCGGCGGCGCCTTCTTACACCCCTCTGACGACCCTGCTAGCGCAGCTTGCGTGGGGCGATCGTCGGGGCCGCGTCGGTCGGGGCGGCGGTGAACAGCTTGGCCGCCCGACCCTTCAATTCGAGCAACTCGCTCGGCGTCACCGAGTAGCGCCCCGACATCACGTCGACCTCGACCCGAAATTCAACGTCCTTGGCGCCGTTGGTCAGCAGGCCGGACGTGAATTCGTATTCTTCGCGCTCGGCCGGGAGGCCCTGCGTCTCGGCGTTGTAATCTTCATACTCGACGCTTCGGATCTCGCCGCTGGCCAGGTCGAGCATGCCGGTGGATTCGATCACCACTTCCGAAAGTTCGTCGAATATCCTGATCGGCAGCTTCAAATCCACGTCGGTCCCCGGTCGCGCAGTGCTGCGCCAAAAAGGCCGCATTTTACGTGGGCGCGAAACCGGCGCGCGAGGCGGCGTTCAGGCGTTGCTCGTGGCGCGCACTTCCTCGATCGAGGTGACGCCCGCGACCACTTTGTCGAGGCCGTCCTGGCGTAGCGTCCGCATGCCCTCCTTGAGCGCCGCATGCTGGAGCGCTTCGGCCGTCGCGCGGGTTTGCACCAGGCGCCGCATCTCGCGAGAGATCACCATCAGTTCGTGGATGCCGGCGCGACCGCGGTATCCGGTCTCGCCGCACTCCTTGCAGCCCGCCGAGCGGTGCACGATCAGGCGCCCGTCGCGGCTGTTGCGCTGCAGCCAGCCGTCCATGACGCTCGCCGCGCTGATGGGGGGCTGGTTGCCGAAGGCGCTCATGTAGTCGGCCAGGAGTTCGTCGCTCTCCTCGGCGGTCGCCGGGCGCCCGGTCCGGCAGTGGGTGCAGAGCTTGCGGACCAGGCGCTGAGCCAGCACGGCCAGCAGCGAGTCGCCGAAGTTGAAGGGGTCCAGCCCCATGTCGAGCAGGCGGGTCACGGTCTCGGGGGCGCTGTTGGTGTGCAGCGTGCTCATCACCAGGTGGCCGGTGAGCGAGGCTTCGACGGCCATGCTGGCGGTTTCCGCGTCGCGGATCTCGCCCACCATGATCACGTCCGGGTCGGCGCGCAGGAACGCTCGCAGGGCCTTCGCGAAGGTCCATTCGATCTTGGGGTTGACCTGAACCTGGCGCAGTCCGGGCTGGGTGATCTCGACCGGGTCCTCGGCGGTCCAGATCTTGCGCTCCGGCACGTTGATGTGGCTGAGCGCCGAGTGCAAGGTGGTGGTCTTGCCCGAACCGGTCGGGCCCACGCAGAGCACCATGCCGTAGGGTCGTTCGACGGCTTCCTTCAGGCGTGCGAGGTTGTCCGCCGAGAGTCCCAGCCGGTCGACCGGCATCGGCTTGGCGGAGGCGAGCAGCCGCATGACCACGTCTTCGAGGTTGTGGTTGGTCGGGATGGTCGCGACCCGCAGCTCGAGCTTGTGCTGGGGCGAGAACTTGGCGAAGTTGATCTTCCCGTCCTGGGGTTTCCGGCGCTCCGAGATGTCCAGGTCGCACATGATCTTGACCCGGGCGATGAGCGCCGCACGGTAGTTCGGCGGCAGTTCCAGATAGGTGCGCAACACGCCATCCTTGCGAAACCGCACGCGAATTTTCTCGCGACCGGGGTAGCTCTCGATGTGGATGTCGGAGGCTCCCTCCTGATGCGCCTCGATGATCATGTTGTTGAGCAGGCGGACCAGGGAGTTGTCGGACTGCTCGATCGGCTTGTCGTCGTGCGAGCCGGCGTGGTCGAGCCCTTCCTTTTCGAGGGTTTCGACCAGCTTGTCGGTGTCGTTCAGGTCGAAGTTCAGCGGCACCAGCGCGTCGTCCGGCAAGGCAGATTTGTCGGCGCTGCCGATCTTTTCGTAGGCCGCGTGCAGCACCGCTTCGATCGAACGCGTGTGCGCCAGCACCGGCACGACTTTCATCTGGGCGTTGAATTCGATCTCGTCGACGGCATTGCGCCGTGCCGGATCGTCCAGGGCGATCACGAGCCGGCCGTCGCGCACCAGCAACGGCATGACCTTCAGTCGCATCGCGACCGAATAGGGGAGCTTGCGCAGCGCCTCGGCTTCGGCCGGAAAGGAATCCAGGTTGACGAGCGGGTAGCCCATCTTGCGCGCCAGCGCCACCTGCAGGTCCTCGCGCGAGACCACGCCGGCACGCACCAGCAATTCGCCCAGCGGTACGCTGCGGTCTTGCTGCTGGCGAGCGAGCGCGTCCTTCAGCTGCTCGTCGTTGACCATCCCGAGCGACACCAGCGCCTCGCCGATGCGCACCATCGGCATCTTGGCCTGGCGCTCGATCGCCTCGAGCAGCTGCTCCGGCGCGACCACCTGGCTGTTGACCAGCACGTCACCGAGCTTGCGCTCGCGCAGCTGCTGCTGGGCCCCGACGACGGCTTCGATCTGCGCCTGGGTCGCACTGTTCTGTTCGACCAGCAACTCGCCGATGCGCGAGCCGACTTCGAAACGCACGTACGCGGCTCGTGGCACGAAGGTCCGGGTGACGATGCCGTCGTCGGTGTTCGAGTCGTCGCCTTCGATCGGGGGAAAGAGGAACAGGCCGAAATCGTTTTCGACATAGCCGACCGTCTCGCCGGTCAGCTCGCTACCGCCGGTCAGTATCAGCTCGTACAGCGTGACCGCCCGATGCCCGAGCAACTGCGCGTGACGCTCGCCCGGCGTCGGCGGCGTCGGCACCAGCGGCGTGGTCAGATGCAGAAAGCGAAACTGGTCGAACCGCAGCGGCAGGGTCGTGCGAGCCGGCGGGAGTTGGACATGCGCGACACCTTCCTCGGGAACGAAGAAGGTCAGCCGGCCATTGGTTTTCTTGTCGTTGACCCCGACGATCTCGCACGGCAACGGGTCGGTCTGCGGGGTCGCTACGGGATAGCTGGCGTAGGGCGGCGTCGGCCAGCTGAAGGCCTCGCGGCTCAGTTTGTCGGAAAATTCCGGCCGTGCGGGGGCCGGCCGGCTGCGCGCCTGGGCGGTGTGCGGCCCCCGGGCGGACGCACTGGTGTGCGCGGCGTCCAGATCCCATTCCAACGGTGTCGACATGTCTGCCATCGCGGCGATCCTTTTATAGCGAGCGGCGTGCGCAGGTCGCGCACCCTTCCAGGCGGCAGCGCCAGCGTTTCCCTCGCCCCGCATGTTCGCTCCGGCGGGCCCGCGGCGAAGCGCTGAAATAAGGGCGGAGAGCCTGCCAGTTCGGGGCCGAATGCCCCGGTCCCCCCCCGGGTCGGCCGCTCGGATGCGCGCAGGCGGTTCTCAAGGGGGCGATCTCGGTAAGATCTCCCTGCTCACCCCGACCATCGAGGCCCGTCGTTTCGCAAAGGACACCCCATGCATGACCGTTTCATCGCCACCAGTCTGGCTGCCGTTCTCGCACTGGCGGCCGCAACGGCCGCCCAGGCCGCCGATACGGGCCGGGAAAAGGAAAAGTGCTATGGCGTCGCCAAGCCCGGCACCAACGATTGCGCCAATCTCTCGGGCAGCCACAGCTGTGCGGGTCAAACCCGGAACGAGAAGGCCCTGGAGGATTTCAATTACGTCCCGAAGGGAACGTGCGCGAAGATGGGCGGAAAGTCGGAGGAAGAAGCGCGCGCGGACATCGCGAAGCGCTAGGGGCAGCGCAGGCCGGGTCCAGGCACCGTCTTGAGTGGCATTTTCGATAAGGATGTCACTGCAAAACCTCCCGCGGGACGTCGGTGCCCGGGGACAATTGTGAATGACTATGAGCCTCTCGACATTCGGCTTTGAACAGGAGCCGGTCCAGGAGCGCCGGTCGAGCCGCGCCGCGGCCCAGTCGGTCGCCGCCCCCTCCGCCACGGCCGCCGTGGCAGACGCGAAGTCGCTGCGCGACCGCCCCAGCCCGCGCGACAACGCGCTGTCGGCATTGGCGCTGGCATGGCTGGCCGAGTTCGGGCCGGCCTCGCGCCCCGACCACCTTGCCGCCCGCTACCCGCGAATTGCCAACCGGCTCGCGCTGGGTTGGCGTGACCCGGTTCTCACCGCGCTGATCCTCGACAGTTTGCTCATCGACCGACGCGGCGGCCGCAAAGGCTTTCCCGCGGACGTGGCGGGCGAGCTGACGCGCCTGCGTGTCCTGGTCTCTGAGCGTGCAAAAGCCGTGGCAGGCGCGAACGGGAAGGTTTGAGCTTTTCGACGCCTGCGCGCGCGGGCGCCGGCCCTTCGCTCAGGGCGACCTTTCGACAAGCCCAGGGTGAACGGGGTGGGAGTGAGAAGAAAGATATCCCGTTCGGGCTGAGCTTCTCGAAGCCGCGTTCCCCGCTCAATCGCGGGGCCTGAATCCGATCTCGAAGACCGGCGGCGCCCGGCCGTTGTCGAGGGGCAGCATTTCGGTTCGCTCGATCGCCCGCAGCACGGCGTCGTCCCACGGCTTGGAGCCGCTGCTCTGGACCAGGCGCTTGGCCATGATGGTGCCGTCGGGTGCGAGCCTGACCTCGACCACCGCGCGGGGGTTGCCGTCGACCGAGTCGGTCAAGACGATGTTTGGCTTGACGCGAGCCGCGACCCGGCCGGCGTAGTTGGCCGAAGGCGCGCTGCTGCGCAAGTCGGCGCCGGTGTCGGTCGGCGCGCCGGTCGCGCCCGCCAGGCCGCTCAGGCGTTTCATTTGAGCGTCGCGCAGCGCCTGGAGGCGTGCCGCCTCGGCTTTCTCGTTCTTGGCTTGCTCGGCCTTGGCCTGCTCGAGCTTTTGCCGGTCGGCGGCGTCTTTTTTCTTCTGCGCCGCTTCCGACCGCTCGCGTTCGGCTTGGTCGCGCTCGGCCTTGTCGCGTTTTTCCTGCTTCAGGGCGTCCTGCTCGGCAGCGAGCCGCTTGGCTTGCTCGCGTTTGGTTTTTTCGATCGCGATCTGCGGATCGGGGAGGGCGGGCGTCGGTGGCCGCGCGACCACCGGCTCGGGCGGTTTCGGGGG